>NZ_JBMPIY010000009.1:0-138755 GCF_049340005.1 Peijinzhouia sedimentorum
TTTCCTCTTCAGGGCAGCGCCGGATATTACGGAATATTAAGATAAAAGTCACCAACTATTTTTCAGTACATTACCTTAAAAAAATTAGTCTAGAAACGAAAAGCCTGATAGATTTAATTTTATCAGGCTTTTTGCTTTATTTTAGATAGCTAATTAATCCTCCGTTGGGAGCAAATCAACAATATCTCTAATCACTTTCACATCCGTTTCTTCAATCACATAATCCGTGTGTCCAGGAATATCAGTAAGTCGTAGATATGGCTTCTTGAATTCCATTGGGCTTTCGATCTTTCTTCTGCCAGAAAGGTGAATTTCTTGCGCTCCTGTCTGTAGAATACGAGATAAATTCTTGTCATTGATTCCACCACCTGGCATTATGATTATTCTATCAGCAGCTTCTCTAATGAGATTAGTTACATGATCGATTCCATCCATTACTTGCGGACGGTTACCGGAAGTAAGTATGCGAGTGCAGCCTGTGGATATTACGTCTTCCAAAGCTTTCATCGTGTCTTTAGTCAAATCAAAAGCTCTATGAAATGACACTTGCATAGGACTAGCTAACTCGACCAATTGTTGCGTTCGTTCTATATCAACCGTTCCATCTGGTTTCAGAATGCCCAACACCACTCCATCACATCCTGATTCTTTGCAGAACAAAATATCTTGCGCCATTTGCTCAAACTCAATATCTGAATAGCAAAAATCCCCCTCGCGAGGCCTAATCATTACAAATACATCAATTGTTAATATGGCTTTGGACATGAGAATTGAAGATGGACTTGGGGTAAGCCCTCCTAAAATTAAACTAGAACAAAGCTCTACTCTCTTAGCTCCTCCTTCTTGAGCATTTAACGCTGACTGTAAACTATTGGCACAAACTTCAACTATCATTTTTATGATTTTCCTCTATGTATTTACTAAACTGAATATACAAATTTGTAATAAAAAGATATAATTACAATAACGGTGAATTAATAAATGAATTATAAAAATCTTGCCAGACAACAAAATCCTCTGAATTAGCTATAAGTTCTATGAAAATCTTCTTTTCAAACTCTCTAAGTCAATCCTTTTATCCTCCCGCTTTTCTTCTCGCTTTTTGGGTACTTGGCTTTTTCCATAAGGATCGGATTTCATTGAAAGTGCGATTCGCTTTCTTTTCAAGTCTACTTCCATTACAGTCACTTTCACTTTCTGATTTACTTTTACAATCTCCATCGGGTCTTT
Organism: Peijinzhouia sedimentorum; assembly: GCF_049340005.1. Classification (NCBI taxonomy): domain Bacteria; kingdom Pseudomonadati; phylum Bacteroidota; class Cytophagia; order Cytophagales; family Peijinzhouiaceae; genus Peijinzhouia; species Peijinzhouia sedimentorum. The sequence goes on from NZ_JBMPIY010000009.1 coordinate 1,231, forward strand.
CACAAATCTATCTGAAAGCTGACTGATATGAACCAAGCCATCCTGATGTACCCCAACATCCACAAACACTCCGAAATTGGTGATATTGGTGATAATGCCTGGCAATACCATCCCAATTCGTAAGTCCTCAGGGCTATTAATTGCATCATCAAATTGGAAAGCTTCGAAATTTTGTCTCGGATCGCGACCTGGTTTTTCCAGCTCGGCTATTATATCTTTTAGGGTAGGCAAACCAACATCCTCTGTAATGTAGTTTTCAAGCTTGATTCGTTTTCTAAGGTTTCCATCAGTGATCAAATCTTTCACAGAAACGCCTAAATCAGCCGCCATTCTTTCTACCAATTCGTAACGTTCCGGATGGACTGCACTAGCATCTAATGGATTTTTAGCTCCTGTAATTCTTAAGAATCCCGCCGATTGCTCAAATGCTTTATCACCTAATCGAGGCACTTTTTTCAGTGCTTTTCTATCTTTAAACGGGCCGTTTTCTTCTCTGTAGCTAATGATATTTTTTGCCAATTGTGGGCCTAAACCTGAAACATAAGAGAGCAATGGCCCGGAAGCAGTATTCAAATCGACACCCACTGCATTCACACAACTAACCACAGTATCATCCAAGCTCAGCTTCAATTGATTTTGATCCACATCATGTTGGTATTGACCCACACCAATAGATTTCGGATCAATTTTCACCAATTCGGCCAAGGGATCCATCAGTCTGCGGCCAATTGATACCGCACCTCTTACAGTAAGATCATAATCTGGAAATTCCTCCCGCGCCACATCCGAAGCCGAATAGATAGAAGCTCCACTTTCGTTAACCTGCACGATGGCCACTTTTGATGGCAAGCCCAGTGCTTTAAAGTAACGCTCCGTTTCTCTTCCTGCTGTTCCATTTCCAATGGCTACAGCTTCAAATTCATATTTTTCATACAATGCCTTAATAATCCTGTCGGCATTACGCGTATCGTTTTGGGGTGGATTAGGGTAAATGGTCGTATTCTCAATCAGCTTTCCTTGCTTATTCAAATACACTACTTTGCAGCCCGTTCTGAATCCTGGATCTACCGCCAATATTTTCTTTTCGCCAAGCGGGGATGACAGTAAGAGTTCTCGTAGGTTGTTGGCAAAAACGCGAATAGCTTCTTCATCTGCAAGGATTTTAGATTGCATCCTCGCTTCAGTTTCCAAGCTTGGCTTGAGCAATCTTTTATAAGAATCGCGAGCAGCTTTTTCTACCTCTTCCGAAGCTGGACAGCTACCATTTACAAATAGATTATTGAGCGCAAATAAAGCTGTTCCTTCTTCTGGAGAAATATCTACTGATAAGATCATTTCCTTTTCACCGCGACGCAATGCCAGTAGTCTGTGAGATGGAATGTTTTTGAAACTTTCCTGCCAGTCGAAGTAATCTTTATACTTGTGGCCCTCCTCCTCTTTTCCTGAAATCAGTTTGGAAGAAATAATGGCTTCATCCATAAATAGCTTGCGAAGAGCTGCGCGAGCATCAGCATTTTCATTGATCCACTCTGCCATAATATCTCTTGCACCTTGTAAGGCTTGCTCTATGGTTTCTACGCCTTTTTCCACATCGATGAAAGCAGCAGCTTCAGCTTGTGGATCAACTTCTGGCGATTGATCAAAAATGAGTTCTGCAAGAGGCTCCAAACCTGCTTCACGAGCAATGGTGGCTTTGGTTCTACGGCGTGGCTTATATGGCAAATATATATCTTCCAATTCCGACATGGTTTCTGCCAAATCGATTCGAGACTTAAGTTCATCAGTCATTTTACCCTGATCCTCAATGCTCTTAAGGATTGCCTCCCGCCTTTTGTCAAGCTCACGAAGTTGAGTAATTCTATCTCTGACATTCATGATCTGGACTTCATCCAAATCTCCAGTTCTTTCTTTTCTATACCTGGAAATAAAAGGGACTGTTGCGTCCTCATCTAACAAATCTACGGTTGCTTTTACTTGGTTAGGTCTTATGCCAAGCTCAAAAGCTATTTTATCAATCATGTTCAAATTTTTAAAAATAGGACGCGAAATTACTTATTCAAGTAGAATATGAAATGAAAAAAACTTAATGAATTGAAATTAGCTTCATTTCCTGATTAATCTCTACGGATAATATAGGCGGGAGGTAATGTAAATCCATCATTCTCGGCACTCCAATAAATATTCATCACATACCACCTGTTGTTCATATTCAGTAATTGAATACTGTTGATTCCTCTATTTGTTTGCGGACCTTCTTTAAACTCTCTCGTTTCGTAAGTGCTCCACACATGTGCAATTGCTCCAAATTGCTCCACCACTCTATTGAGCTCTACTTCATAGAAACCAATGTTCAAGCGATTGGCTACAAAGCTATCTCTATACATTTGCGGCGTCCAATAATCGTAGCCTTTACCTTCATTTCTGGCGGCTCCTGTTGGTATTAATTTGGCATCGTCGGTGAATAAATTCAAAAATCTATCCCAATCTCTAGCTTCGCCGGGGGCACCTGAAATAACCTCATAAAGCGCAATAAGGATACTATTGATATCCTTGGTGTCTTCAGAGTAATTAGAGTTAGCAACTTGTGCTTGAGTAGAAGCAGAAAAAATTAAAAAAAATACAAGGGTCAAGAATGATTTGAGCATGTTTATTGTATTCAAGTTTGATCGTTGAATTTACGAAATCTACTCTCCTATTACTAATTCTCGCAAAATATGAAACGTGTCCACCCTGCCATTGAAATAGGTATTATGGTTGCCATAATGATAGGAATATATGCAGCTGGTTGGCATACAGAAGTGATTGGAAGAATTCAGCAAGTTTTCCTCAAAACGGGACTATTTGCTCCAACAGAACTTTCCAAGAGCGCATACAAAACCATTGAAAGCGACTTTGAATTGGTAGATTTGAAAGGAAACAAGTTGAGTCTGGATGAATTGAAAGGCAAAATCGTATTCATCAATTTTTGGGCTAGCTGGTGTCCTCCATGTGTGGCAGAAATGCCCGATATCAATCAACTTTACAACGACTACCAAGGAAAAGATATCGCCTTTTTGCTAGTAAATTTAGATTCTGATAAGGATAAAATGACCAATTTTCTGAATCGCAAGGATTTTGATTTTGCCACTTATATTCCCTTAAGCTTGGTTCCTGATCAGCTGAAAAGTCAAAGTATCCCAGCCACATTTGTGTTAGATAGAAATGGCCAGATTGTACTGGAGCATTTTGGAATGGCCTCTTATAATAATGATGACTTTAGATTTTGGCTCGATGAGCTTATTGAGGAGATTTGACGCTTCGAGCTATTTCATAAGCCGCTTTTTCTAAATCCTCAGAAGTATGCTCTATAGCTGAAGCTAAATTCTGTCGATGTTTGCTTATTTCGATGAACTGTACATTTCTGTAATCAGACTCACTTATTCCAGCATCCAGCTTTCCTACTAATACATAAACTTGCTTATTGATATTTTGAGCGATCTTAATCACTCTTCCTGTGATTTTTCCTTGGCTACTTTGCCGATCAAATTTTCCTTCACCAGTTATTAAGATATCAGCAATCTCAAGTTGTTTTTCAAAACCCACATGTTGCAAAAAGAAATCTGAGCCACTGAACAGCTTTGCCTTGAGACAGACTTGCAAACCGAAGGCAATTCCTCCCGCTGCTCCCAGCTTTGGCTTTGATTCTAAATCCACAAGATCAGAATGACCTTGAATGGCAATAGCCCAATTTTTCAATCGAGTTTCAAAGTATTCTACTTCATGTGGTTTCACTCCTTTTTGATGACCAAATATTGCAACACATCCATTTCTACCTAAAAGCGGATTTTCAACATCACACAAAAGACTAAATTCAATTTCGCTTAATCCTGAATTGGGTGCTGAAATGGAAACAATCTTATCCATTTCTAAAACTGGATTTTTTAGCGGTCTATTTTCTAGACTAAAAAAGCTAAACCCTAAAGCTTGAAGAATACCTATTCCGCCGTCGATACTTGCAGAGCCGCCTAATCCAGTCCAAATATGCTTTGAACCAAGTTCAATGGCTTTCAAAATCAACAAACCTGTGCCATAAGAGCTGGCAGTTTTCGGGTTTAGTTCATCGATAGAAAGATGCTGAATTCCGCTCGCTTCTGCTATATCAATAATTGCAAGAGATTTTTCTCGCTGAAATCCGAAGCCTGCAGAAATGGACTTTCCAACGGCATTCAAGGTTTCAATTTGAATCCATTCAGCACCCATTTGCTTTGAAAGAAGGCAGGAGGTTCCATCGCCGCCATCTGCCAAAGGAATTGACTTAATACTAAAAGAGGAATCCGCTTTTTGGATTCCTCTTTCTATAGCATTGGCACCTTCAGTTGCAGACAAACTTCCTTTAAAGGCATTTGGCGCAATTAGAAAAGCCTTCATGATTTTATCAGCTCCAGCCCAAAATCTGATTGGAAACTGCCGTAAGTGCCGACATTCTATATAATGCTCTAGCTCCTACATTTCCGTTCCATTCATTATCGCCGGGTGAAACTTCGTTGAGGTCGAATCCTATAATAGTACGGCCAGATTTCACTACTTGCTGAAATAGGTAAAGTACTTGCTCAAGCTCAAAGCCACCAGGCACTGGTGTCCCAGTATTTGGACAAAGTTTAGGGTCAAGGCCATCGATATCAAAAGTGATATAAACTTTCTGTGGCAATTCCTTTACAATATCATCACAGATAGATTTCCAGCTCTTTCCATCAAATTGACTTTCTTTTATATCCTTATCGAAAAATACTTTCAATCTATTTCCTGCATTTTCGATATAGTTTACTTCCTCTTCGCAATAATCTCTGATACCTACTTGCACCAATTTCGAAATTTGTGGCAATTTCAAAGCATTGTAAGAAATGGAAGCGTGAGAGTATTCAAAACCTTCGTAAGCTTGGCGCAGATCGGCATGCGCATCAATTTGTAATACACCGAAATCGCTATGCTTGCTTGCTAGAGCTTGCATCAATCCAAGTGGTGTACTGTGGTCTCCACCCAAAACAGCAACTACTTTTCCTTGTTCAATATAATTTAAAGCTTCAGCTTTTACCCAAGCTACCATTTCTGCACAGGCTTTATCTACAATAGAAGTAACAGATGCAAATCGTTCTACCTGATCTTCTGGAGATCCCTCCTCAAGCCACTCAATATAATTTTTTGCAATAAGCCTATGATCGTTACTCTTTTTATGAAGATTTACATCAATTGGTGCTAGGTGCAAACCCATTCGCCAAGCATCTCTAATGTCGGCTTGATATAAATCTACTTGTGCTGAAGCTTCTAAAATTGCTTGCGGGCCATCTGCGGTTCCGTTTGAATAGGATACGGTAACTTCCCAAGGAACTGGTAAAATAACTATTTTCGCATCTGCTAAGCTTCCTGGCAAACCAAATAACTTTCCTTTTTCTGCAACACCATTTGGATCAAAATCTGAATTCGAATCAATTGTCATATTTTAATTAAATTTTAAATTAGTAAACTTTCGGGTTCCTTATAATATAATAAATTACATGAGTTTTGAGAAATATCTTTCCAGTTTCCTTCAAAGCTAAGTCTGCTTATCCCTCCAGGGTGCATTGAGCCGACTTGCTCGCCAGTGAGATATTCTACCAAATAGCTAATACCCGGATTATGCGCCACCATTAATATATGGTCTAATTTATCATCAAAATTATTAATGGCATCAAGCAATACTCGTATGGATGCATTGTACAAATCATCATTGATGCTGACAAGGTCTTCATTGTAATGCATACAGTCCGCAAGAAGCATTGCGGTGTGTTTAGCTCTCTGTGCATTGGAGGAAATGATTATTTTGGGAGCATTGCCAGTGCTTTTTAAATATTTTCCTAGAATTACCGCATGACGTATTCCTCCCGCCGTCAGCTCCCTATCGATATCCTTCTGACTACCATAGTTTTCCATTGCAGTTGCATGCCTTACAAGATCGAGCGTTCTAACCATTTTGGCTTATTTATGTTGCTTGTTTGACACTAAATTAAGCATTTAATACGGATGAAAATTGTCCCTTTAGTTTTTTGTAACTTTTTTTGTGGATATTTGAACGCAGCCATTTGTAATTAAAAATAAGTATAATGCCGAAAAATCTTGTAATAGTCGAGTCTCCAGCCAAAGCCAAAACAATAGAAGGATATCTAGGGAAGGATTTTAAAGTAACATCAAGCTATGGACATGTCCGGGATTTGCCTAAAGGTGATAAGGCAATAGATATTGAAAATAACTACGAACCTACTTACGAAATCACTGCTGATAAAAAGAAAGTAATTGATGAGTTGAAGAAGTTGGTGAAGGCAGCAGAAATAATCTACCTAGCGAGTGATGATGACCGCGAGGGAGAAGCTATTGCTTGGCACTTGAAAGAATCTTTGAATCTAAATGATGCTCAAACAAGACGAATTGTATTTAGGGAAATTACCAAAAATGCAATCACCAATGCACTGGAATCTCCAAGAGGGATAGATATTGATTTGGTAAATGCACAGCAAGCCAGACGTGTTTTGGATCGCCTCGTTGGTTTTGAATTATCTCCAATCCTTTGGAAAAAAATAAAAACCGGGCTTTCTGCAGGGAGAGTACAGTCTGTAGCCGTTCGCTTAGTAGTTGATCGTGAGCGTGAAATTGACAAGTTCAATTCCGTGTCATCTTTCAAAGTGCGTGGAATATTCACTTTAGAAAATGGCAAAACACTTGTAGCAGATCGGCCTGAAAAATTCGCTACAGAAAATGAGGCTTTGGCCTTTTTAGAAAGTTGCAAGGATGCAAGCTTTAGCATTGGCAATTTGGAAACAAAGCCTGCCAAAAGAAGTCCGGCACCTCCATTTACCACTTCTACTTTGCAACAGGAAGCTTCGCGCAAATTGGGCTTTTCTGTAAGCCAAACGATGACTTTGGCGCAAAGACTTTATGAATCAGGTAAGATTTCATACATGCGTACCGATTCATTCAATTTATCGGAAGATGCGATTAAAATGGCGACCGAGCAGATAAAGTCTGAATTTGGTGATAAGTATGTATTTGTCAGAAAATATAAAACCAAATCAGAAGGAGCGCAAGAAGCTCACGAAGCCATCCGTCCAACCAACTTCTCGGAAACTGAAGCGGGAGGAGAGAGAAATGAGCAACGCTTATATGAGTTGATTTGGAAAAGAGCAATTGCCAGCCAAATGGCAGATGCGCAGTTGGAAAAAACTACCGCAACCATCAAGATTTCTAATAGTAATGAAAAGCTTGTCGCTCAAGGTGAGGTAATCAAATTTGATGGCTTTTTAAAAGTATATATTGAGTCAACAGACGATGAGGACGAGGATGAAGAAAAAAGCGGAATGCTTCCTCCTTTGGAAGTTGGACAAGAGCTTGATTTGAATGAGCTAAATGCAAGAGAAACTTTTACCCGACCTGCAGCGCGATACACAGAAGCAAGCTTGGTGAAAAAACTAGAAGAAATGGGTATTGGTAGACCATCTACTTATGCTCCTACTATTTCGACGGTCCAGAAACGTGGGTATGTAATAAAGGAAAATAGAGATGGTAGGGATCGTGATTACTCTCTTTTGACCTTGAAAAAAGGAACCATTAAAACAGAAAAACTTACAGAAACTACTGGTGCAGAAAAGCAGAAACTTTTCCCTACCAATATTGCGACAGTAGTAAATGATTTCTTGGTAGATCATTTTCCAACAGTGATCGATTTCAATTTCACTGCAACGGTTGAGAAGGAATTTGATGAAATCGCTCATGGCAAAAAGGAATGGAAATCCATGATCGATTCTTTTTATAAGACTTTCCATCAGCGGGTGGAAGAAACTGAGCAAGTAAAAAGATCGGATATTTCTTCGAGTAGAACATTGGGTACCGACCCTAAATCTGGCAAAGAAGTAATTGCTCGATTGGGTAAGTTTGGTCCATTGGTGCAAATTGGTGATAGCGAAGGCGAAGAAAAACCTCAGTTTGCCAGCATGCGCAAAGGCCAATACATTGACACTATCACATTGGAAGATGCCATGGAGTTATTCAAATTGCCGCGTGAAGTGGGTGAATTTGAAGGCAAACCTGTGGTAGCTGCCATTGGTAGATTTGGCCCTTATGTACGTCATAACTCAGCCTTCTACAGCCTTGGCAAGGAAGATGATCCGCTAAGTGTTGACATCGATAGAGCCATAGAAATTATTGAAGCTAAAAGATTAGCTGATGCACAAAAATTGATCAAAAGCTTTGATGAAAATGAGGATGTACAAATCCTTAATGGCAGATGGGGACCTTATATTAAAGTTGGAAAGCAGAATGTGAAAATACCGAAAGGCACAGAACCAACCGAACTCACATTAGCAGATTGCTTGAAACTTGCTGAAGAACAGCCTGAAAAGAAAAAAGGTGGGTTTAGAGGGAAGAAGAAGTAGTTCTATTTAGAAAATTCTTAATAATTGAAAAATGCTCCATTAATTGAATGATGGAGCATTTTTATTTATTATTCGGATAAGTTTTTGCGTTATCCTAAATATATGAAAAGTCGATTCCTTTTAGCCCTACTTACTTTTTGCTTTGCTTCCACTTTTTCAGTGACCATGGCACAGGAGAAGGTACCAGTTATCATTTACTACGATGATGAGAAAGGCACAATAAAGGAGATATATTCGGTAATTGAATATCCAGAGCAAGACACAACATTACGTGATGGCTCTTTTCGTCGATTTCACCCCAATAGCAATTTATCACTTGAAGTGATGTACTTCAATGGACTCAAAAATGGCTTAATGAAGGAATATTATGATGATGGAGAAAGCTTGATGCGCGTGAGTTATTTCAAAAGCGATACGGCTCAAGGACCTTTTAAGGTTTACCATCAGAATGGGAATATTTTACAAGAAGGCACTTTTGAAAACGGAATATTAGCTGGTGAAGTGAAAAGTTATTTCCAAAACGGAAACTTAAAAGCAGTTGGAAATTTCGAAAATGGATTGCCTGAAGGAATCGCCTTGGAATTGGATGTAAAAGGCGACACCATTTATCAATACAGATATAAAGCAGGAATGCTAGAAGGTGAAAGCAAAAAATTTAAAGAAGGACAAATCAGTGAGATTAGCCATTACAATAAAGGAGTAATGAATGGTGAATATATTTCATATCATCCCAATGGTGAAATTTACATCAAAGGGAATTATCGAAATGGAAGTCCAAATGGGTTATGGCTGTTCTATAATGAAGAAGGTACACTCATAAAAGAAGAACAAAGAGGTAGATAAAATACCAGATTTAAAGAAAAATATTCCTCCCGCTTTCTTATATACTTTCACACCCAAATTTCCTTCTGTAACTTGCCATCATGTATTCAGGTATCAAATCCACTAATTTCAATTTTCCCGGCCAAACGGGCTTTTACCGAGGAAAAGTAAGAGATGTATATTTCTTCGAAAACCAATTAGTAATGATTGCAAGCGATCGCATTTCAGCATTTGATGTGGTGCTTGATCGAGCTATTCCATACAAAGGCCAAGTGCTTAACCAGATTGCTGCGAAATTTCTAGCTGCTACAAAAGATATCGTGCCTAATTGGGTGCTGGCAGTGCCTGATGAGAATGTAACAGTGGGTCTAAATTGCGAAACCTTTCCTGTGGAAATGGTAATCAGAGGCTATTTGGCTGGCCATGCTTGGAGAGAATATAGTTCGGGCAAAAGACAAATTTGCGGAGTGGCTTTGCCTGAAGGATTGAAAGAAAATGACAAGCTGCCTGAACCCATCATCACTCCTACTACCAAAGCGCATGAAGGCCACGACGAAGATATTTCGCGGGAGGAAATTCTTAAACAAGGATTGGTTACGGAAGAGAATTATCTCCAATTAGAAAAATACACTCAGGCATTGTTTCAAAGAGGAACAGAAATAGCTGCAAAACAAGGCCTTATCTTAGTTGACACAAAGTACGAGTTTGGCCATGTAGATGGAAAAATTTACCTAATAGATGAAATTCATACGCCGGATTCCAGCCGCTACTTTTATGCAGATGGCTATGCCGAAAGACAAGCTAAAGGCGAAAAGCAAAAGCAGCTTTCTAAAGAATTTGTAAGGCAATGGCTAATAGAGAATGGCTTTCAAGGAAAAGAAGGACAAACTCAACCTGTGATGAGCGATGAAATTGTGAATATGATTACAGATAGGTATATTGAGCTATTCGAAAAAGTAACTGGAGAGAAATTTAACAAAGCAGATCCAAATTCCGTTTTGAAGAGAATTGAAACAAACATTAACAACTATCTAAAGCAATAAATACACATTATGAAATTTTCTATAAACAAGCAGGACAATTACACAATCTTCAGTATTAATGAAGAAAAATTAGATACAACGATATCGCCAAATGTAAAAAGTGAACTTATTACTCAAAATGCAGAAGGCGTATCTAATATGATTTTGGATTTGTCTCAAGTAAAATACATTGATAGTTCCGGACTAAGTGCCTTATTAAGAGGCAATATGATTTATAATGACAATGGAGGTATTTTTATCCTTGCTGCTCCTTCTGAGCATGTAGTGAAATTACTCAAAATCTCCTTGCTTGATAAAGTATTGAATATACTACCAACGATCGAAGAAGCTATTGATGCTGTATTTTTGCACGTAATCGAAAGCGATTTAGAAGAAGGCGAAGACGAGTAGAAATTTGGAATTTCAGCTGCAAATACTCGGTTCCAACTCAGCCGCACCAGCGCATAATAGAAACCAAACTTCTCAGCTTTTAAGAATAGGTAATGAATGGATGCTGATTGATTGTGGGGAAGGCACTCAAATTCAGCTGAGAAATTTCAAAATTCCCTTTCAGAAAATTTCTCGAATTTTCATCAGTCATTTACACGGAGACCACTATCTTGGATTAGTCGGTCTCCTTTTTACTTTCCACCTGCTGCAACGCAAATCTCCTCTCACTATTTATGGCCCACCAGGCCTGAGGGAAATCATAAGCTTACAACTGAAATACTCAAATAGCTCGCTTCAATATGATTTAGATTTCATAGAATGGAAACCTGAAATTAAGGAACTACTATTTGAAAATGAACACTTTACAGTAAATTCATTTCCGTTAAAACATCGGATCCCTTGTTCTGGATTTGTGTTTTTAGAAAAGCCTAAGCCAAAATCGATTATCAAAGAAAATCTACCTGATTGGATTAGGATTCACCAATTCCAATTATTGAAAAATGGAGAAGATATTAGCCATCCGGAAACTGGAGAAATATTCACTAACTGGCTCTTTACCAAATCCGCAAAGAAATCCAGAAAATACGTATTTTGCTCAGACACCATTTATGATGAGTCAATAATTTCTACGGTAGCAGGAGCAGATTTGCTATATCATGAAGCAACCTTTATGGATGATATGACAGAAAGAGCTTCTCAAACATTCCATAGCACAGCCAAACAAGCAGCTAGCATTGCATTGAAAGCTAATGTGAAAATGCTATTATTGGGACACTTTTCTATTAGATACAAAGACTTGGAACCTCTGCAGACAGAAGCGCGGGAGGTTTTTGCAGAATCCTATTTGGCGATTGAAGGTGAAAAATTTTCTATTCCGGAATAAATTTTCGTGCACTTGAAAACTGAAAAAGTAAAAAAGAGAAACCTCTTTATCGTCCTTAGTGGAATTTTCATCACCAATGCTCTCCTAGCAGAAATGGTGGGCGTGAAAATCTTTTCTGCAGAAGGAACGCTCGGCATTCCTCCCGCCAATATCAAACTGCTTGGCGATTTTGTACTTGATTTTAACCTAACTGCTGGGGTAATGCTTTGGCCGGTCGTGTTTATTACCACTGATATAATCAATGAATACTTTGGTAAGTCGGGCGTAAAGAAAATCAGTTTCCTTACTGCTGGTCTTATTCTCTATTCTTTCTTTATGATCTACATCGTGACCTTGCTCACTCCTGCTGATTTCTGGCTCGATGTAAACCCTGCTGATGATCAAGGCAATCCATTTAATATAAGCTTTGCTTTCAATCTTATTTTCCGCCAAGGAATGGGCATAATTTTAGGCTCCTTGATTGCCTTCCTCATTGGGCAATTAGTAGATGTTTATGTATTCCAAAAGTTGAGAAGGTTTACAGGCTCTAAGAAAATATGGCTGCGAGCCACTGGCTCTACCTTAGTATCGCAGCTGATCGACAGCTTTGTGGTATTGTGGATTGCATTCGTAGTATTTGGTAATTGGTCTTATGAACAGCTTGCTTCAGTTGGGATAATCAATTATTTGTACAAGTTTGCTGTAGCTATTTTGCTCACTCCTATTCTTTACATCGCCCATTACTTTATCGACGGCTATTTGGGAAAAGACCTAGCAAAAGAAATGACTGATGAAGCTAGTGCGCAAGAAGGCCTATTGTAACTCATCGTTTCCAAAATTGATCTTTTCATTTGGCTGGTCAAACATAATCTCCTCCTATCCAATTTCTTATTGAAATATGCAGCAGAAATATTACCTTATTTCTTAAACCTAAAAATACTATGAAAAACAAACTAGTCTTTGCTTTGCAGACGGTGCTATTATTTCTAATAGTTGTTGGCTGTAGTCCAAAAGATGGGCAAGAGCAAAATACCCAAGCAAACTATGTAAAAGAAAATTACACTAAAACCGAAGTGTATATAGAAATGCGCGATGGCGTAAAACTTTTCACAAGTATATATGCGCCAAAAGATCAATCGAAAGAGTATCCGATTTTGATGCAACGCACGCCATATAGCGTGGCTCCTTATGGTGCTGATGCTTTCAAAACAGCTCTTGGCCCGTCTTCTACTTTAATGAAAGATGGGTACATATTCGTGTACCAAGACGTACGCGGGAGGTGGAATAGTGAAGGGAGCTATGATAATATGCGTCCAACATTAACAGCTGAAGAACGCAATACTGACCAAGATATAGACGAAAGTACTGATACCTACGATACGATTGAATGGTTAATTGCAAACCTTGATAACAACAATGGGAAAGTTGGCCAATGGGGAATTTCATATCCAGGATTCTATTCTGCTGCAAGTTTGCCTTACGCCCATGAAGCATTAAAAGCTGTTTCACCACAAGCACCCATTGGCGATTTCTATTTTGATGATTTTCATCACAATGGAGCTTATTTCTTGAGCTATTTCGTGGCGACATCCGTTTTTGGTTATCAGAAAGATAAGCCAACCACTGAGGCTTGGTACAAAATGATTGATGCCGGAACCGAGGATGCTTATCAATTCTTTATGGATTTGGGTCCCCTAAAAAATGCTTCCAAATATTATGGCGAAGATAATTTCTTCTGGCAACAAATTGTCGAACACCCAGATTACGATGAATTTTGGCAGCGAAGAGGGATTGTACAGCACATGAAAGACATTAAGCCATCTGTGATGGTTGTAGGCGGGTGGTTCGATGCAGAAGACTTATACGGCCCGTTAAATATCTACAAAGAAATTGAGAAGAATAACCCGAATACTTACAATACAATAGTGATGGGTCCATGGAGTCATGGAGATTGGTCACGTGAAAGAGGAACGCAAAATGTATTTAATATCCACTTTGGTGATAGTATTTCCACTTGGTATCAGGATAATGTAGAAGCTGAATTTTTTGATCACTTCCTAAAAGGTGCTGGGGATGGACAAACAGGATTGCCAGAAGCCTATATGTTTGATACTGGTAAGAAAGAATGGACTCGCTTTGAAAACTGGCCTCCTGCTAATGCAGAACGAGTAAATATGTATCCACATGCCGATGGATCGCTAAGTATGGATGCTCCAAGCGCAAGAGGAGCTTTTGCAGAGTTTGTATCTGATCCTGCCAAACCAGTTCCACATTCTGAAGATATCAAATTGACCTTTACTCCAAGGAAATACATGAGTGATGATCAGCGCTTTGCTGCACGCCGCCCAGATGTATTGGTGTATGAAACTGATGTGTTAGAGAATGACATTACTTTGGCTGGAGAAATCATGGCAAAATTGAAAGTGAGTATCACTGGTACAGATGCTGACTGGATTGTGAAATTGGTAGATGTATATCCAGGAGATACAGAAACTCCAGAATGGGTGACAGCCAATCAGAAACTAAGCAATTACCACCAAATGGTTCGTAGTGAAAGTATGCGCGGGAGGTATAGAGAAGGCTTTGACAATCCTAAGCCTTTTGTGCCAAATCAAGTCACCGATGTGGACTTTCGATTACAGGACGTTTACCATACTTTCAAAAAAGGACATAAAATCCAAATTCAGATTCAAAGCACATGGTTTCCTTTGATAGACAGAAACCCGCAGAAGTATGTAGAAAATATCTTTAAAGCAGATGAAAGTGACTTTATCAAATCCACTCATAGAGTGTTTAGTGCTGCCGAAAATGCAACTGTCATCGAGGTGCAAATACTGAGATAAATTACTAAATCTGAAGTAAAAAAAAAGAGCATTGAAAGTGATTTCAATGCTCTTTTTTCATATTGTATCTATCTGATTATAAAATAATTATCAAAAGCAAAATTATAATGATTGCACCTGTTGAAATGAAAATCCCACCATTTTTACTAGCTGCATTTGCTTCTTCTTTAAGCTCTTTAATTTCGGCTCTCAATTCTTTCTTTTCTTCTCTGGACATTTCTGATTTATCAATAGCCTTAAGCTCATTTACCCTATCTACAATTCGCTGAACTTCCGGGCTATACTTAGCTTCTTTTTCAGGATCGTTTTTGTCAGTATCATTTGCCAAAACTGGTGATACACAAAATAAGGCTACAAGGCCAAGCATTACTAAAAATTTTGCTTTCATAATGTTATTGATTTAGTTATAAAGTAAAGTAAAACCAACACACTGATAAAAACAAGAAAACAGTTTAGAAAGCTTAAAAACAGAAAAGGGTTCTTGCGAACCCTTTTTGAATTAATCCATCAAAACTAATTACAAAATCAGTATCAATAAAAGAATGATAATAATGACTGCTCCTACTGATAAGTAAACGCCATTTCCATTTGCTGCGTTAGCTTCATCCTTTAGCTCACGCACTTCATTTCTCAAATCTTTTCTTTCCGCTTTTGTTAAAGTAGATCGATCGATTTCCTTTAGCTCATTCACTCGATCTACAATTCTTTGTACTTCGGGTGAATACTTTGGTTTAGGATCAGTATCATTATTAATGTTCGCTGCCAGAATAGGGCTGGTCAACAAAATAACGATAAGTCCAAAGCTTAATAAAAATTTGGCTTTCATTGGTAAAAAATGGTTAAATGAAAAAATAGGTTGAAGAAAAAAAGGTGATCTAACAGAAAAAAGGAGTCCGATTATTAAGTTATAAATCACCTTGCCTATTTAAACGTATCAAACTAAAAACAAGCCCATTATAAAACCATTATATTCATTTTAAACCAAAGTATTTTTAGAAACAGCCTTCTAGTAGTTTAAGAGTTGTTTTATCACCACTGCCGTTTTATCAGCATTTGGCAACATTGCCTTTTCCAACTCCACATTCAACGCAATAGCCGGTAAATTCAATGCACCTAATGTTAAAACGGGTGCGTCTAAGTGCTCAAATAAATTTGCTGAAATTCGGCCAGCTAATGATTCTGCAAATGAATTCATCAATGGCTCTTCAGTTAATACCATTGCTTTGTTATGCTTTTGAACCGAATCACTTATAGTGTCCCAATCCAATGGATTTAGCGTTCTCAAATCAATAATCTCTACAGCCCCATCAAATTGTTCAGAAGCGGCTCTTGCCCAATATACACCCATTCCATAGGTGATGACTACACAGCTTTCACCTTTGGCAATTTTATCTTCACTCGCTTCTTGCGCAATAAGAGCTTTTCCTAAAGGAATAATATAATCTCCATCCGGCTCGAAAGTTTTGGCTTCCTCGGTACCTGGTACTTTAGACCAATACAAGCCTTTATGTTCAAGCATCACTACTGGGTTTGGATCATAAAAGGCTGCTTTTAAAAGTCCCTTCATATCAGCCGCATTGGACGGATACACAACTTTAATTCCTCTGATAGTAAGTAAGGTAGATTCTATACTTCCAGAATGATATGGGCCACCACCGCCATAAGCGCCTATGGGCACTCTAATAAGCGACTGGATTGGGAATTGACCTTGGGATAAATAACAGCTTTTTGAAAGTTCTTCTACCAACTGATTCATACCCGGCCAGATATAATCTGCAAATTGAATTTCTACAATTGCTTTGGCACCGACAGCAGACATTCCTGCGGTACTACCAACAATATATGCTTCTTGTATTGGTGTATTGAATATTCTATGCTCGCCATATTTCTGAGATAAAGTTGCCGCCTCTCTAAACACTCCACCAAGTCTCCCGCCTACATCTTGTCCATAAAATAGCGCTTCAGGGTTATCTCTCAATATATCATCTACAGCATGCAAAGCTGCATCAACCATCACCACTTTTTCACTGCCTTCAGGTTTTCTTTCACCTTTCTCTTCCGTAATTGGAGTTGGAGCAAATTCATGATCTGAAACGGTGGCAATATCTGGATCTGGAGAAGCCAATGCCTTTTCGTATTCTGACTGAACAAATTCAGTTACTTCTTTTTGAATCTTCTTAAGTTCGGCTGGTTTTACTCCAGCTGCCTTTAAATATGCTTCTAATTTTGGTAGTGGATCATCTTGCGAGTGAAGCGATAAATCTCCATCTCCGCGATACCATTCCTTACGCACACCACTCGTATGATGACCAAGAAGTGGACATTTCGCATGTACTAAAATCGGTGCTCTGTTAGATCTAGCGTACTCAAAAGCCTTTGTCATTCCTTCATAGGATTGCACAAAGTCTGAACCATCCACCCGCATTTTCTCTAAGCCTTTGAAGCCCTCCGCAAATTCAAATGCATCCATGGCACGCATTTCTGCACCCGTAGCCGAAATACCCCATTCATTATCTTGAATCAAATAAACGATCGGCAATTTATGTAATACAGCCATTTGGAATGCTTCCGAAACTTCTCCTTCTGTAACCGAGCCATCACCTAAAGAGCAAAGTACCACAGGTTTTACATCGGCATTTATCAAACCTACTTTCTCCAAATATGAAACCCCATGCGCCATTCCTGTAGCCGGAATAGCCTGCATACCCGTAGCACTACTTTGGTGAGGAATAGTTGGAAATCCCTCCCGCTTCAAACTCGGATGTGAATAATAAGTACGGCCTCCAGAAAAAGGATCATGAGCTTTGGCCATCAACTGTCCCATGAGCTCAAAAGGCTGCATACCTATACCTAACAAAATAGATTCATCACGATAATAAGGAGCAGCAAAATCAGTTTCCTTCAATTGAAAAGCTGCCGCTAATTGAATAGCTTCATGCCCTCTAGAAGTACTGTGAACGTACTTACTGCATATTTTTTTATTCTCCTCGTAGGTTTCTGCCATTCTTTTGGCAGTACACATAAGGCGATAAGCTTTTTTTAAAATGTTAGTATCGATAGCCAAATTATTCTTGGTGTTGGTTGATATATCTTTGGGTAATGATTTACTCTTTGTTGTCATTATTTGTGTTTTTACTAATTGCTAATTTAGAAAATTGGCAGGAGAAAGCCTTACAAATATAATAGAAAGCTAACGAACGTTCGCTAAGCGGCAAAAAAGACATTGTAAGGAAATTAATTAGTTTTGTGAAAATTGATTTTTGATATGAATACAAGGCATTCGGAGGTTCCGCGGAGATTTAAGGAAATTCAAAATTCTATTTGTTTGGCTTTAGAAAAAGCAGATGGAAAAGGAAAATTTGTGGAAGACTCATGGGAAAGACCGGGTGGTGGCGGAGGTCGCACTCGGGTAATAGCGGGAGGAAATATAATCGAAAAAGGCGGAGTGAATTTCTCTGAAGTTTATGGTAATACGCCTGAATATATCAAGCAAAACATGCAAGTGGATGAACCGGAATTTTACGCAACTGGCGTATCTATAGTATTGCATCCACATAATCCTTGGGTTCCTATTATTCACATGAATATTCGCATGTTCGAAATGAGTGGAGGTACGCTTTGGTTTGGTGGAGGAATAGATTTGACACCGCATCTTGTAATCGATGATGATGCTAAATACTTCCATCAGCAATTAAAGGAGATTTGCGATAAGCATAATGCCAACTACTACCATGAGTATAAAAAAGAAGCAGATGACTATTTCTACATTCCTCACCGCAAGGAAACTAGAGGAATTGGAGGGATATTTTTCGATTATCTGAAACCAAATGCTAAAAACAGCTTCGAAAGTTATTGGGCATTTGTGCAAGACGTTGGAGAAGCCTTTGCAGACATTTATACCCATTTGATGCTGAAAAACAAGGACTTGCCATACTCAGAAGATGAAAAACAATGGCAATACTTGCGCAGAGGTCGCTATACGGAATTCAACTTGGTATGGGACAAAGGAACCAAATTTGGCTTGCAGACAGATGGCAGAATCGAATCTATTTTGATGAGTCTGCCGCCACAAGCTGCTTGGGAATACAACCATAAGCCCGTGGAAGGAAGTGCCCAACATTACACACTCTCGAAACTTGTAAAAGGAATTAATTGGATCGATTAATAGAAAAACTTGCCGAGCTGGATCAGCAATTATTCTTGTTTCTGAATGGGATCAACTCCCCTATTTGGGATACAATATTCCACACTATCAGTGGTAAATCGATTTGGGTGCCATTGTATTTATTTTTGGCTTATAAGCTTTGGCAATTGTATGGAACACGTGTTTTTATATATGTAGCACTCCTTCTTGGCTTGATGATTACGCTAAGCGATTTTGTGGCTTCGGGAATATTCAAACCATTTTTTGAGCGATTGCGTCCATGCTACGAACCATCTCTTGAAGGACTTGTGCATAATCCATTTGGTTGTGGCGGGAGGTATGGCTTTGTTTCGTCTCATGCTTCCAATTCATTTGCGGTGGCGGGTTTTCTTTGGCTTGCCTTCCGAAAGCTCAATGCAAAATATGGATATCTATTTATCTGGGCACTAGTCGTGGCATATAGTCGAGTCTATTTAGGAGTACATTACCCAGCAGATATTTTGGTTGGTGGTATTATTGGCCTATTGTCAGCGCTATTCGTGTATTGGTTATTGACTTTAATAATGCAGAAATTGGTGAAGAAAAAGTGAATTAAAGAAATGGGCAATCCCAACCTCCCGCCATTTTAAAATCGCTAAACGCCGAAATATTCCGCTAAATCTCTTTTAGCCTTTATTCCTGCGGTATTTTTTATTTTCGCCGCAATTAATCTTTATCTTTGAATACCACTTATAAAAAGACAATGAAGAAAATTACCTATTTAGTGATTGCTGTGATGACTTTCGGCAGCCTTGGCTTGATGGCTCAAGATCACAAATCTAAAATTGATGCAACTATTGAAGAAAGGGAAGCAGTTTCTCATATTAGATTTTTAGCATCTGATGAACTAATGGGCCGTGATCCAATCCGTCCAGAAATCGATGCTGCGGCGCGATATATTGCTGAACAATATTGGAAATACGGTGCCAAAGAGATTCCAGGAGCTAATGGATATTACCAACATATACCTTTCAGATTATCAGGCCCACCTAGTACAGGTTCTGTAAAATTAGGTGAAACTACGCTAGAGCAAGGTGCAGATATGCTTGTACTCGATGGCAAGAATATCACTGGTTCGTATGATATGGTGGTAGCTGGCTATGGTTTAGAGGAAGACTTTGCAAAAGTAGATGTCACTGGAAAAATTGTGGTAGTAAGAGTAGGTGCTCCAGATAAATTGGCTCCTGCTGAGCTTTTCGAAGAAGGAAGAGCAAAACTTGCCAGAGCTCAGGCTAATGGTGCTATTGGACTTATAGAAATGTATAATGTACCAACTGTACCATGGAATTTGCTTACGAGAATGCTCAATAGAACTCAACTTACAATAGATGCAACACCTGTTTCTGGAGATGCTCTACCATATATGTGGGTGAAAGATTTGGAAGGTGAATTGATTGCAGCTATTGACAAAGGCGAAGTGAAAAAAGCCGAAGTAAATGTGCAAGGAAAAGTAAATAAAGCAATTGTTGGCAAAAACGTAGTTGCTTGGATTGAAGGAACTGATCCTGAATTGAAAAACGAATATTTGATGCTTTCTGCTCATTACGATCACGTAGGTGTCGGTAGACCTGATGCTTCTGGTGACTCAATTTACAATGGCACTCGCGATAATGCTGTAGGTACAGTTGCAGTAATTAATGCTGCCAAATACTTTGCAAAGAATCCTCCAAAACGCTCGATCCTACTCTGCGCTTGGACAGCAGAAGAAAAAGGCCTTTTAGGTAGTGGATATTTTGCAAACAATCCATTAGTCCCTCTTAATCAGATTATTTACAATTTGAATATCGATAATGCAGGATATAATGATACTTCGATTTTTACTATTATAGGTTTAGGAAGAACAACAGCTGATAATTTAATAGAAGAGGCAGTTGCTCAATTTGGCAAAAAAGCTGTTTCAGATCCTGCCCCAGAACAAGGACTGTACGATCGTTCGGATAATGTAAACTTTGCTCGTAAAGGTATTCCGGCTCCTACATTTAGCTTAGGTTTTACTGAATTTGGTGCTGAGCTGAACAAATACTATCACCAACCTGCGGACCAAGTAGACGAGAACTTTGACTTAGATTACGCAATGATCTATTGGAAGTCATACATACTATCTGCTCAGAAAATTGCCGATCGCGCCGAAAGACCAAAATGGCAAGCTGGAGATAAGTATGAAGCAGTGAGTAAGGAACTTTACGGAACCGAAAATTAAGAAATATCAAGATCAATCAATCTTCCAAAAGCCTGATTTGCTCCTAGCATTTCAGGCTTTTTTATGTTGACAAAGGAGCTTAACAATGCCTTGAGGGATTCAATCTATAGCCTGCCAGATTTATCTGAATGCAATTCATGCGACTTGCATTCAATATAGGCTGGAAAGACGGCAATAACTCATGTTTTACTGAGTAATAGTGTAGCTTTAGCCCAGTCACCAAAATTCCGAAAATAAAAAGGCTTTAGCCGAATGGTTCAGCTAAAGCCTAAGGAATTCAATCATTTCAAACCCAGAAGAATTTAGGGCTAATTCATATTCTTATTAAACCTCAGCCAATACCCAATCAGGCTTATTGGTTTTGACTTTGGCTTTCAAATCATGTAAAATATTATACAAGCCGAAGTAAGTTCTGTTGATATATAATCCATGTCTAGAACCTCGCGCTTGTTTAGACTTACGGAATTCCTTTGCATTGGAAATACTTTCTCCCAGATCGAAAATCTGCTGGAAGTAATCATCATCCCCAAAGTCGAATTCATCGTGATGGAATGGAGCTCCTAATAGGCGAATCATTTCTTTGAAAACACCTGTAAAGAAGGTTTTTTCACTATCAGAATCACTCTCGGACAAGAATTGGAGTTCATAGAAAATTCTATTGAGCTCGTCCTCATCTACCAACATATCCTTCTTGATCAAAGCAAAATAGTTCGTATAGAAATCTTCAGGAATTACCTTGATACAGCCAAAATCAATTACGCCTAATTTTCCATTTGGCTGGATAATAAAGTTGCCTGGATGCGGATCAGCATGTACTTTCTTGAGTTGGTGAATCTGATAATCATAAAAATCCCAAAGCGCCTGCCCTACTCTATTTCTTTCTTCCTCGCTAGGATTGCTAGCCATGAATTCCTTCAAGTGCATACCATCCAACCAGTCCATTGTAATGATTCTAGGGCTTGAAAGGTCTTTGTAATAGGTCGGAAAAACCAAGTCTTCAATATGCGCACATGCTTGGGAAATTTCCTCTGATCTGTTGATTTCCAACACATAATCAGTTTCTTCCAAAAGCTTTTCTTCCACTTCTTCCATGTAGTGATCAAGCTCTTTTTCGCTTATATTCAGCAATCGAATTGCAAATGGGCGAACAATTTTCAAATCAGAACTCACACTATCCGCTACACCTGGATATTGTATTTTCACAGCATAGGTTTTGTCACCAATTGTTGCTTGATGTACTTGACCAATTGAAGCAGCATTTTTTGCATTTTGAGTGAAAGTCTCAAAAATCTCTAATGGACCTTGATTGAAAAACTGTTTGAAGGTTTTCACTACCAAAGGATATGACAATGGCGGCGCACTATATTGAGCCATTGTGAAGCGTTCGTTATAGGCTTTTGGAAGTAGGTTTTTATCCATACTCATCATCTGAGCAACTTTAAGCGCGCTGCCCTTTAGCTCACTCAATGCATCATATATATCAGTGGCATTGTCATTATGCAAGCCCTCCTTCGTCATCGATGGGTCGAGCAATTTTTTGGAATAATGCTTCACATAATTACCACCTACTTTTACACCCGTTTTCAAAAAGCGCGTGGCTCTTTGTACCTTGGTGGTAGGCATTTTATTTAATTCTTTCATCCTCTATCCTCCCGCTTATCTATGCTGAAATAAAAACTTACCAAAATCAATAATTGAATCTAAAGGTCCTTGACCAAAGAGATCAAAAGCTAAATTCACTGATTTTTCAATAGCTGCATCTGTAGCTTCAAAAGCCTTACTATCATCTTTTACCCAAAAGTTTATCAAAAACAATACTTGAAGCCAAGCTGCTTCATCATACTTTTCTGAGATATAAGGTCTTGTAACAATCTCACCAGACTCTTTACCTTCATTCAAAATATCATTGACAAAATTCTTGAAGGCTGGCTTAAAGGATTCCATGTAGGCCATTTTTTGTCCAGGTCTTGGAGACTTCGGCCATACGAGTAAAATGTAGCTTCTATTTACTTTGAGCACTTCAATTAATGTAAAGTACAAAGCCAACATTTTTTCGCGACTGTTGTAGGTTCCATATGTAGGATCATTTATGACGGTATGTAGAGTGGTTTCCAAAAAACCCTTCCAAACATCCTTTTCTAATGCGGTAAATGAAGAATAATGAGTGTAAAATTCCTCCTCTTTGATTTTATTAATTTTAGCAAAACTATAAACTGAAGCAGGCTCTTTGCCATGTTCGAGTAAATAATCGATATAGGATTTACGAATCTTTTCGGCCATATCTACGGTCAATTTTTTCGTGGTTCTTTTTGCTTTGGCTTCTTCCATGCCTACCTAACAACAAAA
This sequence comes from Peijinzhouia sedimentorum, assembly GCF_049340005.1. Taxonomy (NCBI): domain Bacteria; kingdom Pseudomonadati; phylum Bacteroidota; class Cytophagia; order Cytophagales; family Peijinzhouiaceae; genus Peijinzhouia; species Peijinzhouia sedimentorum. Next base: position 24,397 of record NZ_JBMPIY010000009.1, read on the forward strand.
GCATAGAATGGGTTAATATTTTATTAAAATATTTTTCAATTAATTGTACCCTCAGAAATGGCGGGAGGGATGGGATTGACTTTACTTTTTGGGAATAAAAAAAAGCACCCTAAGGCGCTCTTTTTATTGATTTGATTAAGGTTGGTTGTTGGTATTTTTAATGAACGCCATGCATCCATTTTCTCATAAGTGGAGTAAGTAGAAGGGCCAATGCGGCAAATCCGAATGCAACATAAGCAATAGATTGGAAAGTATCGGTATAAATAATAAGAGAATCCATACCAAGTTGAGCCTCTCCTCCTACATTTTCTATCGCCATGAATTTACCTATAAAGCCTCCTAGGCTAAATGCAAAAGCAGAAGAAAGGAACCAAACACCCATCATAAAACTCACCACTTTCTTAGTGGAAAGCTGAGTGATTTTGGACAATCCTACAGGCGAAATACAAAGCTCACCAGTTGATATAAATAGATAACCTAATACAAGAAAAATCTCAGGTACTTTTCCATCTGCATTAGCAAAATTCAAACTATATGCGAAAATGAAAAAACCTAAGCCCAATTGTGCAATACCAAGAGCAAACTTCACAGGTGAATAAGGATTTCGCTTTGTTTTAGCCAAATAGACCCATAATGATGAGAAAAGCAGTGAAAACAATACAATAAAGCCCGGGTTGATAAAATTGGTTTGGGCTGCATTTAATACCTGTAAATCAACATTACGGTCGGCGAATAAGGTAATAGCACTTCCAGAAAGCTCGAAGAACGACCAGAAAACAGTCATGAAAAAGGTTAACATTACAGCAACTCCTAATTTCTCTCTTGCCTCTTTATCTATTTTCACCATCGTTCTGATGATACGGAACGCGATAATTGGTAATAGCACATAATAGAAAAGTATGTTGACAATACTACCATCCAAGTGAACTCCGAATAAATCGCCACGATAGATCATAACAGCGATAAATGGTACAGCGATAATCGACAATACTGGCACCCAAGTTTTCACTTTTAAGCCATAAGACTTCTTCTCTAAAGCAGCTGGATCAGGCGCAAACCCTTTATCTCCAAAGGCATTTTTCTTCATACCATTCCAGAAGGCTATAAGGCCTAATAACATACCAAAGCCTGCCAGTCCGAAGCCATAATGCCAGCCATACGTTTCGCCCAAATAACCACATGCTAGTGGAGCAGCAGCAGCACCGATATTGATGCCCATATAAAATATGGTGAAACCTGCATCGCGACGAGGATCTTTCTCTTTATATATGGCACCTACAAATGTGGAAATATTCGGTTTGAAGAAACCATTACCTACAATAAGTAAAGCCAAGGCTCCATAAAAGAAAACAGGATGTTCAAATGCTAAAACAAAATGCCCTAAAGCCATCAAAATACCGCCAAGCATTATTGAGCGGCGATATCCTAAAAGTCTATCAGCCAAAATACCGCCTAATACGGGTGTAGCATAAACCAAAGTACCATAAGCGGCATATATTCCAATAGCTATTTCATCTCGATTTGCTACAGCTTTGAAGAGCTCATTTACCATATATAAGGTAAGTAGAGCGCGCATACCATAAAAGCTAAAACGCTCCCATAGCTCAGCAAAGAACAAATAAAATAAACCTTTTGGATGACCAAAAAGAGTATCTGGCTCTACCGGTTCGGGAGCCCCGTGTTTGTCAATAGCACTAATATCTGTCATATCGGTTGGGTTGTAACCATTAAAACTATGGCTATCCTCGCATTTTTACAAATAATAATTAGCCTAACAGAACATTCCCTCAAATCAGAAGCTTTAATTGAAAATTATCTAAGGCTAGACCACTTTATTTTTTAAATTTGTCCTTTCAATTTTGACCCTATTAAATCCCATAAAGTAATGCAAGAATTTGGACTAAAATCAACAGTTTGCGGACTGGAAGTTCCGGGTATTAAAAATGCTGATACTGTGCATTGGAACCTGAGCCCCGCTGAGCTAGTTGAAGAATCGCTAAAAAACGGCGAAGGAGTGCTTACAGACAATGGCGCTCTTATGGCAGATACTGGTAAATTCACCGGTAGATCACCTAAGGATAAGTTTGTTGTTAAAGATGCAAATACCGAAAACTCTGTTTGGTGGGGAGATATCAACTTTCCGATTAGTCCAGAAAAATTTGAGCAGTTAGAGAATAAAATGCTAAAGCATCTGGAAGGAAAGAAATTGTACATCAGAGACGCATACGCAGGAGCTGACCCAGATTACCAGTTAAAATTACGAGTAGTTAATACCCAAGCTTGGCATAACTTATTTTGCTATAACATGTTCCTTCGTCCTACAAGGGAGGAATTGTCTACTTTCCAGCCGAATTTCACTATAATAAATATCCCTGATTTTCAAGCTGATCCAGAAGTTGACGGTACTCGTCAAGCGAACTTTACGATCATCAATTTCACTACGCGCACTATTCTAATTGGTGGTTCCGGCTATGCTGGTGAAATGAAAAAAGGCATTTTCACTGTATTGAACTACACTCTCCCGCATGAGCACAAGGTATTATCTATGCACTGCTCAGCAAATGTTGGCAAAAAAGGTGATACTGCCATTTTCTTTGGCTTATCCGGTACCGGTAAAACTACCCTTTCTGCCGATCCTGAACGTGGCCTTATTGGTGATGACGAACATGGCTGGACTGACAAAACTGTTTTCAACTTTGAAGGCGGATGTTATGCTAAGGTTGTTGACCTTACTCATGAAAAAGAACCTCAGATTTGGGATGCTATCAAGTTTGGAGCAATTGTAGAAAATACCCGTTTCTATGAAGGCACTCGACAAGTAGATTATCTGAACACCACAGTAACCGAAAATACAAGAACAGCTTACCCAATTCATCATATCAGCAATGCCATCGAACCTTCGGTAGCGAATGTTCCTAAGAACATATTCTTCCTTACTGCTGATGCATTTGGTGTATTACCTCCAATCTCCAAATTGAATGAAGGTCAGGCTATGTACCATTTCATTTCTGGATACACTGCTAAGGTTGCTGGCACTGAGGTTGGTATCAACGAGCCGGTTTCTACATTCTCAGCTTGTTTTGGTGCAGCTTTCCTCCCGCTTCATCCTACCAAATATGCTACTATGCTAGGGCAGAAAATGAAGGAAAACAAAGTGAACGTTTGGTTGATCAATACAGGCTGGAGTGGCGGCCCTTACGGTGTAGGCTCTAGAATGAAATTGAAATACACTCGAGCTATGATCACCGCTGCTTTGAATGGTGAATTGGATGATGTGGAATTTGTGAATCACCAAATCTTTGGTGTCGCCATGCCGACCACCTGTCCTAACGTGCCCGATGAATTGCTAAGCCCACGCAATACTTGGGAGGATAAAGCTGCATACGATGCAAAAGCAAAAGATCTTGCTGGCCAGTTTGTAAATAATTTTAAAAAATATGCTGATTTTGCCTCTGAGGAAATACTCGCAGGTGCTCCAAAAGCTTAATTTTTAGAAACATAAATTAGAAAGGGCCTTCAGTGGGCCCTTTTTTTATACTATGCATACCAACGCCCAATTTTTACAAGACAATTTCGAAACTAATTCATCATCCATATTTCCCATAATGGGATTTGAGCTGAATAAAGAGAATACAGTAGCTCTTGATTTTACGAGAAATAATAAAGCCTTATTCGAAATTGACCTTCGAAATACTGACCAATTCAATGAATTCGTTTTTGAAAGAATGATTCCGCAAGGTAAGTTGGCTGGGGCGGGAGGATATTTTGAGCATAGAGAAGTATATGCTCGAAGTGAACATTTTGGTGGTGAAGAAGCTCGCTGTATTCATTTGGGAATTGATGTTTGGATAAAGGCTGGAAGTCCATTATTTGCGCCATTAGACGCTACCATTCACAGCTTTGCAGACAATGCAGGTTTTGGGAATTATGGTCCTACGTTAATTCTAAGACACAAGCTTGGACAGTTTACATTCTACAGCCTCTATGGACACCTGAGTAGAGCTGATATGAGTAATTGGAAAAAAGGTAAAAAATATAAAGCTGGAGAGCAAATAGGCACAGTTGGCCCTTATCCTGAAAATGGAGATTGGCCTCCACATTTACACTTCCAGCTTATGACAGATATGTTAGGTTGGAAAGGCGATTTCCCTGGTGTATGTGCTCCTTCGCAAGCAGAATTCTACAAACAGATTGTTCCTGATCCCAAATTGATTTTAGGCAATTATGAAGTTTAATTCTCTGCTAATTCTGTTGAGGCAATTTCAATTTTTGGCCTAAATAGATGGTGTTATTATTAAGGTTGTTTAACTGCTTAATAATTTCCACGGTAGTACCATAGCGCTGCGAAATATTCCAAAGCGTATCACTCTTGCCAACAGTGTGAAAGCCTTCTTCCGTGTTTGGAGCTGCCGCTATTGAGTTAGAAGGTGAATCACTTTCTATATTAGAATCATCCATTACCTTTATTCGAGTCCCCCATTTCAATACGGTATTTTCATCGATGCCATTGAGTGCATAGAGTTGAGGAACAGACATTTGATGTGTCCTTGCAATGGAGTAATATGTATCACCCTTTTTCACCAAATAGCTAGATTCTACCTTTTCTCTTGGTTTAGAATCAGTAGTATTTGACATAGTCGCTGTTTCAACCTCCCGCTTGTTTTCTTCTACATTGATTGGGGATGAAGTCATTGCTACAGGCATTGAAATTGGTGCTTGATGGATGCTATTATCACTGCATCTTCTATTTTCAGTAATTGTAAATTCTACCCTTCTATTTTGAATCCTTCCTTCTTCCGTGTCATTACTTGCGATTGGATCGCTATAACCAAATCCTTGGGCTTGAATTCTAAAGCCATCGATGCCTCGTTTCATCATTTCATTACGGACAGCATTGGCTCTATCCATCGAAAGCTTGTCATTAAATTCTTTGCCGCCAATGGTACAAGTATGCCCGGCTATCTCGATAGAAACGCCATTGTTGCTACGCAAGAAATTGTATAGCAAATCTAACTGAGTGGAAGACTCTTCCATATTCAATTGGGCAGATCCTAAATCAAAAAATACGGCTAAATCTCGCGCATTTTGAGTAATTATTTGGTCAAGGTATAAATCTACCAAAGCCATAGTAGAGTCTTTTGGAATATTAAGATCTAGCTTTGCAGAGAAATTTTCGTAGCAATCGATCTCAACCTGATAAGTATAAACTTTATCGGCATCTAGATAAATCTGATAATATCCTGAGGCATTAGTCTGAGTGCTACCTATGAGTTTGTTTTCTTCATCATAATAGCTAATGGTACTTACGATTGGGTTTTTGGTTTCCGCATCATGTACTTTACCCAAAATCTGAACTTCATGTGGAGGTGTGCGGAATAATGGCGTAGAAGATTTCATAATATCCAAATCACCATCGGCATTACCTCTTACGAAATAGATAGATTCGCCATCGCTTGTAAGGTTGAGATACGACTCGTCTTGCGCTGTGTTTACATTCGGACCAAGATTTACAGGTGTAGACCAATTAGTCCAAGTATCGTCCAATCTTTTGGTCATATAGATATCGGAACCACCAAAACCTGAATGCCCATCGGATGCGAAATACAAGGTTTTCATATCTGGAGCAAGGAATGGAGCGAATTCTTCGCCAGCTGTATTCAGCATTGGACCAAGATTTAATGGCTTGGAGAAATTACCATTATCAAGCAGAAAACTAGCCCACAGGTCTCGACCTCCTCTGCCTTCGTTTCTCATTTCACTTAAAATAAGTATCCGGCGATTTTCAGATAAATGAAAATCTACTTTTTCTGAGAAATTATAATCATCAGTAATTTTGAAGGCTTCTGGTTTTTCCCAAGTTGAATTATCCTCACCTATTTTCTTTTGAGAAACAGAAACTCCTGTTCGCATAGATCCAGTACGAGTGTACGTATTACCTAATACGGCAACATCATATTCACCATTCCTCCTTATAGATGTAATGAAATTAGAACCTGAATTATTGAGTGGCTCACCAATGTTTTTTGCTTCTGTCCATTCACCTGTAGTTGAGTTATATTCAGAAAACCAAATATCTAAGGGATCCTCTATTCCTCCCGCATTATTTGGGTGATTTTCTCGTGCAAAGTACAGCGTATTAAAATCGGGAGAGAAAACTGGTGCCGTTTCGCGGTATGGGCTATTAATTCCGCTACTTAGTAAGTCCGCAGTGAAAAAAGGATTTAAGTTTTCCGCAAGGTTTACTTCAATATCTACTTTCTCTTCAGATCCTGTGATCCCAATTGCATCAATACCATAGAAGGAATTGATATTTGTGCCATCCAACATAAGTCGAACAGCATAAACATCAAATGCTGTCCAATCCATCATAATATTGAGTACTCGGCCATTTTCAGCAATTAAGCTAGGCTCTTGAGAATATACAAGGTGAGGGACATCTTGAAAATCATAGATATATACTTCCTTGATAGCAGATGCATTGTAGGATTCAGCGATGATAATTTGACGGATCCGTTGTGGGTTTTTGAAACCCACTTTGATAGTTTCAGGACCATCTCCAGTAGAAGGCATCCATGCATTGGGATGATAACCTCCTGCTGGCATTACATTGGGTGCTTTGAGAATTTGCTGATTAGAAAAATAAGGCCCCGGAATATCTTTAATTGATTGACTTGAGAATTCCATAATCTTAGATGCCCACTGAACTTCTTGTGCTACAGTAGATAACGACATCAAAAGAATCAAAAAACTAAAAATAAATTTCTTTTCCATTTCAATTAGAGGCCTCTGAACAAAAGTATAAGTACTTCAATTCAAATAGGTTAAAGTTTCGTTATTAAATGTAGAATAAAAATTAATGAATTCACAAAAATATCAATTGGAAAAGGCTGATTTGGTCAAAAATTAAAACCCAGATTTTTCTCATAATAAAAAACAGGTACCTTTGCAGTCCAATTCTAGAAAACATGTGAACAAAATAAAATTCTACAATTACACTAATAAATTTTCATAAGCAGAATTTTATTTCACTTTTGTTCAGTTTTCACATTTTATCTTCCGATAAATCATAATGAAGAAGTACTTTAACCTTTTTGACCTATCTCAAAGGGTCGATTACAAAACGGAGGTATTATCCGGCCTCACAGTAGCCTTGGCATTGGTTCCAGAAGCGATTGCATTTGCAATGATTGCTGGATTATCACCACTTACTGGATTATATGCCGCATTTACTATGGGCTTGATTACCTCTATTTTTGGAGGCAGGCCAGGCATGATTTCTGGTGCCACAGGTGCTGTAGCGGTAGTAATTATTGCATTAGCGAAAAGTCATGGAGTTGAATATATTTTTGCAACAGTTGTATTAGCTGGCATTATACAAATGACCGCAGGCTTTTTAAGATTAGGTAAATTTATACGATTGGTTCCTCATTCAGTAATGTTCGGTTTTGTGAATGGTTTAGCAATTGTCATTTTCATATCGCAGCTTGATCAATTCAAGATTATTGATGAAAATGGGCTGAAAGAATGGATGCAAGGCAGCACGCTATTTTTTACCTTGGGCCTAGTTTTATTGACAATGTTAATTATTTGGGGTTTACCTAAGATCACAAAGTCAATACCTTCATCCCTTACGGCAATACTTGTAGTCTCAGCAATTGTCATTGGCTTTAGTTTAGACACAAAATCCGTAGGCGATATTGCTTCTATTCAAGGTGGCTTTCCACCATTTCATATTCCTCAAGTGCCATTCACACTGGAAACTTTGTATATCATTTTCCCTTATGCAGCCATTGTTGCTGGTGTGGGTTTAATTGAGAGTTTACTTACGCTAAATCTAATCGATGAAATAACTGAAACTCGCGGATGGGGCAATAAGGAAGCCGTGGCTCAAGGTGTAGCTAATTTTACCACAGGTTTTTTCTCAGGTATGGGTGGCTGTGCAATGATTGGCCAAAGTTTGATTAATATTTCAAATGGTGCAAGAGCAAGACTTTCTGGAATTGTTGCATCCGTTAGCTTATTACTTTTTATCATGTTCGGTTCATCTTTGATCGAACAAGTGCCCATGGTTGCATTAACTGGCCTTATGATAATGGTATCAATTGGAACATTCGAGTGGGCTAGTTTGAGAACCTTTACCACTATGCCAAAATCGGATGTTTTAGTAATGGTTCTTGTGGCATTGGTTACAGTGCTTTTGCACAACTTGGCTCTAGCAGTATTGATCGGTGTAATTATTTCCGCGTTAGTATTCGCTTGGGAAAATGCAAAGCGAATTAGAGCTAGAAAATTTGTAGATGAAGCTGGCGTAAAACATTATCAGATTTACGGGCCATTATTTTTCGGATCCGTCACTGCCTTTAATGAAAAATTTGACATACTAGGTGATCCGAACGAAATAGTAGTTGATTTCACAGAAAGCAGAGTTGTAGATATGTCAGGTATCGAAGCGCTAAATAAAATTACTGAGCGTTACCATAAGCAAGGTAAGAAATTACACTTGAAGCATTTAAGTGCAGATTGTCGTAAGCTTTTGAAAAATGCAGACAGTGTGATAGAGATTAATATTTTGGAAGATCCCTCTTACAAAGTATTGCTAGACAAAATCTAACCTTCCTAATCAGCTATTCAAAATTTCACACTTTGTAACAAATTGTGTTAAATTTCGCTTTATTTTTTTGAATTAGCATGACTACAAAAGGTAAACGAAGGATTCAGAACCTAATCCTAACTATTTTTTCAGTTTCATTTAGTTTGGTTATTGCAGAAATAGCCTTAAGGTTACTATATCAAGAAAATTCAAATGTCCTTATCAAAGAATGGCAAAGTGGCCCCTATTTGTATGACAATGAATATTGGAAGGTTTGGCACTATCCAAACACAACAATTACACATCAAAGAGATTGCTTTGAAGTAACATATCAGACCAATTCTCTTGGTCTTAGAGGTGATGAAATTGATGAAAATAAACCCAATATTGCCCTACTGGGCGATTCCTTTATCGAAGGATATGGAGTGAATAATCACGAGACAGCTGTTGAAATTTTGGATAGTTTAGTCGAAGATTATAATGTACTAAACTTCGGAACAAGCGGGGGGTTTGGTACGGTACACCAAGTAGCTCAATACGAAAATTTCGCTCGACACCTTAACCCAGATATTGTTGTGATTTTCTTTCTGAACTACAATGACTTATATGACAATGCACTAGCGATTTCTGAAGGATTATTAAATAAGGATACTGAATTTACCTATCCTATTGCAAAGGATTTCGAGATTGTGAGAGAAGGTATAAAATCTCAAACTTCTGGTGAATTTATTCCCAATACCATTCAAGGGCTATATGTAGTTGGCGCTATCGACAAAGGGATCAATTCACTTACAGCTCAATTACAAATTGCTGTGAATTCAAAGCTTTTTGATTTTAATAGACGCTTAGCAGAAACCTATTTGCCTACCGAAACAGAGGAGATTCAAATTGGATACGATATTTTAGAGAAAAGCTTGAGCCGACTAAAATACCTAACTGAGCAGGATAGCGCCAATTTAGTACTGGTTCAAATTGCCGATCCATATCAGATCGATGAAAATTGGCTTGAGCTAATGCAATATAAGTTTGAAGAGAAAATTGACCCGCTTCTGCCCAATAAAAAAGTGGCAGCTATATGTCAAGAGTTAGGGATAGATTATCTGAGCATGTATGAGGCAGCCATGGAAGAAATACAAGATGAAGATCTTGGCTTTCCATATTTTTCATATTCATGTAATAGACATTTCAGTCCTATTGGACAGCGGTTTATGGCCGAATGGTTTCACAGCCAAATCGATGATGTTGATTTTGATTTCCCAATTGATGCTAGCTTGGAGTAGATTGGAATTGAGTATATTGGTTAAAAATCACGAGCTAAAAGTTTAAGACACCGGAAGAAGTTAGGTTATGGATATTTTTCGTATGCTTATGGGAATATGTTTTATTCTTGTTTCAATTATTATTCTCATAATGATAATTCAAGATAAGCCATATACAAAAAAAAGACTTTCACATTGGGAATGTTAAAATGTTTTCAGCAGGGATTATATCATTATTGGCAGGATTATATTTTTTTATTACTTCATTTTGAGTTTAGTTGAGTTGACCCACCGCCACTCTCCTCTAGCGCAAGTTTTTAACTCGTGCATTGAACCAAGTAAAACCTCTATTCACTTCCATCAACTATTTTTTTAACCGCAATGAGCGCAGAGTTTTACGCAAAGTTCGCGGAGGTTAGGTTTCATCTCTGCGCACTCAGCGTCTTCCCTTGGAGAACTCTGCGTTTAAATTTTACCGCTGGCGCACGCGAGTCGACAGTTAGGTGAACGTGTCGCGTGTAACTCCATGGATATATAATTGAATTTCAATACTTTATTACATTTTTAGTGGGTCTTAAAGCTCAAAAAGTCTAAGCGGACGCTTGAACTAGTGGGTTATGGTCGAATGGTTTCACAGCCAAATCAATGATGTTGATTTTGATTTCCCTATTGATGCTAGCTTGGAGTAACGATTGCTCCGGCAATTGTAGCCGTGAGCATACAAGCCAACGTCGCAGCAAATAAAGCCCTCATTCCCAATCTAGATAAATTGCCTTGTTGGTTTGGAGCCATACCACCAATACCGCCTACTTGTATGGCAATAGAGCTGAAATTAGAAAAACCACAAAGCGCATAAGTTGCAATCACAATACTTTTTGGAGAGAGGGCTCCAGCTTCTTTCAACTCAGCCAAGCCTAAATAGGCTACAAATTCGTTGATCACTGTCTTTTGCCCAAGTAAACTACCCACGGCCAAAGTTTCACTCCACTCCACTCCCATCGTAAAGGCCAGTAATTTGAAAATCAACCCTAACAAGAATTGCAAAGAGAATCCCGTAAATGCGCCATCAGTCCATTCTACAACCAAACCATTAAGTCCAGTGTACGCACCAATAAAATCTTCAAGGAAGAAATTAACTGCTGCAATCACAGCAATAAAGGCCAACAACATCCCACCCACATTTAACGCTAATTTCAAACCTTCACTTGCTCCATTGGAGAGCGCGTCGATTAAGTTTACACCGAGCTTTTCAGTATTCACTTTTAGTTCTTTATCGATTTTTTCAGGCTCAGTTTCGGGTATTACGATTTTGGAGAAAACTATGGCTGCAGGCGCATTCATAATACTAGCGCTCAACAGATAAGATGCATATTTGGCTTGCTGCACAGGATCGTCGCCGCCGAGGAACGCAACGTAGCCTGCCAGCACTCCTCCCGCTATTGTGGCCATACCTCCAGTCATCAAGCACATCAATTCGGAGCGCGTCATATTTGGCACAAATGGCCGAACCAACAACGGTGCTTCTGTTTGTCCAAGGAAAATATTACCCGCAGCAGACAAACTTTCAGAGCCAGAAAGTCGCATAGTACGAGCCATGATCCAAGCAATACCATATACGATTTTCTGCAAAATGCCCAGATAATAAAGGCCAGCCGTAATCGTAGAAAAAAATATGATAGTAGGTAATACTTGAAAAGCGAAAATAAACCCAAATGAATTGCCTGCTAAATCACCAAATAAGAATTGTGCTCCATCTGAGGAGAAGCTTAGGAATTTTACAAAAATCCTAGATACTGAATCAAAAGCCGACGCAACTGCATCTACTTTTGTGATGAGTAAACCAAAAGTAATTTGAAGGGTAACACCAATTGCCACCAATCTCCAATCAATTTTCCGCTTATGGGAGCTAAACGCAAATGCTAATGCCAGTAAAACAAAAATCCCAAACAGGGCGCGTAGGTAATCCATTCAATAAGGGTTAGAGATCAAAGATATAATGAAAGGCCGAATGCAGAAATATAAATTTCCGCTATTTAGCAAATCATTCGAAAACGGGAGAAAAAAAAGAAAACCCTTTGCCTCAAAATAGAAACAAAGGGTTTAAATTATCAAAGCAAGCTTAAATCAATTCCGTCGATTAATCTCGTCACGAATTTTCGCTGCTTTTTCGTATTCCTCTTGCTCGAGTGCTTTATCGAGCATTTCATTTAACTTTTCAAGTGGAGTATCTTCCAACTTTTTGTGACTTCCTGCACCGGCACCCGGCCCTACCGTACTCGTAGATTTAGTGCCACGTTCAGGCTTTATTTCCTCATTGTCGTCCACTTCGATTCCGCCCTCAGAAAGGACGGTATCGACCACATAAAGAGGAACTTTGAATCTAACGCCAATCGCTATAGCATCAGAAGGCCTTGAGTCAATCTCTACTCTTTTGTCCTTATCGCTACAGATTATTTTGGCAAAGAAAATTCCCTCCCGCAAATCTGTAATCACGATTTCCTCCACAGTGTAGCCAAAAGCATGAGCAAAAGACTTAAATAAGTCATGCGTCATAGGTCTATTAGTCTTGAGATTTTCGTTCTCAATAGCAATAGCATGCGCTTCACTATGGCCAATGATTATTGGCAATCGTCTATTTCCACCAATTTCGCCCAATACCAAAGCAAAGGAACCCGTCTGTGGTTGGTTAGACGATAAGGATATTATTTCAAGTTCAATCTTATTCAATTTATTTGGCTGCGTTTATGGCTTCAGTCAATTTAGGCAATATTTCGAATGCATCTCCAACGATACCATAATCGGCAGCTTTGAAGAATGGCGCTTCTGGATCTTTGTTGATTACCACAATATATTTACTTGAGTTGACTCCTGCCAAATGTTGGATAGCACCAGAAATGCCTACCGCAACATATAAGCTAGGGCTAACTTTCACACCCGTTTGGCCAACGTGCTCGTGGTGAGGTCTCCAATCCATATCAGACACTGGCTTGCTGCAACCTGTAGCTGCACCCAATGAAGAAGCTAGATCTTCGATCAAGCCCCAGTTTTCAGGGCCTTTCATTCCACGACCTCCAGATACTACAATATCTGCTTCCGGCAACAGAATAGTACCCGTTTGCTTTTGGGTGTCTGTAATTTTAGCGTTGAAATCAGCATCATCTAAGCTAGGGGCAAAAGCCTCAACTTGTGCTGAGTCACCCGTTTCTTTCAACTCAACCGCATTTTTCTTTATAGCAAGAATTTTCTTATCACCGCTCAATTCTACATGCGCAAAAGCCTTACCCGTGTAGATACTTCTTTTCACTTTGAAGCCTGCGCTTGTATCTGGCAATTCGGCCACGTTAGAAGCCAAACTTGCATTTACTTTTATAGCTACTCTAGCAGCAACCGGATCGCCCAAAGATGATTTAGCTAAAACCAGAATATCACTTGATTCCTTCTCCATAGCCTGTGCAATCACGGAAGCATAAGCTTGGATGATCCCAGGATTCAATTTCTCGTCATTCACATGCAATACCTTATTAGCTCCAGCACTACCTGTTTTGGCTAATTCCGCATCACTTACTTTGCTGCCAAGTGCAAGTGCTGTTACGCTCGTACCCATTTTGGCAGCAAGCTCTGCTCCGTATGACACAGCCTCTAAAGAGGACTTCTTCACAACTCCTTCGTCACTTTCTATAAATACTAATATTGACATTTTTTCTCGATTTAGAATTTGAATTAAAGAACCTTAGCTTCAGACTTCAACAACTTCACAAGCTCACCCACATTGTCTTTGTCTATCATTTTCACAGCACCTTTTGCAGGTGGTAATTCATACTTTTCAGTAACAGATTTCACGCCATTATCTGCTGGTTCTACTACATTAAGTGGTTTAGTACGCGCACTCATAATTCCACGCATATTAGGAATTTTCCACTCGGCAATTGGTTCTTGGCAACCTGCAACAAATGGCAAACTTGCTGTTAACGTTTCCTTGCCTCCTTCAATTTCACGTAGTAAAGTGGCATTATTACCATCCAAATCGAGTTTCATTACTGGAGAGAAAGATGGCATTCCAAGCATTTCGCCAACCATTCCATGCACCATTCCTCCATTGAAATCGATAGACTCACGACCCATTAAGATCATATCATAATTGCCTTCTTTGGCAACATTAGCTATTTGCTTAGCAACAAAATATGAATCAGACGGAAATGCATTAATTCTGATCGCCTCGTCCGCACCGATGGCCAAAGCCTTACGCAAAGTTGGCTCTGTTTCGGCTTCACCTACATTCAGTACAGTGATACTCGCACCATTCGACTCTTTCAATTCAACCGCACGGGCAAGTGCATAATCATCGTATGGACCAATGATAAATTGCACGCCATTTTTGTCGAACTTTGTGTCATTCTCGGTAAATGCTATCCGGCTAGTCGTATCCGGCACATGTGTAATACAAACTAATATCTTCATTCGTAAATTTATCTTTGTTTGGATAATTAACTTTTAATTTGCCGTGAAGTTACCAAAACTTGAAAAATTAAAAAATAAGATTCTACGATGAAGGAACAGCGAATATCAATGTTGGAAAAATACATTCAGGACGACCCTCAAGACCCCTTTCCACTTTATGCCTTAGCATTGGAATATGTTGAGCGGGAGGTTGAAAAATCCGTAGAGCTATTTGATAAGACTTTACAAAAATTTCCTATGTATTTGCCCACATATTATCATGCCGCAGCCCTATTTGCAGACCTCGGCGAAATAGAAAAAGCCAAGTCCCTATACGAAAAAGGTATTCAATTAGCTCAAGATCAAAAGGAACAAAAAACCCTCAATGAATTACGTTCGGCTTTTCAAAATTTTAGATTTGAGAATGGAATGGATTAGAGAGGTGAATGATATTCTTGAAGATTAATGAGTATCGGTAATCTACGTGGAGAAAGGTAATGACCTGTCCATACTTGCGGCCTTTCATTAATTTTAGAATCTTTAAAACTAATTTAAAGAACTCACATCCCTCCAATAGATTATTGCGCCTTATATTATTTAACCTCATCATTACTATTCTACGACCTAAACCTATCATTTTTCCATCTTTTCGGATTTGTATTGATATATGCTTTGATTTTCTCATAAGATTCTGAATTACGGATAATGTGATCATAAAATGAACGCTGCCATGCGAAATCAAAAACACCAAGTAAATGAATTTCTTTAGAAGTGGTTGTTTTGTATACATCCATCAATTGAGAGAGGGATTTTATTTTAATTGGATTATGAATGAATCGATGGTGGCGAATTCCTTCTATTTCATTATGTAGGGACAGGTTGTATTCCCACATGACAATTAATCTTCAAGATTTGACTGATCAACTTTATAATTTTTGATTCCCATTCTAATAATATCTACAAATTTCTCCATTATTTTCTCCTCAGTTTTCAGTTTATCAAGTTGAATTTTTAAATCTTGATTTTCAGATTTACCTAATTCCTTTTCTAGTATTTTTTTCAACTGATTTATCCTTTCCTTTTCTGTAGAAGTTGGTTTTATTTTTGACCTTATTACGGTTTCATCTTTAATCGACATAAAAGGCTCATACAATTTAAAATAACCTCTACCAATTGCTCCTTGAAACTGATAAATTTTAGGATTAGCTTTTCCACCCTCTAGTATTTGGTTTTGTGAAATACCTGGATAATTATCAATATAGAAAATATTTTTTACGCCTAACTGATAAGCCTTTTTTGAACACAACTCACATGGAGAAGCAGTTGTAAACAAATTGCCACCATTTAAGGGCTGACCACCATATTTTGAAATTTGAAGCATCGCATTTTCTTCAGCGTGAAGAGATCTAGTGTGAACTTGATTATCCTTTGCTTCATAAGTGTTGTGGAATGTCTTAAAACAAAAAGAGCATGACCTTCCCTTAAGGCCATCAGAAATGTTAGATTTATTTTTTTCAAAATCTTCCCTTAACTTTTCATTAAATGATCTTTCATCCTTATACCTAATATCAGTATTGCCAAGTTCAAATTGGGTGAAGCCTTTTTCAACACCATTTACCAAATCACGGATATCTCTATTTGCACATGGAGTTTGGCCTAATGGCACATCGTTCCAACCGATTCCTTTAACTGAAAAATGAGCATCAGTCAATACAGCACCAACTTGCCTAGATATACAGCCTGAGTTTAACTTAGCATTAAAGGCAACTTGCATTATTCTTTCTATATATGACGGAGTGAATAACCCTGGTTGCTGTATTAGTGAAATCAACTTTAATACTTGAATTAGAAAAGGTTGATAAATATAATATTCATTGGTTCTATCTAATTGTTTTGATTCTAACCTTTGAATACCTTCTTTGTACCATAGGTGTACATCCTCCAAACTAGCGAAATTTTTAAGGACTAAATGATAATCGGCTTTCTGAACGCAATTTTCAACATCGTAACCATCGAAAATACCATCCTTAAATTCATCCACATTATATTCAATTTCATCTAAGGCTTTTAGCAATTTAAAATTTTCATTTTTGGAAGTAGTAATCTCTAAATTTTGGATTTTCTTATTTATTAGTTCTCTTCTTAAATGATCATTTCTGTTACAAGCAACCATATAAAACCCTGAATACTTCTCTCTAAAGTAAACTAGCTCATAAGAGTTTTTTAACCTATCTATTACAATATGGGCAGGTTTATCATTATTATCTTTCGTAGCACTACCTCTATGAATTTTTATAAGCTGATTAATAACTTCAGCTATGGTATAAATGTGCTCCAAGAATTCTACTGGCTTATCTTCTTTAATTACGTTGATATCTAAAGTGCCAAATCTTCTTAAGCAGTAAGAAGCAACATGTATTAATTTATGTCTTAAATATGGACTATAATTATCCAATGTAGCAAAAAACAAATCAGCCAAGTCATTGAATTCATTCTGAAAAAAGAAGTCAATATTATCAACTTTATCTGATTTTAGAATTCTTAAAAATCCCTCAAGAGTTTTACCTTTAAATACAACTCTCAATTTTGACAAACTTTCTATTAATACATTACTTAATTTATTTGACAAAAAATCAGTACTATCTACGTATAATCCAACATTACCACCAAACCTCGGAGTAATAAATGGCTTATAACTCCCTAATTCAATTATCCAACTACAAATATTAGCATTAAATTTATTAACATCAGAATCATAATTATGATGTAGTATAAATAAAAATATAATCTTCTTATAATCAACTACATCAAATTGAATCCAGTTTCCATTAAACTCAAAAAAATCAACAATTCTCCTTATTTTTTGCGATTCACTTTCACTAATTTTTGTATAAGTATTTCTAAAATTATTCAAAAATTCAACTTGATCTTTAGTTAATTTTTTCTGTGATAATAATTCTGCAACCTGATCAACTCCAGACTGCATTTTACCTGTCAGGCCAAGTATTATAAAATTCTGTCTGAGTTTGTAAAAATTATCTAAGCTCATTAACAATTAAATTATTTGAACGCATTTAGGTTTGGTTAAAATGCCAGTTTATATTCTTTCCGTAATAAGTCAACTTCATCAAGCAACTCTAATTCTATGCTCTCTATTTGCTGCATAAGCTAGGCAAGCATGAACATCTTGTTCTGTTAATTCTGGAATGTCTTCGATTATTTCATTTGTAGACATCCCCGAAGCTAACCAGCTCAAAACATTGAAAACAGAAATCCTTGTATTTCTAACACAAGGTTTTCCAAACCTAATTTTAGGGTCAATTTTTAATATTTCGCTATAGCTCATCATATTATTAACTTTTTCAAATATACAAAAAACCCATAGTAATTTTCTGAGGCAATACCTTATTAAGCAACTGAAAAGGGATTTCAATCCTTTCCTTTTTCTAAAATAATCAAGAACAGTAGAAATCGGTATTCTCCCCCTCCAGCCATTCCATCATTCATAATCTCAAAATCACTTATATTTAGCACAATGGATCAAATTGTTGTTTTTATAACTCTAGGGATTGCACTCGTACTATTTATCTGGGGCAAGTTTCGATACGATTTAGTTGCATTAGCAGCGCTATTTTTTCTGGTAGTATGGAATATTATTCCTGCAGAAGATGCCTTCACAGGTTTTGCTCATCCAGCAGTAATTACTGTTGCGGCTATTTTAATCGTGAGTAAAGCATTGGAGAATTCGGGCATAGTCAACGTGATTGTGCAATTAATGAATCGGGTTGGTAAAAATAAGTTTTTGCAAATCGGCCTACTCTCACTTATCGTGGCTGTAGCTTCTGCTTTTATGAATAACATTGGCGCATTGGCCATTTTGATGCCTGTGGCTATTCAGCTTGCCCGAAAGCATAAATACTCACCTTCAATTATTTTAATGCCCATTGCATTTGCTTCATTACTTGGTGGTATGAACACGCTGATTGGAACTCCACCAAATATTATAATATCCACTTTTCGAGGACAAAGCAATTCAGCTCCTTTTTCGATGTTTGATTTCAGTCCAGTTGGCATTGTTATTACCATTGCTGGATTGCTTTTTATCACTTTGATTGGTTGGAAATTGATACCTAAAAGAAAGGAGACAGAAGATGGAAGTAACTTATTTGAAATCAATAATTATATCACAGAAGTCAGAATTGTAGAGGAATCTAATCTCCTTGAAAAAAATCTAAATGAGATTGATGAAATTTCGGATGCTGATTTAGTATTGATTGGTTTAGTGCGGGAGGAAAGACGAGTTAACATTTCAAATTACTATGGTAAACTACGTGAAGGCGATATCCTTATTATAGAATCAGATACAGAAGGTTTGAAAACCTTTATCGAAGCTAGCAAATGCGAGTTGGTTGGGGATGAAAAATTATATCCAAAAGCTGAGGGTTCCGATGATTACGTGATTCTTGAAGCAATCATTCAAAATCACTCGACTTTAGTTGGAGAAACTGCCTCAAGTATGCGATTGCGGTCTCGTTACGAAATTAACCTACTCGCACTTGCTAGACAAAACCAAACTTTAAGAAAGCGCATTGATAAAGTAACTTTCCAATCTGGTGATGTATTGCTTATTCAAGGCCGTGAAGATGACATCTCTGCCAAACTTGAATTATTGGGCTGCTTGCCCTTAGCAGAAAGGAAATTGGATATCAGTAAACCAACAAGAACAATCTATGCCTTAGCTATTTTCATTGCTTCTATTTTAATGGTGGTTTTCAATATATTACCCGTTGAAATAGCATTTTCTATTGCTGCTATGGCGATGGTATTAATCAAAATTTTGCCAGTAAAAAACGTATACCAAAATATAGATTGGCCCATTATAATTTTGCTTGCAGCAATGATTCCTGTGGGTGAAGCTCTTGAAACCACTGGCGGAGCCGAGTTAATATCTTCACAAGTAATTATACTGAGTGATAGCTTTCCTACTTGGGCGATTTTAGCATTTATTATGACTGTAACAATGCTCCTTTCCAATGTCATCAATAATGCCGCTACTGCCGTAATGATGGCACCTATTGCTATCAAAATTGCAGAGGATTTGTCCTTTTCAACCGATCCATTTTTAATGGCTGTAGCCATTGGAGCATCTGCAGCATTTCTCACTCCAATAGGCCATCAGTCTAACACGCTCGTAATGTCGCCCGGCGGCTATAAGTTTGGTGACTATTGGCGAATGGGCTTACCTATCAGCATTTTAATTGTTGCTATTAGTATCCCAATGATTTTGATGGTTTGGCCTTTGTAATTCAGCAATAAAAAAAGGCTCACCGAAGCAAGCCTTTCAATTCTATCTATTAACAGATTATACTATTTAATTTCACTCATTATCAAATCAATAGCCTTATCCAATTGAGGTTGTCTGCCTTCTAGTCTATCCATAAAAGTTTCGGCTACGAATATATCCGGAGCCACTCCTGTTAGTTCCAAATCATTGCCATCTAAATCGTAACAGCCCCAAGCCGGCATTCTGTGAAATGAGCCATCGACCAAGCCAAAACCCGATGTAAAAATAATCCAGCGATAGGATTCAGTACCGACTACTTTACCCAAATTAAGGGCTTTAAATCCATTAGCAGTCATTTCTGCATCACTTAGGCTTTGTTCATTTTGTAATAGTATAATTGGCTTATCAGATGGCGTGAAATTAGGCTGACTTGTCCTCCCGCCTTCTCTATATTGCCACTCGCTGTAGGTCTTTTGACTTAAGGTTTGTAGCACCTGATCATGCACATTTCCGCCCGTGTTATTGCGCAGATCCAATATCAACCCATCTCTATATTGAGCTTCATTAGCCATTTCTTCTAGAAAACGAGTCAATTCACCACCACCCATATTCTTCATGTGTATGTAGGCAATCCGTTTTCCGCTTTTTGCATCCACATAGCTTTGGTTTTCGTCCATCCACTCGTCATAAAGAAGCGTACGCATAGCTCCAGAGCTCATTGGCTTCACCCAAAAGTCATAATTTTGACCATTGCGGCTCAAAGTCAACTTCATTTCTTCCATACGGCTGGGTGAATTAAAATAGGCATATCGCTCTTTGCTGTTGTCCACCACTACATCATTCACTGCGACTAATCTATCACCCGGCATTACCTCTTTTGGATTTTTAGTTGCTGGCGAATAGGCAATTACTCGCTCTACCACTAGTGGATTATCATTGCTAAATACTATGCCCGAATGCCAAGTAGTCTGTCTAGAGAAGGTTTGGTTCTCCTCTGCTCCAGACGAAGAAAAGCCCAAGTGACTGGCATTTAATTCACCCATCATATGGTTCATGATTATTCGCAAATGCTCGCGCGTATTCACATTAGGCAAATAGGCTTCGTAGCGACTTTTCATCTCCGTCCAATCTACCCCATGAAAATCACGATCGTAGAAATTTTCTTGAATATTAGCCCATGTTTCGTAAAACATTTGATTGAATTCATTACGAAGGTTTTTGCTAAAATTATGTGAGATTGCAATTTTTTCCACGTCGCCTGATTCATATTTCACAATATGAATATCGCCACTCATAAGTCCGTATAGCTTATCTCCTACTAAAGTCAAATTGCCAACAGAACCTCTCGTTCCTTTAAATTTCTCTGTTTTATCATCCTCGAATGGCTCTTGTACTGTTTTCCATAGTGTTGTTCCATTACCATCTTGATTCGATAAATAAAGGATATAATCTTTATCTCCTTTGCTTATTATCATTGGGCGAGACTGGTTGCCGCTACCGCTGGTCACTCTTTCCCAGCGTCTGTTCAAATCTACTGTATCAATACGAACCACAACTTCCACCTTGCTTTCCTCTTTTGGTTTTTCTTCAAATAGCTTGTTGAATTCTACTGCTTTGAAAGGCGTTTCTTCATTCGTAAGTGCTACACGGTAAATGCTTGGATTTGTATCTCCGGTTGGGTAGCTAGGTTTGGTTCTGTCTGTTGCGAAATATACATACTTACCATCTGGCGACCAGTATGGATCAGTTTCGGAAACGACCGTATGCGTAAGGTTAATGCTCTGCTTGGTCTCTACATTCACCAAAACCACTTCCTTTTCAAAATTGCGAGTGGCATTATAGGCAACCCACTTGCCATCAGGTGAGAAGTTCAATGCTCCGTTTTGGAATCCCCATAGCTCATCTTTAGCCAAGGCTTCTGTACTGAAATCCGCCAAATTCATCAACATTACTTCATCGCGACCACCGTAATAAATCATTTTGGATTTATCGGGCGACATGACTAATTGCCTCTCACTGCGTTCAGTTTCTGTTAATCTTTTTTGCTGGCCTGTACCATCTGCTTTGCTTGTGTAGATATTTTGCCAGCCTTTGTCAGTTTGATTATACACAAGAGTTTCATTGTCTTTCATCCATAGTACTTCCACCACTCGCTCACTTGGTTCTGTTGGAATCTGGCGCACGAATTTGCCCTTGATATCCGAAACGAAAAGCGCACCTCTACTGACAAAAGCTATTTTATTATTATCAGGCGATACATCGAAATTGGTAATATTTGTAGCTGTAGCAAAGCTTTTTTCTATTTCCAAAATTGAACTTTGCCCCATAGAGATTCTTACCGGATTGGATTGCTTGCTTGCGACATCATATGTGAAAAGCTGATAATCTTTCTCAAAAACTACTGTAGAGCCATCTGCACTTACTTGTGGGTTCCAAATAGACGTTTCGAACTGAGTAAGCGAAGTCTTCAATCCATTCTCGAAAGTGTAGAGATTGTATTCTTCATTGCTTTCGTCAGATGCAAAGAAGAGTTTGCCATCCTGTGTGATACTCGGCCACATATCTTTGCCTTCCCAGGTTGTCAATTGGCCATAAGTATCTGTTTCTAAATTGTAGGTTTTAATATCCGGATTGAAAGCACCTTTGTAGCGCTTACGTTGTACTTGATTATTACTTTCCCATGTATCTGTAAAATAGACTTCTTCGCCATTGGGATGAATCACCAAATCGTGTGGAATATTGAAGTAGTGATCGAAAAGGCGGGTGGGATTTCCACCGTCCTTGGAGATAGAATACACCGAAACCGAATTGTATCGACTAGAAGAGAAAAAGAGCTCTTCGCTATCCCAACTCCAAGAATATATCTGATCGGAGCCATCGTGCCAGGTTAATTGCTTAATCGGGCCACCACTAATTGGCATCACATACACGTTGGAATTCCCATCTTGTGATCCGCTAAAAGCTAGCCATTTACCGTCAGGGGATACACGAGGATGAGATTCATTGCCAGCCATTCCTGTTATGCGCATGGCCTGACCTCCCGCTTTTGCTACCGACCAAATATCACCTTCGTAGGTGAAGTAAATGGTGCGGCCATTGGGACTTAATGAAGGTGTCGTAGCAAAATAAACATCACTTTGTGCATTGGATGCAAAGCCTACCAACACGCAAATTATTGTCAACAAATAATTCTTAACCATAAGAGAATAGATTTAGAGGAATAATATGCAAGAAAGCAAAATTCTGAGAATCAAGTGCTAATTTACTATGCAGTAAGTTTTTGAAGCAAGCGCGCAGGAAATAAGATAATGGCTTTGAGCAATTCAAAAACACCATTTACAGCAATTCCCAAGAGCCTAAATGGCAATAGTATTAGCCAAATAATTGGATATAAAATTAATACTGCAATGGCCAAAGGGGCACAAAGCACAAATAATAACAGCCAAAGCAAGAATGTTGTCATCTTATATTTTTTTGCTGATTTTACTAAAATTAACAAAAACCTGATAAAGAATTCGAAAGAATGGACAAATAGGCTAGTTAGTGGCTTAGCATGAAGTTGAAATAATGCGGGAGGTAAACCCTAATTCATTATCGCACTACAGTTCGAGGAATTGCTGCTGGCAATCTGCTTAGCATTTCATTATTGAGCAATTGAGTGCTATTAGTAAAACTTGACACATGAATCACATTATTATTCTGTCTGCCAATTAGCACTACTTCATCTCCAAGCTTGGCTTCCGAGATATGTGAAATATCCACCATAAATAGATTCATATTGATTAGACCAACAATAGGTGCTTTTTTGCCATGAATCAGTACTTGCCCTCTATTTGATAATGCACGTGGATAGCCATTAGAATATCCCAAGGGCATAACAGCGATAGTCATTTTATGCGTAGCTTGAAAAGACGTACCGTAGCCTATGAACTCTCCTTGCTCTACATCACGAATATCCATGATGTCAGTTTTCCAAGTGAAAATCCGCTTGAGTGAGGAGTCTGCCTTTTTATTGGTTTCATGCAAATGCGCAAAATAAATATCTGGACTTGGCCAAAAACCATATTGTGCTACACCTATACGCACCATATCATAAACAGTATCTTTCATCGCCAAGGCGGCAGCAGAACAAGCTATATGCCTGATATTGGGCATAATTTTCTTATCCCGACATTGCTTCAAAAAAGCTTTATATCGCTTATGCTGCATATCAATTTTGAACTGATTTGATAAACTTTCTGCACCGCCAAAATGCGTACATAAGCCTTCAAAAATAATATGATCGCTATGCTTTTTTAGATAAGCAAGAACTTTTAGAAAATCCTTTTGCGGGAGGCCGGTTCTATTTGCTCCAGTTTCTACTTCCACATGGACTTTAGCTGGTTTTCCTACTTGTTTTGCTGCAGCGAGTGTTTTAGGCATTCGCTCATAGTTATACACGAAAAACTCAATATCATTCTCAATAGCCCAAGGGATATCTTCCTCATAGATAATACCCATTATCATGATTCGACTTGAAGGTGCGCACACACTCAACACCTCTTCAGCCTCAAAACTTGAGGCTACTGAAAAATGGCTGACTCCACATTTTTCAGCCATAGGCACAAAGCTCCGAATGCCATGACCATAGGCATTTGCTTTGACTACGGATGAAAGAATTACATTTTCACCAATCTTCTTTTTAATGAAGTTTATATTGTTCTTGTAGGCGGATTGTTTCAGTTCAATCCGCGAGGAATGCTTTACCATACTTTTTTCATTTCGAGCCAAGTATAAGATCGCCCCCAACTTTCCTTAGCCAATTTTTTAATTTTTTGAATTTCTATAAAAGGGACATTCTCCATCTTCTCTTTTGCTTCCAAATTATTGAAATGGAATGCATAAACTCTTGCAGCAAACTCATGCAAGGGAAGTGAAGATTCACCGTAAATCTCACCGTTTCCAAATACAGAAGGCTTTATGTTCTGTCCCCAATCTTGGCGACCTTCATTATTTGGGTTTAGAAAATATGCTCTATATACTCCTTTATGATCTTTATCCACCCGCAATAAGGAAACCGCGTGAAAACCTAACATATCTCCTTTGGAAGATGTTATAAATATCCCTACCGGATTTGGGTATATCAATCTGTGTCCTCCATTATAATTTGGATGACACATCGCATAGAATACGCTTATAAATCCATCGAAATCGACAATAGCATTGGATAAATAATCATATGCCGAAGCAAAACCAATTTGAATCCATTGGCCATATAATGCTGGATTTACCCATTTGTGTGGATCTTCTCCTCTACCTGAAGCTCTTATCATCATTTCATTGTAAATCTTATCGAGCATAGGCACTAATGTGACCGATACCGCATCCAAATTATGATCTAGCTTTTGCACCAATCCCAAACCAACTGCAGATGATTTGATTTCTTGACCTTCGAATCTGAATGTAAGATCATTGTAAGTCGCAGCTGTTTGCACCATATGAATAAGTTTAGCTGGCGCATGCTGACTCCACATACTAATACCTCGTGCACTTTGGCATGTGGGATTATTGCCCTGCCCTACTCCAAGTGGCTGTCCCAATACTCTGAACAAAGCACCCATCAAGTATTGCAATGCACTCACTTTTTCATGCGGTGTTTTGGTGGATTTCAAAATCCTATCTTCTACCATAGGATGCACTTTGGTAGTAAGCATATTTGCCAATCCTGATCGTACGGCTTCTCTAGAAAAAATGCCTGATTCTAGCATTTTAGCTAGTCCATACACACATTGTGCATTATATGGATGAATTGTTTTGAGGATCAAATTAGATATAAAATCATTGTATTCAATCCATCTTGCAGTACCAGCATCACTCAATCCAAGGCATATTGGAATTAAGTCATCATGGCTATTTTTGATCAAGTAAATCACCAAAATAGCATGGTATTGACTAACCAAACCAAAGCTGAGCATCGCTTGACTCATTTCTTTTGACTCCTCTCGCAATTGCTCAGGCGAAAGTTTGACAAGGAATTCCCGATATTCTACATAATCCTTATCTACTGTATTTAAGGTTGGTCTATAAATACATCTTTGGAATTTTAATAAGCGAGCATCAATTTCCTTTTTAGGATCAAGATCTATTTTCTCTTTTATCAGTGCAATAATTTTACGCTGCTTTTCAGTTACCACAGGGCGCTGCTCACAAATTAATGTGAGTTCTTCTACCAATTTTTCCTTTACACTATCAAGCTTAGTCTTTTCTGAAATGTATTTGAATAGGGTATGAACCTTTTTGAGTTCATGGTCACTCATTATAAGCCTAGTTTCTTCTAATGGCTCATTGAAAACAAACTCCAAATTGGCAACTATAACTTCTTGAATGAAATTCTCCGCATCCTTTGGACTGAATCCTTTCACTTTGAATTTCCCATTAGCAATTGCCAATAAACGCAACTCACTCAATATCTCAATGGTTGAATTTGGATGACCACTCTTTAGTGTTCCATTTACCAAACTGGCAACC
This sequence comes from Peijinzhouia sedimentorum, assembly GCF_049340005.1. Classification (NCBI taxonomy): domain Bacteria; kingdom Pseudomonadati; phylum Bacteroidota; class Cytophagia; order Cytophagales; family Peijinzhouiaceae; genus Peijinzhouia; species Peijinzhouia sedimentorum. The sequence continues at coordinate 50,474 of NZ_JBMPIY010000009.1, forward strand.
AATTTGGATGGATCGGCCCAAGGTGAGCCTTCAAATATTCCGGCTTTCGCTAAGTCCTCAATGCCTTGATAAATAAAATTTAATCCTTCTGTAGTATCAATAAGTAGGTCAATCTGACCCATCATCTTGCGGGCCTTCTCTGGCTTCGTTAGTGCTGTTGCCTCACTAAATTCCTTAAACTGTTCTTCAAATTTTTGATATGTATTGTCTGAAAGCACTTGATTATGCATAAAAAAGCAAAAAATTTTCGATGTGTTTGTAGATTTTGTATTTGGGTAGAATGTAAAAATAAAACCTTTCGAGGTGAAAGGCTTTATTTATCTTCAATTTTACATATGTGGATCAATGATAAAAGTCTACATTTTCGTAATGCAATAGCAATTCCGTCATTCTATCTGGATCTTCACCTTTAAAATTGACGGTGCCAAAATGATTCCCAAAACCTTCTCTACTATTGATTTTTTGATTGGTATATGGTGGAATCAAATTATGATCTAAGAAATAAGATTCCTCCTTCAACTCTTCAGGAATTTCGAGCTTATTGATCACATCCTTGTGCGGATATATCATCAAATTGCCATAAAACTGCTTGGGTCGCGCATCTAATGGCGGGAGTATTTCTTTTAATTCTTCCTCAGACAAGTTCGGATCGTGGCAAAGCACAAAAGCACCAAGCGCATCGAAATCATAAGCCTTAGCTGCCAATTCCAATATATGTCCACCTGGAATTCTACAAGCTACTTCACCAAAACTCAATTCGTCATTTTCGGTAAGGAACCACTCTGGGTGAATCATACCGTACTCAATTCCAAATAAATCAACCAACTTCTGCATTTCTTTCATGATTTTATCACGCTTCGAGTGCAAGTGATTGCCTTCAGGAATAAAGTTAGAATAGCCCAGCTTCACATATTCCGTAATATTAAGGAAGCGGATTTTTCCTCCATGAATAAATGCTTCACACGAAAACTCTGTACCTGGCAAGTGACTCTCAGCTAAGCATGGAAAATCACTTTCTTGGCATTTCTCTTCAACATCTTGGAGCGATCTTAAAAGACGGTGACCAACAGTACCTGCCGAAGCAAATGGCTTAATGTGTACCCAGCTATCTTGCTCTCCTTCCACTTGAAGGTTAGCCTGATTAAGCCTTTTCATAAAACTCTTGACACCTTCCTTATTGTACACTTCTTCGAAAAGCCCTACACGCAAGCCTCCAATCAAAGCCTTTCTTTTCATCATAGCCTTGTTGCGAAATAAGAATGCACGATTCAATACACGAGGATCACCTCTGTAAATAGAATTAAGCGCACCTGCCCATTCCACAGTTTCTTCGAAAAGAGGTACGGCTACATCTGCGTTGAACGGCTTCAGTTTTTCATACAAGTCCAAAGAGTTGGAAGTATCACTCCACTCATCGAATTGATAGGCCACAAATGGTATATTATTTTCTTTTGCGTACTCCTCGAAGTCAGGAAAGGAAACTACTACATAAGGTTTGTTGAGTTTTTGCATACTCTCGATTACGGGCAAACTCCAACCCATCAATGCAAAGCATTTTGCCATATTTATATATTTATTTAGTTATCAAATATTTAATATGCCTTAATATATCATTTGAGAGGGCAATAGCAAGCTTTTGCTAAACTAATTCAAAATAAAGTTATATATTTAAAGTTAATCTTAGAATGGGTACATAAAGGAAAAATGTTGTGGCTATTAAAATGAAAACACAAATGCAGATGATGGAATAGAAACTAAAACTTTTCCTCTCACTATATTTCAAATATCAATTTCTGCCTTTAAAGTAAATTCTAGCAATCAGCGGGAGGATTTATGAGATATTTTTTGATTCCTTTTAGAAATTAGCTATCATTAATTCCAATAAGAAATTTAAATGTATCATGTGGAAATCAATACTTTGGACGATTGTGGTGGTTGGTTTGAATACCACAAATCTCCAAGCACAAACCCTTCAAGCATTAGATGCTCAAAATAATCTCAATACCCTTGGCGATATTAATAATGCAAATGGACTTGTTCGCACCTTTAATCAGGGTAACAGAGGTATTCAAGGCAGTCCATTTCTTAATGAGTTCTGGGCACCGGGCGTAATTATCCTTTTTAGTGGAGATACCATTCCAAATGCCGGACTCAATTACGACGCTTTTTATGATGAAGTAAAGTATCTGCATAGACTAGATGGTTCACCGCTATTTCTATCGCAAGGAGTAATTTCATCCTTTATCATGGTGCCTGAGGATGATAGAGGATTACAGTATTTCAGAAGAGAAAATGTAGTTCACGGAAAAAAAGAATACACAGGTTTTTTTCAAGTAATCGCCGAAAATGAAGACATACTAATCTTAAGAAAAACTAAAAGTGTGTTTTTCGCAAGACAATCAGAAGGAGCATATAAAACACGTACCAATGATGAGTACAGCAAAATTGACCAATACTTTCTGATTAAAAATGGAGAGACTTCCATCCTCCCGCAAAAACCAGGTAGGCTTGCCAAACAGCTTGGGATCAGGAAAAGGTTACTTTTTGACTATACATTCAAAAATCAATTAGACCTTAGCAAGGAAAGAGATTTCCGAAAAGTCATTGCTTATTACCTTGACTTACAAAATAAAAATGACCGCCAAAATTAGCGGTCATTTTTACTTTATTTCTGATTGACTAATTACTCTTCTGTCAATTCATATCTCATTGTTTTGCCTTTTTCGGTTGCTGGAATACCATATTTCATCCAATAAGGCATTGGTTCTCCTTTCAGATAATGATCGAAGAATTGTGATAATCTGATGGACAAATCTTTGCGGTTTTTACGCAAGCGCAAGTTGTGATCTTCGCCATTATAAACTAGCAACCAACTTGGCACATTATTTCTACGAAGTGCCATGTAAAATTCAATACCTTGATACCAAGGCACAGCGCCATCTTCGTCGTTTGCCATTATCAAAAGTGGCGTTTTAATTCTGTCTGCATAGAATAGAGGTGAGTTTTCTACATAATACCAAGGTTTTTCCCAAAGTGTACCACCGATACGGCTTTGTGTTTGCTCATATTGGAACATACGACTCATACCAGTACCCCAGCGGATACCACCATAAGCAGAAGTCATATTCACCACTGGCGCACCACTGCCTGCAGCTTTGAACATATTGGTTTGCGTAACCAAATAAGCTACTTGATAACCACCCCAAGACTGACCTTGGATTGCCATGTTGTCTTTATCTACAAAACCACGATCTACGATACTCAATACACCTGGAACAATACAGTCATAGGCACTTGGTCCTGGAAGACCCAAATCGTATTTGATATCTGGTACAAATACAATGTAGCCATTGCTGGCAAAATAAGTAAGGTTGATAGTAGAAGCACTTGGAGCTGGCGATCTATATGAATGCAAGCCATCAGAACTACGCTCATAGAAATAGGATATCAATGGATACTTCTTGTTAGGATCGAAATTCTCAGGCTTGATAAGTAAGCCTTGCAAGCGATCGCCTTGTAAGCTCGTATATTCTACCAACTCAATAGTACCCCAATTGTATTCACTTTGCTGAGGATTTGTAATACTCATTTTGCGAGGGTTCTGAAACTGCAAATTGGTTGCATACACTTCTCCGTATTCCGTGAATGTAGATCTGTTAAAAATCACCCTATCGGAATCCTTTGCTTTGCGCATACCATACATTGAGTAATCACCCATTACAATACTTGTAGGGTTAGCTTTGGTATTTGCATTCATACTTGAGTAGCCGGATTGCTTATTGGTATAATGGAAAGTACTCAAGTACCATTTGCCAGAAGTAGGAATACTTCTTTCTTCAAAATCCAATCTTGCATAACGGTATCTCAAATCATTGGCACGTCCATGGCCATTTGTGAGGTTTACTGGAGCAATTGCCATTGAAGGATCTAACTTCCAGATATCATGGCGATCATAAACCAAAATAGCTGTTTCATCTTCTAACCAACCTGCGCTACCATATCCTCCAGGTAATGATGGTGAATCATGGATTTCATCATAGAAATTGACATCCAAGTCTGCAGTAAGCGCTTTTTTAGCACCACTAGCTATTGTGTACGAATACCATGTACTATCAGTAGGCTCATACCAAGCTAGATATTTTCCATTAGGCGAAGCTTGCGGATATCCTTGTGCTGTAAAAATAAATTTACGATTTCCTGTATTCAAATCTACAGTATAAACGTCTCTTGGCAATTGGATATCCCATGAGTAATTATATCTGTATTTGCTATCATCGGTAGCAATTGCAATGTCAAATTTGCGATCTGGATCTAGGCTTACAGAATTAAAGTCTTCATCTTCCAATTGAACTACCTTATTAGAATTCAAATGATAAACTGCCAAATATGTTCTCCTCAATTCGCGATTCAATTGCACTTTCTGCATCGGCTGAATGGCTTCATCTGTCCATGACCAAACGTCAACTTTCACTCGGTCTTCATCTAGAATTGTAGTGTCTTGTTCGTAATCGAATTTTGGTGGACGTGGTGCCGTAGCAAAGAAAATTCTATTACCATTATCGGAGAAATTGATATTTCCATTGTCACTAACCACCCATCGCTCCGGCACACCCTGAGTCAGAGTGTCCACTAATTTGCGACTATCATTAGCGGCATTGTCCCAATAAAATAAGCTGTAATACTTCTCCTTTGCTTTAGTGCTATCGGCAGTTGCATGCCAACCTAGCTTCAAACCATCCTTATATGCTGTAATTCCTTTGTATTCAGTAAGGCCAGTATCAATGGCAGCTAATGCTTTTGACTGTGTGTCAAAATACCAAACACCTGCATTTTTTACAGAATCATCTTCTACTTTGGTGAAATACACTCTATTTCCTGGCTCAGTAAAAATGTATTCAGCAGTACGCTCAACTATTTGCTCTTCTCCAGTAGCCAAGTTTCTCAATACTAATTCACTACCTTTTGCTTTTGGCGCCGGCTTTTTAGGTTTTTCATCACCTGATGTTTCTTCAGCTGCTTCCGCCTTATTTGCACCTGGCTCAGTTTGGTACACAAGCCATCCCGATCCATCCTTTGGAAGCTTATAACCTTTAACCATAGGCTTTTTCACAAGCTCACCATTTTGCAAGTTTAAGATTCCCAAAGAGTCCTTTGGCATATCCGCAGCTTTAGTCTTTTTAAGCTTTAATTCTTTTACAAGGTCTTCTTGAGGCTTAATTACAAAAATCACAAAACGATTATCATTTGTGAAGTTTGGATTTACAGCACGATCTATCTTGTAACTTGCTGTACCATTTAATTGCTTTACTTCAAGCACATTATCTCCCTCTTGAGGATTAATTGTGAAATGCAACCAATTGCCATCATTGGAAAGACTTGTAGAGCCAAGGCTTTTCCATTCGTCATAAACATCATGCGTCAATGGTTTTTTTCCTTGCGCCATTATCAATGACGGAAAAATCACCAAGCACATAAATAGTGATAAAATTTTATTCATGCGTTAAGTTATGGGTTGAATTGGGTTTATAATTAAATTTAAAGATGGAAAGTTAATTAAATTAAACCCTTCATAAAAACCATTTTTGATTGGTAATTAGTAAATTTCAATTTTGATTATCATTTCACATTTATCATCATATCGATCAACCATAACCCATTACAATGAAGAATTATATTCAAAGCATATTTTCAAGGCAATTTCTGTCCTTGATTCTAATATGCAGCTTGGCCTTACCTACTCTTGGTCAGCAAACCAAAATCTCAGAAAAAACGAAATCAATGACTGCCTACGATGGCTTTCTGCCATTTTATTGGGAAGAAAGTACAGGTAAATTGTTTCTCAAAATCAATAAATTCGATGAGGAAATTTTGTACTACACATCCCTTCCCGCTGGTCTGGGTTCCAATGATATTGGTTTGGATCGTGGCCAATTGGGCAAGAAAGCTATCGTAAAATTCGAAAGAGTGGGTCCGAAGGTTTTCATGGTACAACCCAACTATGACTACAGAGCTACAACTGATAATCCAGCGGAAAAAGCAGCAGTGGAGCAAGCATTTGCTACTTCTACTTTGGCTTCTTTCGATATAGTGGCCGAAGAAGACGGAGATGTGCTTGTTGACTTATCTGGCTTGTTGATAAGCGATGCTCATGGAGTTGCTAGTACTTTGAGAAGAAGCAATCAAGGCAGTTACAGTTTAGATAAAAGTAGAAGTGCCATTTACCTCCCGCGCACAAAAAACTTCCCTAAGAATACAGAATTTGAAGTGACCACAACCTTTACAGGAGAAGCGGGAGGTGGATTAGTTCGTTCCGTTACACCAAGTGCCGAAGCTATCACTTTACGCATGCACCATTCTTTTGTAGAATTGCCCGACAATAATTTTCAACCTCGTAAGTTCGATCCACGTGCAGGCTATTTCTCCACCAGCTATGTAGATCTAGGAGTGCCAATAGATGAATCAATTGTACAGCGTGTAATCAACCGCCATCGACTTATCAAGAAAAATCCAAATGCAGAAATGAGCGAAGCTGTAGAGCCAATAATCTATTACTTAGATCCTGGCACACCTGAGCCAGTTCGTTCTGCATTGCTAGATGGTGGTCGTTGGTGGAATCAAGCTTTTGAAGCAGCCGGTTTTATTGATGCATTCCAAGTAGAAATGCTACCAGAAGGTGCTGACCCAATGGATATTCGTTACAATATGATCCAATGGGTGCATCGCTCAACGCGTGGTTGGTCCTATGGCGCATCCATCACCGACCCACGAACTGGAGAAATATTGAAAGGCCATGTAACCCTTGGCTCTCTTAGAGTAAGGCAGGATTACATGATTGCAGAAGGACTTCTTGCTCCTTATGAAGAAGGCAGAGAAGCTAATCCAGAAATGGAGCAAATGGCTATACAAAGATTAAGACAGCTTTCCGCTCACGAAATTGGTCATACTATTGGCTTGGCACACAATTACATTTCAAGTGCACAAGGCGATGCTTCTGTTATGGATTATCCGCATCCAAAAGTGATGATAATGGGCACTGGCAAACTAAGCTTGGCAAATGCTTATGATCAAAAAATTGGCGCATGGGATAAAGTAGCTATCAATTATGGCTATCGCCAATTCCCAAGCAATGTAGATCAAGATGCAGAACTTGAAAAAATATTGATGGATGCAAATGACAATGGGATCTCTTTTCTTTCTGACCAAGATGCTCGCCCTTTAGGGTCGGCGCATCCAACTACCCACCTGTGGGATAATGGCCAAAGTGCTGCCAAAGAGTTGGATAGATTAATGGAAGTGAGAAAAATTGCCTTAGACAACTTTGGCGAAAACAACATCAAATCAGGCATGCCAATGGCAACGATAGAAGATGTACTAGTACCCGTTTATCTACTTCACAGATACCAAGTAGAAGCTGCTGCAAAAGTGATTGGTGGTGTGGAATATAGCTATGCACTCAAAGGCGATGGACAAATAACTACCAAAATGGTTGATCCAGCGATGCAAAGAGAAGCATTGAACTCAATTATTAAAACCCTTGCACCAACTGCCTTGGCTTTACCAGAAAATTTAATTCAACAAATTCCTCCTCGTCCAATTGGTTTTGGAGGTGGAAGAGAAACTTTCCCTTCCAGAACTGGTGTAACATTCGACCCATTAGCTGTGGCAGAAACTGCAGCTTCTATGTCATTAGATATGCTTTTTCATCATGAACGTATGGCCAGAGTTATTGAATTAAATGCTAGAAATTCACAAATGCCATCATTCTTACAAGTAATCGATGAAGTGATGAAAGCTACTATCAACGCTAATATAGCGGGAGGTTTAACAGGTGAAATTCATAAGTCTATCAATCATTTGGTATTACATAAACTCATGAGCCTATCGATGAATACTCGTACAAGTGCGCAGGTGCGAGAACAAGCTGCATTTGCGGTGCATCAGTTAGAAGCACAACTTACAGCAAGTATGAATTCAAATTCAGCAGCTGATAAAAAAGCACACTATATGTCTTTAGCTCAAACAATAAAGAACTTCAAAGAATCACCTGATAAACTCATCGCCCCAAATGTTCCTTCCGCTCCTCCTGGCGCACCTATCGGGATGGACGCAATGGACTATTGCAACTTTGTTGATATTAATAACTAATTAATTGAGCTTATCAATTAGGCTTAATGGGCTGTCTTATTACTTAATGAGACAGCCTATTTATTTTCTGAAAAAATATCAGAATACGTAAAGCATAGTTTCAATGCTACAAATCTTATGCGATTGATTTACAAGCATTCAAAAATGAAATGGGTCTTTTAATAAATTTTATTGATATTTCCTTTGAAGACAAAATCAATAGTCTAAATTTGTCCCATAAAATTATTTTCAGTGCCTCTTAAGCAAAACTATTTGTTTAATCTTTTAAGTTGTTTAGTTGTAGGAATTCTCCTATTAAACTTTCCAGCTTATTCCACAGCTAGTGATTTTCCACAATCACAATCAATCGTATCAGGTTTCTCTTTAGAGATAAATGGTGACAATACCTCTAGCAATGGCACTGAGATTGATAATGATAAGTCAGACATTCCCAATTCACCTCAAAAGGATTCTCCATTTTCCGACAATGGAGAAAATGAGGAAGAAAACAGAGAAAAAGACAGTGACGAAGATGATATTAGTAGTCATGATTTTAATCAAAACCCACGAGTAGATTTATTTTGTTTATCTACAAACTTCATTTCCACACCCATATTTTATGGGTTAAAAAGCATTCCACTCTATTTACTTTTCCATTGTTGGAAAAGCTTCCTAAGCTGATTTTTTAAGTTTTCAATCACCTGAAAATCTATTTAGACAACAGGCTTTCTATTTCCTAAAACATTGGAAATAAATTAATTACACTTAAAAAAATCAAGTTTGTGGAACCTAACACCATAGAATTTGATGAGCAAAACTCTTTGCATAAACTTGGGCACTATTTGCCAGCTCAAGCTCCTTTAAAAGATTTTGTTCATCACAATACCTTACATGCATTTCAGCATGAGAAATTTCATAGCGCATTACAAAATGCTTCACAAATATTTGGATACAAGACCTACTTATCACTTGAAGAATATCGGAAATTGCACTCTGAAGGAAAGATAAGGGAAGACATTCTGAATAATGTAATTGAGGAAAAAATCCTTCAAGACCCTAATGTTGATACTAAACTCAAAATCGCTAATAGTAATGACTGGAAACAAAAGTTGTTATTTCATCCCTATGAACAAGACTTAACTTCTCGAATCGGTCATTTAAGAAGTTCTTGGAAAGATTTGTACAAAATCAATTTAGACAAAGTTGTCCACCCCTTTTTATTCAGATTACTTTCGGCCTATTTGGATCAAGGCATTTCAATTTGGGCCTTCCCGCAATCGACTAAAGGTTTTTTGGACTCTATAAGAGGTTTAGAGAAAAACGGTTTTACGAGTCTTTTTAAAACAAATCGACCTAGGAAGATCCTATTAGAAAACTCTCACACATTAAAAGATTTGTTGCAGCTAATAGTTGGTGAGGAGAGTCTTTTTGAGCACTATTTGTTCGATCAACAATTTGCTCACCCTGGATGGTCTGGAATGGTTTCAACAGTTGAAAATTCTCCTGAAACATTATTAAACCAGAAAGTCATCTCATTGCACGATATGATTTTCCTGGAGCTTCTGTTAGAATTAGATGCTCTTGATCAGAAGTTTGGGACGAATTGGAAACCTCTATCAGAACAGCTATCTGAACCCATTACTCCTATATTTAAGTCTGTTGAATATAGCGAAATTTATGAGGTCCTCAGTATTTGGCAAAACGCTTTTGAGTGGAGCTATTTTGATGATGTAATAGCTAGTATTAAGCTATCAAAACATCCAGAAAATGAAGAAAAGAAATCCTTTCAAGCTTTATTCTGCATTGACGATAGAGAATACTCATTAAGGAGATACATTGAAAGCATAGACAAGAAAAGTGAGACCTTTGGAACTCCCGGATTTTTTGGCGTGGAATTCTATTTTCAGCCTGAAAATGGAAAGTTTTATACTAAAGCTTGTCCAGCGCCTGTTACTCCTAAATTTTTGATTAGGGAGCAAGATCGAAGTAAGGATCACCACTTAGTGGACGCTCATTATAATAGGAATTCTCATCGGCCTTTAGCGGGATGGTTAATCTCCCAGACACTTGGATTTTGGTCAGCTTTCAAACTCTTTATAAATATTTTCAAACCTTCAATTAGTCCTGCTACTGCCTATTCTTTTCAACACATGGACAAACATTCCAAATTGTCTATTGAAAAAACCGGTGAATCTATAGATGGACTTCAAATTGGGTTTAGTATTCAGGAGATGGCCACTCGGGTATCGAATACACTCAGGAGCATTGGTTTGGCAGAAGATTTTGCTCCTTTAATTTACATTATTGGTCATGGAGCAAGTTCTGTCAACAATACTCATTATGCTGGGTATGATTGTGGGGCATGCTGTGGTAGACCTGGAGCAGTAAATGCCCGTGTATTTTCCTATATGGCAAATCACAAAGATGTAAGGGAGATTCTTTCTAAAGAAGGTTTAATCATACCTAAATCAACCTATTTCATTGGGGGAATGCATGATACAACGCGTGATGAGATTGAATTTTATGATGAAGAATTAATCCCTCAAGAGCATGTAGGTGTACATCAGCAAAATAATTATGTTTTTGAAAAAGCACTCTTAGAAAATGCTAGAGAAAGGGCGAGAAGGTTTAGTACAGTTGACATCCATCAATCGCTAAATGCTATTCATAAAGAAGTTAAAAAGAGATCGGTTTCCCTTTTTGAACCAAGGCCAGAGCTAAACCATGCGACTAATGCGCTTTGCATTATTGGTCGAGGGTCACTCACTAAAAAGTTGTTTTTGGATCGAAGACCGTTTATGAATTCTTATGATTATAGACAGGATCCTGAAGGAAAATTACTACTTAGTATTTTGAATGCAGCAGCTCCTGTTTGCGGAGGAATCAATCTTGAATACTATTTCTCAAGAGTTGATCAGCAGAAACTCGGCGCTGGCACCAAATTACCTCATAATGTGGTTGGCCTATTTGCAGTTTCTAACGGAATTGATGGTGATTTGAGGCCGGGACTTCCAAGTCAAATGATAGAAGTGCATGATCCCATTCGCATTCTTTTCATTATTGAACACAGCCCTAATGTTGTGTTAGAAACTATTCAAAGGAATCCAAGCACCTTTGAGTGGTTCCAAAATGAATGGATTTTACTGGCTATTAAAGATCCTTATTCGAACAAAATCCTTCGCTATAAGGATGGGAAAATTTCTGAATACCTCCCACTTAATACCAAGCCTCAAATTACAGATGAGATACTTTCCTTTATCAAAGAGAGTCAAGATAATTTACCTGTTTTAATGGAGCTAGTTTAAAATGGAAAAATTCATCTATCTTTTCTTATTGCTACCAGTATTAGGCTTTTTGGTTACAATGAGTATAAAATCGACTCATGAATCCTATCTGTCGAAAGTAGCATTCTTTACAGTTGGCTTAAGCTTAGTTTCTGCATTAGGTTTTATTGCATACTGGGTATGGAATTCATTTCCAGTCTTTAGTATAGGAGCAATATCCTTATACAAAGACCAATCTTATGACTTCTTTTTAGAATTTTACTTCGATAGAGTGACTGCTGTATATCTCTTAGTTGGTGCAATTCTCACCTTCCTCGTCACTATTTATAGTAGGTCCTATATGCATAGAGAATCTGGTTACAAAAGATTTTTTGGCACTATCCTCTTTTTCTATTTAGGCTACAACTTCACTACCCTTTCAGGAAATTTCGAAACGCTATTTATTGGATGGGAAGTTTTAGGAATTTCATCCTTTCTTTTAATTGCGTTTTACCGCACCCGTTATTTACCGGTAAAAAATGCACTAAAAGTGTTTACCATTTATCGAATAGGTGATGTTGGAATTCTTTTAGCAATGTGGATGAGCCATCATTTATGGCACGAGAATGTCACTTTTATTAAGCTAGCTAACTTTAACTTAGTACATGATCAATTGCTAAACCATAGCAATATTGGTGTATTTATTTCTCTTATGATTTTGATAGCAGCCGCTGCGAAATCTGCTCAGTTACCTTTCTCAGCATGGCTTCCTAGAGCAATGGAGGGACCTACACCATCAAGTGCAATCTTTTATGGTTCACTTTCAGTACATATTGGTGCGTTTTTATTAATGAGAACCTTTCCATTTTGGGAACATCAAGAGTCAATAAGGTGGTTGATTGCAATTTTAGGGCTATTCTCAGCAATTATCCTTTCTTTAATTGCGCGAGTACAATCCACCATAAAAAGCCAAATTGCATATGGCTCAGCAGCTCAAATAGGTATAATATTTATTGAAATTTCTATTGGTTGGGAAATCCTAGCGCTTGTCCATTTTGCAGGGAATGCGTTTTTAAGAACCTACCAATTATTGATTTCACCTTCAGTGGTTACTTATTTAATTCGAGAGCAATTTTATAACTACACACCTGAAAAACAATCGGATCCAAATGGATTATTTACAAAGGTTAAAAATGCTGTTTATCTCTGGTCACTGAAAGAGTGGAATTTAGATACAGTTATTTTTAAGCTTGTTTTTAGACCTTTAAAATGGATGCGGAAGTCATTGGTATTCATCAATCTGAAGAACCTCTTTTACTTCTTTATTCCGCTTTATATTATTGGGTTTGTAATTACATATTTGAATACACCAATACCCACTGGGGCAAAAAATTATCTAGCGGTAATTATTGCCTTTTTGGCTTTGATAATGGTTGCCAAATCATACAATGAAAGAACCAGCTCTAGACTCGCTTGGATATTGATTGTTTTGGCTCACTTCTTTGTCGACTTGGCTATCACGTTAAATGACCACTTCGATGGAAAAGAAGCCTTGGTATATTTGAGTGGAGTCATAGTTTCAGGCTTGATCGGCTACTATTGTTTAAATAAAATTAAAACTCTTGAAAACCAGAATATAGGTTTAAACAGCTTTCATGGATTAATTCAACGCCATAAATCATTGGCTATGATTTTCTTTCTCAGCTGTTTAGGCATTGCTGGATTTCCTATTACCACTACCTTTTTTGGAGAAGATTTAATCTTGACCCACATCCAAGAAGGACAAGTCGTCTTAGCCTTATTGGTAGCGCTTATTTTCATTTTAAATGGAATTTCAGCTATTAGAATTTACGCTCGAGTATTTCTTGGGCACCAAGAATTAAACCTTCAAAGTACTTCACCACTAACGAATTAAAACATGAAAATCATAAATAATAAACTGATCAAGCCTAAGGATGGAATTTTAGGATTAAAAGAAAATTGGAAAGAAGACATGCTATCCGGCTTCTTAGTATTTCTAATTGCACTACCACTTTGTTTGGGTATTGCTATGGCTAGTGGCTTTCCACCTATCGGTGGAATAATCACTGCCATTATAGGTGGCTTAGTTGTAAGTCCAATTATGGGTTCTCGGATATCCATCAAAGGCCCCGCAGCTGGTCTCATTGCGATTGCTATGGCAGCTGTTATGGAACTTGGACAAGGCGACGCATTGGCAGGGTATAAGTACACTCTGGCCATTGTTGTAATTGCAGGAATTGTTCAGATTTTGTTTGGGCTTTTAAAGCTTGGGAGGTTTGTAGATTTTTTCCCTACCGCTGCAGTACATGGAATGCTCGCAGCAATTGGTATTATAATCATAGCTAAGCAAATCCCAGTAATGCTGGGAGTAACTCCTGATAATGGAAACCCGATAGCCTTGTTATTGGAAATACCCAAAATGCTATCGAACCTTAATCCTGAAATCGCATTAATTGGAGGAATTAGTTTAATTATCCTATTTGGCTTACCATTAGTTAAGTATAAGTGGGCAAAAGTAATTCCTACTCCCATGCTAGTGCTTTTGATAGCAATGCCTTTGGGAACCTTTTTTGACTTAAACCACCAACATGAATATCTTTTTCTTGATCACCACTATTTTGTTGGGCCGAAGTTTTTAGTTACTCTTCCTAGTAACATTTTAGATGGAATTACTTTCCCAGACTTTGGTGAAATCGTGAGCATGACCTCTCTCAAATATGTGGTCATGTTTGCCTTGGTAGGAAGCTTGGAGTCACTTCTTACAGTAAAAGCTGTAGATGGATTAGACCCATATAGACGAAAATCTAATTCTAATAGGGATTTACTCGCCGTTGGAGCAGGAAATACTCTTTCTGGTTTAATTGGTGGCTTGCCTATGATTGCTGAAGTAGTTCGTAGCTCTGCCAATGTTGGTAGTGGTGCAAAGACTCGATGGAGCAATTTCTTCCATGGTCTATTTCTACTTGTATTTGTCGCATTTTTCCCAGATCTAATTCACCGAATTCCGCTAACAGCTCTTGCCGCTATGTTGATATTTACGGGATTTAGACTTGCCTCTCCGAAGCTCTTTAAGGAAACACTCAATGTTGGCAAAGAACAACTTATTGTATTCCTGACCACCATTGTAGTAACATTAGCTGAGGACTTATTAGTAGGTATAGCTGCTGGTATAATAATGGAAATAGCAGTACATCTATATCGTGGGGTTCCATTCAAATCTTTATTCAAATCTGATTTCCATAAAAGTGAAACTGAGAGTGAAATACGGTTTAGTGCTAAAAATGCCGCCATTTTCACAAACTACCTTGGCTTCAAAAGACAAATTGATGCATTACCCTTAGGTAAAAATGTAGTAGTAGACTTTCAGCTTGCTAAGCTAATAGATCACACTTTCATGGAACAAATAACTCACTTTAAGCATGATTATGAAGAAGCGGGAGGAACTGTAGCCTTAATTGGTATGGACCACCTAACTCCAGTGGCAAAGCATGCTCTTTCCGCTAGAAAAGTAATTAATTATTAAAATGTCCATCATGAAAAATCTGAATCAATTTATAAGAAATACTGAAGAAAAAACAATGTTTATATGCTGCAATGATTGCTATGCACTAAACGGCTTGATCAAAAGTGATAAATACATAGTAACTACTGCCTTTGCCAACATTGTAAGCGCAAGAACAGGTTTTGAAGCAAGCTTTTTTAAGCACTATTTGGAACAAGAAAATGTAAGGCAGATAATCGTTGCTGGTCATGCAAATTGCTGTATGCTATCTCATATTATGGACAGTAATATCGAAGCAAGTTATTGGCAAGACACTAAAGAAAAACTATTGCATTTAGAATCCGCATTTGGAAGTCTCTCCAATGGAAACAAGAACTCAATTACTAAAATAATGGAGTATCATATTGCTATTCAAATCAATAACTTATTGAAGTCGCCTTATTTCCAAATTCTTTTAGAAGAATTTCCAATCTCTGTAAAAGGAATAATCATAGATGATTTCAACGACTGCAAAGTATTAGAGGTAGATCAACAGCTTGCTGTGGAACTACCTGTCAATCTAAATTAACTCTACTGAAAATATGAAATCAATCAAAATTATTTTTATCCTATTCTTTTTTCTAATCACAAACAAGCTTCTGGCACAATCCATACTTGATAAAGATGAAGACAAGGAAAGAAAAGAGTTAGTTATGTATTTAAATCAAGATGGATCTCATTATTTAAAAGCCACATTTCTCAATCAAATATGGATAAGATATAATGAGAGCAATCCCGGTACTACTGTTTTTGAGACTTCAAAAAATAACACTTTAGATTTAGGATTAAGAAGAACAAGAATTCAATTATTTGGTCAAATCTCAGATAAAATTTTTGTTTACACCCAATTTGGGACTAATAACATAAATTACATTAGCCCTCGTAAGCAAGGGCTGTTTTTTTTAGATGCTGTCACTGAACTCAAAATAGTTGATCAAAAGTTATCCCTTGGATCTGGACTTACTGGTTGGAGTGGGTTGTCACGCTATGCGTCTCCTTCGGTGGGGAGTATTTTAACCTTAGATGCACCCTTATATCAACAATCTACAAATGACATCAATGATCAATTCTTGAGAAAATTTAGTCTTTATGCAAAAGGAAAATTGGGTAAGCTGGATTACCGAATAGCCATAAGTGACCCTATGGTCATTCAAAATTCAACAGCACAGAAATCAACCATCCAAGAGAATTCATTATTTTCTCCAAAACCTGCTAAACTTCAGTTTCAGGGTTATTTCATGGTTCAACTCAAAGATAAAGAGTCTAACTTAACCCCTTATAATGTTGGAACCTATTTAGGGAAAAAACATATTTTGAATTTTGGTGCTGGGTTTATTACACAAAAAGATGCTATGTGGCACTTAACTAATTTGGGTGATTCTTTGAATACTAACCTAGGTCTATTTGCATTGGATGTCTTTTACGATTTACCATTAAATAGTAAGAAAGGAACTGCATTCACTGCCTATGGCTCTATTAGCTACACTGACTACGGTAAAAATTATGTTCGAAATCTAGGAGTGATGAATCCTGCAAATGGAATTAATAGTAATGGTAGCTTCAATGGCTCGGGCAATTCCTTTCCTATTATCGGCACTGGTAATACAATTTATGCCCAATTCGGATACTTACTAAAGCAAAATCTTCTTAGAGATTTTGGCACAATCCAACCTTATGTAGCTACACAGTATTCTAATTTCGAATTATTAAACAATCCCATGTTGATGTATGAGGCAGGATTCAATTGGTTAATTGAAGGGCACAGATCTAAAATTTCATTGAATTATCAAAGTAGGCCTATTTTTGGTATTGATGCATCTCAAGATTTTACATTGGTTTCTCGCAAAAGTATGTTCACTCTTCAAACACAAATTTCTATTTAGTATTTAGTCTGAGGCTTTTATCGTACAATCAATAGTTTTAATTATATTATTGCGTAAACAGATTACATTTGTTTATTTAAAATAAAGAGGAGCATTTATACTCTTCTTTATTTTAATCAATTTACAGCAAAACTCGTTATTGCATATTATGATAAAAGCTTCTTTACACACTATCTTAATCACTATTTCTCTGGTTTTGACAAGCCTATTAACAGCTTGCGATGAAGGAACTATACAACCTGAAATAGAAAGTGAATTATATTTCCCTCCCGCTAATCAGAATACTTGGGAACAAATGCCACCAAGCGATTTAGGTTGGTGCACCAACTCACTTAATGATTTGCAAGCCTTTTTGTCTACTACAAATAGCAAAGCTTTTATCATTCTAAAAGATGGTAAAATTGTAGTGGAATGGTATTTTGATGGTTTTGGTGCTCAAAATAACTGGTATTGGGCATCAGCAGGTAAAACAATGACTGCATTTCTGGTAGGTATTGCCCAAGATCAAGCATTACTCAATATCAACGATCCTACCTCCGATTATTTAGGTCAAGGTTGGACAAGTTTGACTAGCGAGCAGGAAAATCAGATCACTATTCAAAACCAGCTCTCTATGACCACAGGCTTGGATTATGAGGTGGAGAATTTGAATTGCATAGATCCTGAGTGCCTCACTTTCAGAGCTGCTCCAGGCTCGCAGTGGTATTATCATAATGCTCCTTATACACTACTTACCAATGTAATAGAAAATGCTTCGAACCAGAATATAAACCTGTTTGCAAATAGCAATATCTTAAGTAAAATAGGCATGAATGGTTCTTATATCAATTTAGGATCAACTCGTATATTCACGAGCAATGCTAGAAGTATGGCCAGGTTTGGATTACTCGCCCTAAATCGTGGAAAATGGGCAAATGAAGACATTCTTATTGACAAAGGCTATTTCGACCAAATGACCAAAACATCCCAAAGCATGAATCCAGCCTATGGATATTTATGGTGGCTCAATGGCAAATCTAGATTGATGTTGCCCGGCTCGAGCAGTGCCGTTGCTCGCACGTTGGTGCCGACCGCCCCTTTGGATATGATCGCAGGATTGGGAGCTAATGATCAATGTCTATTTGTGGTGCCTTCTGAAAATATGGTCATCGTTCGTCTTGGTGATGATTCAGGTATTCCAAGAGATTTTTCTGGCAGTTATGAAAATGATCTTTGGCAAAAAATTGCTGCTTTGAGGTGTAATTAGCGAAATTCCGGAAACTCGTCTAAATCGCCCTCAATCTTGTGAAAATCTGAATAAAGGGATACTGCCCTAAGTAAAAATTTATTTGAATTATAAACCTCTCTATTCACTCGCAAAAGAGTAGAAACTTGCTCTTCATTGATTATACCAGCAGAAATATCTTGGTAAATATCATTAGTAAATGAATTGTATCTCAGCTTACTTTTATGCATTAAGGTTTGCAGCTCACTCAGCTCACTGGGATTAGCGGGAGGTGTAGAAATACGATAAACCTCATGATAAAACTCTTCTTGAAATAGCTGAATTTGAATTACTTTATCTTGAATAGCCGCTTTATCTAAGTTGTCTAATTCATTGATATTATGAAGTATATCTTTCATACTCTTTGCTGAATAGACAAGGTTACGCACAGCACTCATGAACTCGGATAATCTTTCAGCCTCCACTTCATTGATTTTCTGCTTTTGCAACTCAGAGTAGAAATGAAGTATTTCTACTTCAAGGGTTTTGATTTCCTGGTAAATAGAAATGAAACTCCTCTTCTCCATCCACCGCAATTTATGATTCGTGGCTGCATTATCCTCCCGCTTTAAAATACCCGTGCCACTCATTTGGAGCGCATGTGCATTTAGCTGAATCACCGTTTCCATCATGTGGCCAATTTCTTTTTCTAAAGCGGCGATAGAAGCCTCTGGGTCATTAGGCAAAAGTTTACTTATATATTCTGAAATAGTCACTTTTTTATCCTTCACCAACCTTTCCAAAAATCTAGCAAAGGCCTTTATAAAGGGTAAAAAAATCAATACACCAATTACATTAAATATAGTGTGAAATGCCGTAAGTGCATACAGCGGATTATCTACGTCCAATATATCTTGGATAAACCAAACCATTAAACTCAAAATTGGAAAGGCTACCGCAGCAGTAATAATATTGAAGAACAAATGAGCAAATGCCACCCGCTTTTTGGCTACAAATCCTTTCCCCAATGATCCTATGATTATTGTAATCGTGGTTCCGAGATTAGCTCCAATTACCAAACTACCTGCAGCCACAAAAGGAATAATTCCAGCATTGAGCATACTAAGCGCAATTACAATAGTAGCAGAACTGGATTGTACAATGGCAGTAAAAACCAAACCCACAAGTAGAAACACAAAATTTCCATAGCTTGTAAACTGACTCAGATCCATTTGCGAGGCCAACTCATCGATACTGGATTTCATAAAATCTAAACCAAAAAACAAAAAGCCAAAACCGGCAATTAGTTGGAAAATGTGAAGCAATTTCTCATTACTTGTAGTAAATGCCCTACCTAATGAACCCACAGCAATAAGCGGGAGGGAGAAGGCTTCAATCTTAAAGGAAAAACCAAAAATTGCAACCAACCAACCTGTAAAGGTGGTACCCAAATTAGCCCCCAGGACAACACCAATAGAATTTTGAAAGCTAATGATTCCAGCACCCACAAAAGCCAAAAGCATTAAAGTAACGACCGAACTGCTTTGTAATACTGCTGTAGAGAAGGCGCCTGTGAAAATTGCATAAACAGGTTTCTTAGTGGAATTGCGAAGGAATCGACGGAAAGCTTTACCTCCCAATACTTCCAAGCTTGCTTCCAATTCGTGCATGCCGAAGAGGAAAATACCTAAGCCAGCCAAAAACTGCCAATGATCAAATAATTCCCACATACATTAAAAGTAATGTTAAGATTAGTCGAAACCAATATGTAAGTGATGATAGAATAATTAATTGCAAGTATTAATGCATTTGCTTAAATTTTAACAATCAAATCAGCCAACCATGAAAAACACCTTTAAGTCTTCCTTAACTGCCCTCATTGCAATAATCTTATTTTCTGCCTGTTCAGAAAAACAAGAGGAAAAATCATTGATAATAATGCCTAGCATAGAAAGCTCAGCTGAAATACAGCGAGCACTTATAATGGCCGAACCTGGAGACACCATTCAGCTGGGAGAAGGCACTTTTGATTTCACTAATGTTTTGTCATTTGATAGTGAATTTGGAATCACTTTCCTTGGAGCGGGTATTGACAAAACTATCCTTTCATTCGCCAATCAAACTGATGGAGCAGAAGGACTAAATTTTAGAGGAAATAATATTACCATTCAAGATATGACGGTGCAAGATTCCAAAGGAGATGCTATTAAAGTTCATGACTCAGACACAGTGATATTGCGCAATATCAAAGTAACTTGGACGAGAGGCCCGCACGAAGAAAACGGTGCGTATGGTCTCTACCCGGTCATGAGCAAAAATATCTTAATGGAAGGCTGCCAAGCCTATAATGCCTCCGATGCAGGAATTTATGTAGGCCAATCGGTGGGTGTAATCATTAGAAACAATCACGCTGAAAACAATGTAGCGGGTATTGAAATCGAAAATTCAGATGATGTAGAAGTTTATGAAAATGTAGCTACCGGAAATACCGGTGGTTTGATGATATTTGATTTGCCGGATATACCAAAGAAAAATGGACGTAGAATAAGAGCTTATAGGAATAAGGTATTTGCAAACAATCATCCAAACTTTGGCATGGAAGGTAATACCGTGGCAATGATTCCTTCTGGCGTTGGATTTATGATTATGGCCTACCGCGAAGTGGAAGTATTCGACAATGAAATCGGCGATAACCAAACGATCAATGCTTGTGTGATTTCTTATCTAATTACAGGCTTACCAATCAACGATATGGATTACAATCCCTTCAGCTCGCAGATTTCATTTTACAACAACAAATTTGTGAATACGCAAGCTCCAAACCCAGATTTGAGTAAGGAAATGGGACAACTAATTGCTGGTGTGTTTGGCAATAATATTCCAGATATCGCTTTCGATGGATTTGTGGAACCGGGACAGGAAGGAAGTATTTGCATCAAAGACAATGGCGATGCAACAATTGCTAATATGGATGCGCCGAATGAATTCCAAAATATGAGAATGAACCCAATGGAAGTGATTTGCGACAACCCTCCTATTACCTTTCAAAACCCAGCTCAAATCCAATAAACCATGAAGCAGTTTTTCTTTATTAGTCTTATTTTTATTTCCTCATTTTCAATTTCTTACAGTCAGAGTTTTACTATTGAGGAAGCAATGAATTATAGTTTCCCAGAAAATTTGGTGGCTTCGCCAAGTATGGCTCGTGTAGCTTGGACAGAAAATCATCAAGGCAAACGCAGTATTTACGTAGCAGAAGGCCCAAGATTTAGCGGAAAGTCCCTAGTGAGTTTTTTGGAAGATGATGGCCAGGCTCTTGGAGAACTGACCTTCTCTCCAGATGGGAATTATATCGCTTATGTAAGAGGTGGAGGAGGCAACCGTCAAGGTGAAATTCCAAACCCAACTAGTGAAATAGAACCAGCCAAGAGAGAAATTTATCTATTGCCTTTTGTAGGTCGCGGTGCAGATTTAATAGCAGAAGGCAGTAATCCAAGTTTCTCACCTGACGGCAAATGGCTGAGCTTTCTGAAAGGTGGCCAAGTATGGGCAAAAGAATTGAATACCGAAAAAAATCCCTCCCGACTTTTCTCTATTCGAGGTAGCGCAAGTTCTCCACAATGGTCGCCCGATGGTAGCAAATTGGCTTTTATAAGTAGCCGAGGTACACATAGCTATATCGGCATTTTCGATTTGGCTATGCAAAAAGTTGAATACATCTCGCCAAGTGTCGATCAAGACCGAAATCCTATTTGGTCGCCAGATGGAAACAAAATCGCCTTTACTCGCACTCCTCAGCAATCTGGTTTATTGCCTTTTGTAGAAAGAAGAGAAGGCTTGCCTTGGAGTATTATGGTGCATAATATGGAAAATAATGAAACCAAAGAAATTTGGAAAGCAAATAAAGGAAATGGCAGTTTCTTCTGGAGTATATCTGCTGATAATCAATTATTTTGGAGTGCAGATGATCAGATCGTATTCCCTTGGGAAGGAGATGGTTGGCTGCATTTGTATGCAATTAAATCAGCGGGAGGAAATGCTAGGCTACTTACTCCCGGCAAATTCGAAGTACAATATGTAAGTATGACTCCAGACCGAAAAGCAATGGTCTATTCTTCCAATCAAGACGATATTGACAGACAGCATATTTGGAAAGTGGATATAGCTAACGGCACTCCACAAGCAATCACCAAAGGCAATGGCTTGGAGTGGTCGCCAGTTGTGAATTCCGATGGTGATATCGCCATGCTAGTATCCGGACCGAGGCAACCTGCTTTTGCAGCTTTTGTAAATGATGAAGGCATGCCTGAACCATTAAGACCCGGTATTTTTCCGAATGACTACCCTACTAAAGCAATGGTAGAACCTGAGCAAATTATATTTAAAGCCGAAGATGGCTTAGATATGCATGCACAGCTTTTCAAACCTGCCAATTACGACTCAAATAAAGAATATCCTGCATTGCTATTTTTCCACGGAGGTTCTAGACGTCAAATGTATTTAGGTTTCCACGACAGAGGTTATTATCACAATGCTTATGCAATGAACCAATATTTGGCGAGTCAAGGCTATTTGGTAATGGCAGTGAATTACCGAAGCGGAATTGGCTACGGCATGGAATTTCGCGAAGCCCAAAATTACGGTGCAAATGGCGCAAGCGAATACAGAGATGTGCTAGCGGCTGGCAAACTTTTACAACAAAGACAAGATGTAGATAATACGCGTATCGGGCTTTGGGGTGGATCTTATGGAGGATATCTTACGGCTATGGGCTTGGCTCGCAATTCGGATATTTTTGCCGCAGGCGTAGATTTCCATGGTGTACACAATTGGAATGTCGTTATCAGAAACTTTCGATCTGACTACAATCCTCAGCAAGAAGCCGAAGTAGCTAAAAAAGCCTTTGAATCCTCTCCTATGAGCTTTATCGATGGCTGGAAATCACCGGTATTGCTAATCCATGCAGATGATGATCGCAATGTGCCCTTTAGCGAAACAGTAGATTTGGCAGAAGCCCTACGCAAACGAGAGGTGTACTTCGAACAGTTAATTTATCCAGACGATGTACATGGTTTCCTATTGCATCGCAATTGGGTAAATGCCTACAAAGCCACGGCAGATTTCTTTGAGCGCTTTTTGAAAAATAAGGAATGATTTAGCTCCAATGGAGCGAAGCATTCTTTATCCCACGAATCGATTGCGGTTTAAATTGATGCGCAAAACAACCTCCCGCAAAACAATTCCAAATGCTATAAGGACATTCAAAGAACTGCCTGAAAACACACCTCTAATCTCCTCTCAAGAGGAGACTTATTATGCTATTCTTGTTTTTCAGGCCTATAAATTCGTTTCGCATTTTTCAAAACCTCCTCCTTATTCAAAGTCATTGGTTTTAATTGCTGATTTACGAAAAGCTCCATCTGATCGGTGTGATGCGGACTATTAGGCTGATTAGATGCTCCAAACGGACTTACAGTTTCTATAATCGGTCCATTCTCGCCAAAACGAACCATCATTATATAAGACTCACCTTGCTCGGCTTTGCGCACTCCAGCTTCCGGTGATTCACTTCTCATTGCAGAAATAACATCTGGAATTCCGAATACCGGAAGAGATTTTCCATTGCGCGTTAAATTCTGATAAGCCCCTAAGCTTACAAGCTCATCTCCAAAATGTTGGAGAAAATGTGCTTTAGCTGCTTTCAATGTATTAACTGCCTCAGATTGATCAATAGCACGCTTTGGATCGAGATTTTGTTCGGTAGTATTATCGCGAATATGATAATAGCTAAAAGCGAATATTGCCGCTCCATCACTATCTGCTTTGGCAGTTTTGTCCCAACTTTTGAGTGCTTCTATTTGCTTGGCGATTTCTGGAAATTCACTTGCCTCTAAAGCAAATAGCGCTTCCACATTAGTTTGGTAGGCAAGTGTTTCGGGCAGCGTCTTATCGAACTTTATTTCTTTGAATTGCTCATAACTTAACAAACCTGTATCAGGCATTATTTCTCTAAAACGAAGTGACCTATTATTATCCTCCCGCTTATAATCCATTTCGGCTGGGAATTGCGCTGGGCTTAGATTATCTGTTATTGAAGAAGCTCCAAATGGCGTATGATTGGTATTGTACAAATATCCTGATGGTGGATTTACCTGTTGTGGTAATTCATCAAAATCATGAAATTCAGTCCACAAATTCTCTGATGAATTTCCTTGCAATACGCCGGTCCAATTAAAGCCTTGTTTACGTTTTGGCAATAATGCATTACTCACAAAGAAAATGCTATCATAGCGATCGGCGTAAATGGTATTGAACCCCGTAAGCGTCATTCTGCTCATGGCAGCGTTAAATTCACTATAGTTTGTGGCCTTGTTCATAAAATACCATTGCTCGGCTCCTCTCACATCAAGCAATGCGCCAGTGCGAATACTATATGTTCCTGTTTCGGTTTGCATGGTTGGGCCATATACACTTTTCCATACTTTTCGAGGCACTGGGATAGTAATAAAATCCCACATTTTCACTTTCAACCAAACACGCTTCTCTTCCAATTCAATCCATTCATTATCAAATCGATATTGTAAATTATTCTCAGGATTTATTTCCAATTTATATACGTCCAATTTATCAGGATAATTGACGGTATGTGCCCAGCCAAGATGCTCATTTACACCATGGAAAATAGTTGTACCACCTGGGAAAAGCCCACCCAATATATTCCAGCCTTCTTCGCTATGCAAATGCGCTTCATACCAAGCCACAGGCCCTTCAAGCGGTTGATGAGAATTGATCGCCAAGAAATTCTCACCAGAAAATGTGCGGGAAGAATGAATGGCAATAGCATTAGACCCCACATTTTCTGCGGGAGGTAAATTATCTTCGATCGTACCCTCCACTATTTGCTGAATCGCTCCATCTGCGCCAGACATTTGAGCAAGCGAAAGAATGTAAGCACTCAAAATATCTTCTGGCATTACTGGAAAGGCGCGCTTATTCCAAACTCTATCTGGATAAGCAAGTGCGAAATCATTCATGCCATGCGCATAAGCTTCCACTAACGCTCTAAACTCTGCCGATAGCGCAGTGGAATAATTGGCCTTGGCAAGCTCACGAGTTTCAAGTAAATGCACGAAAAAATCAACAGGTGCAGCATCCTTTCCAAATGTTCTCCCCAGCATTGCTTTTCCAGCCAACATCGTTTTTTGGATAGTTTCGAAATCGTCCTCCGCATGCGCCCATGCTAAACCGTAAGCTACATCAGCATCCGTTTCACCAAAAATATGCGGCACACCATACGTATCTCTTGCAATCTGAATTTGAGAAATATCATAGTTGGATGGTTCATAACTCGTAGTGCAACCTACAACAACTAATAGGCTGATTATTAAAGAGCAATTCTTTATAAAGGATTTTAGATAATTGGGCATAAGGTAAATAGCATTGAGAATACAATTTGAAAAATAAAAACTAAAGAGATAAAGTTGTTAAGGATTTGTGAAGTATTTTAGCAATTGGTTTTAAAAAAGCCTTTCAAAGAATCAGAAAAAACTCATTTGTCTGCCTAGATAAATACTTTTTGCTAAAGATTTAATAAATCTAACAAATATAGATTGGGATATGAATCCGACTAAAATACTCATTACTGAAGACGAACCGGTACAAGCATTGATGCTCAAAAAAGCCTTGGAAGAGCTTGGTCATAAGGTAATAGGTGTGGTAAATAATGGTGAAGAATCAATTGCTTTAGCAAAAAAAGAAAAACCAAATCTGATAATGATGGATATTGGCTTACCGGGTGGTATGGATGGGATTACCGCAGCCGATATTATTAAAAGAGAGTGTGATATTCCTGTAATATTCGTAACCGCATCCGACGACCAGGCTACCATCAAAAAAGCCGTAGCATCTAATGCAAATGGTTACATATTGAAGCCTGTAAACCCACGTGAAATTAATATTGTGGTGGAGATGGCATTGACCAAAGATTTGCTCGAACGTAAGCTCAAAAACCTGAATAAGGAATTAGATGTAAAAGTAAAGCAGCGAACCAAAGAACTACAAGTGGCCAACAATGATTTAAAGAAGGCTCTTGAAAAAGAAAAAGAGCTGAATGAGTTCAAATCATTGATTGTCACCAATGTGTCTCATCAATTTAAGACTCCTCTTACAACTATCAATTCCTCCGCGGAGTTAATTGATAAAAACATCGAAATGAATGGTGATTTGAGTAGGATCTTGAAACACTCTCTGAGAATTCAAAACAGTGTGAAGCACTTGAATGACCTCTTAAATGAGATTTTGTATATAGATAAAGCGGACTCCGTAAAAATTTCCTACAGCCCTGAAATAATCAACCTAAATAAATATCTAGATACTTTTTTTGATGATATAACACATGGAATTTGTCGCAAGCATAGCCTTAAAAAATCAATTGATTTAGATCAAGACGAGCACTATATCGACAAAGAATTATTTCATCAAGTTCTTTCAAATTTATTGGCAAATGCAGCTAATTATAGCAAGGATGGCACAATCATAGAAGTAGAATTAAAAACCGAAAATGGGTGGTTGTATTGCACTGTGAAGGATTATGGCATAGGTATACCTCAAAAGGATCAGGCCAAGCTATTCGATAGATTCTTTAGAGGCTCCAATGTAGGCCCAAAAGAAGGCACTGGATTAGGCATGGCAATCATCAAGAAAAGCTTAGAAGTACAAGGTGGAGAGCTCTCCTTCGAAAGTGAGTTGGACAAAGGCACAACTTTCCAGTTCAGAATTCCAGTATCTATTCATACCAAATTCTCACCTATTGAGACCTTATAAGCACCAAGTAATCTATAACAATAGGTATATCCGCATCTGCCCAATCCAATAGTGGCAATTCAATTGCTTCTAACCATTGAAAATCTTTATGTTCAGTCAAGCGAATCTCGCCTGAAGTAATTTTCGCTCTGAAAGGGATTAATTCAATACCTTTGTCTTGGTATTTATGCTGATGACTGGGCATTTTTTCCAAAATTTCGATTGTAACAGAAAGCTCCTCCATGATCTCTCGAACAATAGAACCTTCAGCACTTTCACCCTCCCGCAATTTTCCACCTGGGAATTCCCATTTACCTGGCAAGTCCATTTTATCACTTCTTTGGCAAACTAATACCAAACCTTTCATTTCAATTATTGCACAACTTACCTTTATCATTATCCTTAAACATAATATCTACAAAATCACTTATTTATCTTGATGAAGAAATTACAATATTTTTTGAAATCTATGCTGTTTTTGGCTTTTACACTAACCACTGCGGTATTTTTTTTAGGATGGCTATATACGGCACCTGTTTATAAAGGGCCAGTTACAGATCATTTTGATGGAAATAAATTTATTCATCCATGGGAAGCGCCTGCCTCCAAGGGCTTTTTGGATGTGTTGAAATGGATGACAAGCCGCGATCAAGGTGAATGGCGGGAGGATCTATCAAGTATCACTGCTGATCCAATTGAGCCAAGAATATTTGGCGATGAATTGAAAATCACCTTTATCAATCACGCTACAGTTTTGGTACAGACGCAAGGAGTCAACATCCTATTTGATCCAATTTGGTCGGAGCGTACTAGTCCTATTTCATTTCTTGGCCCTAAGAGGCAAAAAGCTGTTGGTGTACCGTTCGAAGATCTTCCGCAAATAGATGTAGTAATTTATAGCCACAACCATTACGACCATTTAGATGTGCAAAGTATCCTTATGCTAAACAGGGCATTTTCACCAAAATTCATTGCTCCATTAGGAATAGACCTATTTATCAAAAAGCAAGGTGTTGCAAATGTGATAGCAATGGACTGGTGGGATAGCACTATTTTGGATGAAATTGAAATAATTGCAACGCCAGCGCAACACTTCTCTGGTCGAGGGTTTTTTGATAGAGATAAGACTTTGTGGTGTAGTTATGTAATAAAAACAGCGGGAGGAAATATTTTCTTTGGTGGTGATACGGGCTACGCTCCTATTTTTAAGGAAATTGGGGAACGCTTCGACGAAATGCGCTTAGCAATGGTACCTATTGGAGCCTATAAGCCACGCTGGTTTATGTCCCCTGTACATACCGATCCAGCAGAAGGCTATCAGATATACAAAGATGTAAATGCAAGCTATGGCATTCCTATCCACTTTGGCACATTCCCTCTGGCCGATGATGGGCAATTCGACCCAGAAAATGAATTGAAAGAGATATTGGCAAAAGAAAATAGCCAAGATGGCAAGTTTAAACTCCTCAGAAATGGCGAGAGTTGGGAAATTCCAAAAATAATGCCCTGACAGTAAATTGGTTATTGCTTATTGCTAGATTTTTGTCCAGAAAATTGAAAAATAAGAATCTACTATTCTATATTTGCAGTCCATTCGGCAAAGCACGAATCTTTCTAAGGAGAGGTGGGTGAGTGGCTGAAACCAACAGTTTGCTAAACTGTCGTACTCGTAAGGGTACCGGGGGTTCGAATCCCCCCCTCTCCGCACCAAAATAACCCACTGAATTTCAGTGGGTTATTTTTTTTAAATAACTAGTTAAAAGATAATCCAATAAAATCCCTCCATCATAACTCCGACTTCATTAATATTTTACTGAAAGGCTATTTGGCTCCCAAACCCTGACTTTAATCACCTCAAACCCAGAAATTCCTTTTTAATTTTAGTGATCGATTAAATCTGAATCAATGGAGCAACAATGGCATTCCTTATCTTTTGAAGAAGCACTAAGTAAACTAAAGGCTGATAAAGAAGGCCTAAACCAAAGTGAAGTTGAGAAGCGTCGATTGCAGTATGGGTATAATGAAATTCCTGAAGCTGGACAGCAGAGTATTTTAATGCTCTTGTTCAAGCAATTCAAAAGTCTTCTAGTCGGAGTATTGCTTGTTGCCGCCATTATCTCATTGCTCAGCGATCATGCAATTGATGCCTATGTAATCTTTGCAGTAATACTTATAAATGCTACTATTGGCTTTTCTCAACAAATAAGAGCAAACAAAGCAGTTGCTTCGCTAAAAAGTATTTTGGTAAGCAAAACCAAAGTATTGAGAGACAATGAAATGATAATCCTCCCCGCTCGTGAGCTTGTACTAGGAGATATAATCATTTTGGAGGAAGGCGATAGTATTCCTGCCGATGCAAGACTTATTGAATGTAAAAATGTAAGAACCATCGAAGGACCGCTCACAGGTGAATCTTTACCAGTTGGGAAAAGAGAAGAAATTATTGCTCAAGAAACTCCAATGGCGGATAGAGTCAATATGCTTTATAAAAGCACATTTATGGCGGGAGGTTTTGCAAAAGCAGTGGTTACTGGCACAGGATTGAATACGGCTATTGGAGAAATTGCTCAAAGTTTATCCGGCATTAAGCAAGGCAAAACCAACTTTCAAAAGCGCACAGATATTCTTGGAAAGCAAATGGCGGTAATTGCCATTTTAAGTGCCTTATCATTGTTTGTTGTGGTTTACTTTACACAAGGCTCCACCATAGAAGAAAGCTTAATTATAGCTATTGCAGCATTAGTTGCAGCAATTCCGGAAGGTTTGCCGGCTGTGTTATCTATCGTTTTGGCAATTGGAGCTAATCGTATGGCAAAGCGAAAAGCCATAATGCGAGAATTTACTGCTACCGAAACAATTGGAGCAATCACCACTATTATCACTGACAAAACAGGCACGCTCACTCAAAATACCCTGAATGTTCAGAAAATTGGTATCGCAGGTGAGGATGACATTGAAGTAAGCGGAGAAGGATGGAATCCAGAGGGTAAATTCTTTCAATTGGAAAAGGAATTTGATGGGCTCAATATGCCTGCATTCCTTCAGTTTATCAAAATTTGCGAATGGAGTAACAATGCTCAAATAAATAAAAAAGACAATAAATTCGAGCTTATCGGTGATCCTACAGAAGGAGCTCTGAAAGTATTAGCTAAAAAAGGAGGCTTTCAAAATCAGACTTGGAACTGCAAAAGAGTTGATGACTTGCCTTTCAGCTCCGACCTGAAAATGAGAGCTTCATTGATTAACTCAGAAGGAAAAAAGCAGATACTTATAATTGGTGCGCCTGAAATGGTATTGCAAAAATCCTCCCGCCAATTAACAAGCAAAGAAATCAAGGAACTAGATGCTAAGGGTAAAACCCAGATAAAAACAAAAATTGAAGCTTGGTCCGGAGAAGCAATGCGAGTAATTGCTTTAGCTTATTTAGATGTAGATTCTACTACCATCAAAATTGATCCAGATCAACTGAATAACTTGACTTTTGCGGGAATTGTAGGAATGATTGATCCACCAAGGCCAGATGTAGCCGATTCAATTAGCAAATGCAAAGAAGCTGGAATACGTGTGATAATGGCCACAGGAGATCATGTAAATACTGCCATCGCAATCGCCAAGGAAACAGGAATTCTTGAGCCAAATGCAGATGCCAAAACCGCTGCACTCACAGAAGTGGATTTGCTAGAAATGGATGAAAAGGAATTCGAAAAAGCAATCCTGAGTGTGAATGTTTTTGCTCGACTCACGCCCAATATGAAATTGCGAATTGCTGAAACTCTGCAAAAATCA
Source organism: Peijinzhouia sedimentorum (assembly GCF_049340005.1). NCBI lineage: Bacteria > Pseudomonadati > Bacteroidota > Cytophagia > Cytophagales > Peijinzhouiaceae > Peijinzhouia > Peijinzhouia sedimentorum. Next base: position 81,098 of record NZ_JBMPIY010000009.1, read on the forward strand.
GGAGAATTGATTGCCATGACAGGAGATGGAGTGAATGACGCTCCCGCATTAAAAAAGGCTGACATAGGTGTGGCAATGGGCATTATGGGAACAGATGTAGCGCGTGATTCGGCTCAAATGGTGCTGGCTGATGATAATTTCTCCAGTATTGTGCATGCAATTGAGGAAGGCCGGATTGTATTTACAAACACACGGCAAACAAGCTTTTTCCTAGTCACAACCAATTTTGCTGAAATTACCACATTACTAGCCACTTCGATGATGGGTTTTCCAATCCCACTCACAGCTACTCAGATACTATGGCTAAATCTGGTGACCGATGGCGTGGGTGATATTGCTTTGGCTACAGAAAAAGGTCATGGTGATGTATTGCAGCAAAAACCGATTAATCATAAAGAGAAAATTCTCAACCGAAGCATAGTGCCGTTTCTGATTATCAATGTGACTTTAATGGCCATTCTTACTATTAGCGTATTTGCATGGCATTATGAGGAAGGCTTGGAAATTGCCAGAACAGCAGCATTTATCACGATGTCTTTTTGTCAACTGTTTAACATTTTAAATATGCGTTCCTTGAAATTATCGGTTTTCAACATTGGTATATTTAGCAATCGCAATATCAATCTTGCCCTATTTGCTTCTGTTATTATTACCGTTTCTATAATCGAAATACCCTTTTTCCAATCCCTTTTCCAATTCAAAACCATTTCAGCTTTAGAGTTTATCACTTTGGTATTTCTTAGCTCATTTGTGCTTTGGTTTGGTGAGATTTATAAGTGGGTGATGGGAAAGAGAGAAAATGATTGAAAAGTGTAAATCAAAAATTCCCAAACCTCAAAAATATCCCAAGTGGCAATTTCAAACCTGATTTTGAAGGAATATAAAACTCTCCTAATTCAACATTTTTCATATCGAAATACGAGCGAATAATATTTTCGGCCATCAGTGCAGACCAACCCATCGAATAGAGATTGATGATCAAAAAGCCTTTTTGCTTGTCGAGAATTTGGGAACAGTACTCCAGTAATTCGGGCAATAGTTCTTGTAATAGCCACTTCTCTCCTTTCGGTCCACGTCCATAGGCGGGTGGATCTAATACAATTCCTTGATATATATTACCTCGAGAAGCTTCACGGCGAGTAAATTTCAATGCATCTTCCACTACCCAGCGGATATTATCCAAACCTGAGTTTTGTTGATTTTCATTGGCCCAACTGATAATGCTTTTCACCGAGTCCACATGCGTTACCTCTGCTCCAGCTGCTTTGGCTGCTAGTGAAATTCCTCCCGTATAAGCAAAGAGATTTAGTACTTTACAGTTTGACGGATTTTCCCATTGCTGAATTTGCTCATAAATGTATTGCCAATTACTAGCCTGCTCCGGAAATACACCAATATGACCAAATGCCGTAAGCGCCAGTTTGAAACGAAGCTTTGTATTGCCCAATTGATAATTGATCTGCCAATGGTCTGGCATGCCGGGTTTCAAATTCCATCCTCCCGCTTCATTGTCTGTGCTACGATGAGATTTCTTACTGTTATCTCTGCTAAAATGCGCCTGCGACAATCTCTCCCATTCTTCATTTTTCATCGCCTTTGGCCATATCGCTTGCGGCTCGGGACGAGTGATGATAAACTTGCCAAATCGCTCCAGTTTTTCGAAATCTCCACAGTCTATCAACTCATAATCTGCCCAACCTGGAGGAGGCACCAAACTTAAATTCTTATTTTCACTTGCTTGCATTGGGTCAAAAATAGAAATATGTTGATATTTTTACCCCTATGCCAGCAGAACAAATTATTCAAAGTCCAAAAAACCCTAAAATAAAGAACCTTGAATTGCTCATTGCAAAAAGTCGTGAGCGTAAAAAACAGGGTTTATTCGTGATTGAAGGGCGAAAAGAGTGCGAATTAGCGATAAAATCAAATTTGGCGCTTGACTCTTGGTATTATTATCCAGATGGTCTGGGCGAAGAGGAAAAAGCATTGATTCCACTATTACAGCAACTCAATTTGCCAAGTTATAGATTGGAAAAGGAAGCCTTTGAAAAAATAGCTTATCGAAGCGGAACAGTTGGATTAATATTGCTAGCAAAAAGCTACGAGCAAAAGCTATCAACATTGAAGCTGTCAAAAAATCCACTGATCTTGGTGGTAGAAGGCATAGAAAAACCAGGTAATTTAGGAGCATTATTACGCACCGCAGATGCTGCCCAACTTGATGCCGTAATCTGCTGTGATCAACAAACCGACTTATTCAATCCCAATGTAATTCGCTCCAGCCTTGGCTGTATATTCTCTGTGCCCACAGTACAATGTGGCAGCGAGGAAGCTATTGCTTGGTTAGGTGAAAAAGGAATTCAACTATTAGTCACAGATTTGGAAGGAGCTGTTTCCTATTTGGAGGTTGATTATAGAAAATCGACGGCAATTGTGATGGGTACAGAAGCTACAGGAATTACAGAACTTTGGAAAAAGGCAGCTGATGCCAAAATCAAAATACCAATGCTGGGCTTGATAGATTCTCTCAATGTAAGCACCTCAGCAGCTATTGTGGTATTTGAAGCAAAAAGACAGCGGGAGGTAAAGTAAATTCCATAAATTGGTCATCGAAGTCACGCTAAACACATAAGCAATTGTTTTTCATTTTATCCAAAACCATTTCCTTTCTTGCCATGCCACTTACGCTTATTTCGCTGGCTTGGATGACATTTTTACTGATCAAAAAGAAAACTTGGAAAAGGCGATTGATGTGGATTGCTTTGTTATTATCTTTTGTATTTACCAATAATTTCCTAGCTCAAAAGCTAATGTATTGGTGGGAAATACCCGCGACTCCGATTGCCTCTCTCGAAAGTTATCCTGTAGGTGTGGTACTCACCGGCATTGCACTTACCGATCGTGAACTCAATGACAGAGTATATTTTGCTCGTGGTGCAGATAGAATCGTAAATGCGCTGCAACTTTACAAAGCAGGCAAAATCCAAAAAGTACTTATCAGTGGTGGTACAGGCAGGATCGATCAAGAAATTGGCTTTCCAGAAGCGATTGCTTTGAAGGATTTTCTGCTCTTGGCTGGAGTTCCAGAAAATGATATAATTCTGGAAACTGATGCCAACAATACGTATGAAAATGCCAAATTCTCTGCTGAGATCTTAGCTCAGCAATTTCCAAATCAAAAAATCCTCTTAATTACATCGGCTTTTCATATGCGGAGATCCGCAGCTTGTTTCAGCAAGCAAGGTGTTAACTTTGACACTTTTACAGGCGACTTTTTCGCAAAGGATAAGCAAAAATACGGATTAGGAGATTTTCTTATTCCTAATCCGGATGCGCTTAATATTTGGACCAAGCTTTTTAAAGAATGGATTGGAATGATTGCCTATAAAGTGGCTGGATATATTTGAGTTATTTAGTTAATCTTAATGCTCTTCATCATACTTTTCTACTAGCTCAACTAAAGAATCATAGTATTTTTGAAGATTTTGAATTGTGATATGTGGATCTGAATCATTAGGAATTGTCATTGGCATTTCATCTAAGTACTTTTCTAACTCAGGGTACTCGCTTCTAATCTCATTGGTTAGTTCTACAATTTTTGAATTGAGTTCCTTTTCTTTTTGGTCGTAGTTCATGATTTCTATTATTTATAATTATAAAGATCGGTAATATATTTACTCTCCTCTTTTAAACGAAAGCATTGCAAGCATGTTGTTAATTGATATCGTTTTGGGTATTCTAAAAAATAAAAAAGGAGGCCAACCCCTCAGCCCCCTTTTTATTAAAATAATCCGACTGACTATTTATTTATTACCTCCTGAGTAAATTTTATTGTAAGCAGCTTTTTGCTCTTCAGTGTAGCGTTCACGATAACTCGCTGGCAAAGTGGTTTTTTCAGGCCAATTGATTGCCTTATCTACAATCAGCTTTTTACCTCCTGCTTTCTTTATCATTTGAAAAGAGTCATAAAGCTCTCCCGTTGCAGTGTATGCATCAAAATGCAATTCATCTCCATCGATAGTAATCAATTGATACAATTGTACATTTGAAGCGGCTCTATCCATCCATTTATCTGTTGTTAGGTCATACATTTTCGGCCCACTTACAGATACCACATACATCGTAGTGGCTTCTTCACTTTGTGCATTTACACCCATCGGGATATTGCTGCCACGTCCATAAGTATGATCATGACCTTGTAATACCAAATCAACATTATACTTATCGAAAATCGGCTTAAACACTTCTCTAAACTCAGGATTGTCTCTTCCTTCTTTCGATGAATATATTGGGTGGTGAAAAGTGATGATGATCCATTTCTTATCATTATTTGCTAATACATCTTCAAGCCATTCAGCTTGCACCATTCTTGAATTCTCATCCAGATTGATCATTTGTGAATTGAGCGAGATAAATTTAGCATCTTGATAATCCGTGTGAAAAACTGTTCCTTCATGACCTGCGGGGCCATTCGTTGGGAAATTGAATGTAGCATTCCAATGATGATCCACAGTAAGTGTTCCAGCCTCATCTCTAAAATATTCGTGATTGCCTGGTGTAGCAATACTTGGGATCATAGCGTGAATAAAACCTCCCGCATGATGCCACTCACCCCATTCCTTATCGCTGTTGGATCTATTAATTAAATCACCTGCATGCAACATAAAAGCTGCTCTTGGCAGATCGATAAAGGCTTGGCGAATAACTCTTGACCACATAGATTTCACGTCATTTTGTGCATCACCAAAATAGATAAATGAAAATGGCTCAACTTCTGAAGCTGCTGTTCTGAAATGAAACCACTCCGTCCATAATTCACCATGACCTACTCTATATGCATAGAGTTTCCCAGGCAACAAACCTGTGAAAGTGATATTATGGTAATGTGCTTGTACGGCTCCATCGTTATTTAAAATAGTTTTTGCAGTATGGCGCGTTGCATTTTTCGGAAACTCTGGCGATTCATCTGCCAGTACTATTTCTGCAAATGATTCGGTCACCTCAGTACTTGTGCGCCAAGTTACGGTTTGAGTCGTTTTTGGGTCTTCTGCCCAAGTAAGAACTACTCTATCAGGATACGTTTGGGGTAGAAATTCTTGTGCATGTACAAATTGTACACAGCCCAAAAATAAGATTAGTAATAATTGCTTTTTTAAATTCATTACAGTCTTTGTTTTAATAAAATCAATATAAAGAGATGTAAATGATTAAGCGTTGTTCCCTAATCATTTACATCTCATTTTTTTACTTAGTAAGCATTAAATCTAACTCCAATATTGCCCCAAGAAGAGTAATACATATCATCGAAAGGTTTGCCATCGCCAAATACTTCGGAGATAGGTGCATTAGTCAAGTTGCTAATACCCAAATAAATACTTAAGTTTTTTGATACACGCTGTGAAGCTGAGAAATCAAGCTGACTCCTACCCTTTTGCAAGATATCGTTTGCCTCTACATCAGCTAATTCTGTGGTGTATGTATCATAAAAATACATGGATAACCTACCAGAAAAGCCAAATTTCTCATAAGATAAGGAAACATTCCCTACATGAGGTCGCATGTCTGGTAAGCGAACAGTGCGGGTGGAAGTAATACCTGGTACTTCAAACTCAGACTGCACATAAGTATAGTTTGCATATATTCCCAAGCCGTTAAGTACACCTGGCAAGAAAGTCAATTGCTGCTGCCAAGCTACTTCAAAACCTTGAGCAGTAGCAGTCGCTCCATTTACAGTTTGATCAATTCTCCAGCCATCATAAATACCACCAACTCCAGTTGTTGATTGCTCATAAATATAATTCCTGATACTCTTGTGGAATACCCCGCCTGAAATCAAACCTACAGATTGAAAATAATGCTCGAATAGTAAATCATAATTAACTGACGTTGCTTGATCCAAGTTTGGATTTCCACGGTTTACTCTTCTATTTCTATTAAGAACTTCTTCCCATGGCACCAAATCATAATAACTAGGTCTTGCCAATGAACGAGTAACAGCCATTCTTACATTAGTATTTCCAGTTGGCGAATATTTCAAATTCAATGAAGGAAAAAATCCATCGAAGGTTTTACTTGTATTCACTGGAATCGTATTTAGGTAATTTCCATCCTGATCAAAGTTCACTTGATTTCCTTGATAATCGAAACCTGTTTGCTCATATCGAACACCAGTAATTGCTTCAAACTTGTTAAGCTTCAATTTAGTCATGATATATGCAGCACCTAAATATTCTGTGCCTTCGAAAGAATCTGGATCAGTATTTTGTCTGGTATAATTTTCATTATCCTTAAAAAGGCCAGGATTACGGTTTAAGTAATCTTCTAGCAATTCAGCTTCAGGGAAATTACCTAGTTGATAATTGTTGTTGAAATGATCTAGTTTCTCATAGTCAGACAGATAATCTGAAAGAACAAAGTTGCCAGAGATCAAATCATGAAGGAAGTAGTTACGACTTCTATCATTGTATTTATAACGGAATCTACCTCCCGCTTTTACTTCACCAATCGCATTTCCTATTTTATATCCTCTCTTGGCGTTTACTGTAAATTGACCATCATGATCCAGAGACATATCATGTCTATTAATATATCTGTTTGTAGTATATTCACTTGGATCGAATGGGTCTTCTTGATCAAAATTGAATTGTGGTGCTCTCATGTTAGAAAAGTCCATTTGAGCTGATAAGTTATTGCGAACGAAACTAGCTGCATAATAGATGGGCTGATCGTAATTCCCTCTTGAATAGGTCAAATCAAAATCTAGATCGACTGCCGAAAGCGAAGTTTTACCACCTGCAGATATTACTGTTACATCACGATTATAATCTCTCCAGTTTCCTGCTTGAGTAATTCTAATGTTTTCGGCTTGTGTTGGGCTGCTATACGTTCCAATGTTATAGACTCTTTCTAATCTATTTTGAATTTCATAATAAATATTGCCTGTAGCACGAACATAGAATGATGAAGTAGCATTTGGAAAATAATTCAACTCTGCATTAAGACCCACATTATCTCTTTTTATCATATAACCATCTGTATCTAGGCTAGAAAGCAATTGATAATCTACACCGTCAAATGTGTAATCACGATAATTTTTCTCTACTTGATCTTCACCTCTCCAGCTTCTCAAATAGCTGGCTCCAACCAAAAATCCAATTTTGTCTTTACGTTTACCATAACTAAAACCTGCTTCATAATTTTGCTTATCTACCAAAGCATTGTAACCAACTGAAGCTCTAGCATCCAAAATCGTTTCATTTTTTGCAGGAGATTTTGTTACAATATTTACTGTTCCTCCCGTACCATCAGCATCTAAATCTGGAGTCAATGTTTTGATTACTTCAATAGATTCAATCGTACTTGACAATACCCCATTCAAATCGGTATTACGACCACCGGCGTTTGTGGAAGGCATACGTGTTCCATTTACTGTAACAGAACTCAAATCTTGACTCAAACCTCTAATGATCACATCACGGGGCAATCCGTAACTATAACTCACAGCCACACCAGGGACTCTTTGTAGAGATTCACCAATTGTCAAGTCAGGAAAACGCTCCATCTGCTCTTGCGACATTACATATTTGATGTTGTCAGCAGATTTCATTTTAGTAAGTGCTTTAGTTTCACCTTTTCTTATGCCCGTCACTGTAACACCATCAAGCTCCGAAAATGTTGAAGCCATTCTGAACTCAACATTTACAGTACCATTGCCTATTACTTGTACAGTTTGCTCTTGGCTTTGGTAACCAACAAAAGTTGCTACCAAAGTAATTTGACCTTCGTCGATACCTGAAATTCTAAAACGACCGTTGATGTCGGATACTACTGCTTTGTTGGTTCCTTTAATACCAATGGTAGCGAATGCAAGTGCTTCATTTGATTGTTCATCGACTATAGTACCATTGATAAATCCTTTGGCCTCAGATGCAGGCTTTATCACTTTTACCTTTTCTACCTTTCGAAGCATAATTTGGTTTCCGCGGATAGAATAACTCAATTCCAAAGGAGTTAATATCTCTTCAAGAACTTCCTTTAACGTCTTCTTTTCAGCTTTATAAGAAATTAATTTAGCATCATTTACATAATTTGTTGAGTAAACAAACATGATTGAAGCTTGTGCTTCCAAATTATTAAGAGCGGTTTTGAAAGCTACATTCTCTAGCTGAAGATTACATTCAGTTAAAAGTACTTCTTGTTTTGGGTTATTAGCAAAGCCCTTATTAAAGATGCCAACTAACATTAGTAATACCAGCAAATAGTGCTTTAACACCATTGCTTTTGGTTTTAGTAAAACATTTTTCATAGTTTTAAGAGATTTTGATTGATTGGTTTTTTTTAGAATTATTTGATCATCAAGATTTGCCAAGGATGTTGCCGCATCCTTGGTTTTTTATTTTTGTACACATTTGTTTCCACTAAAAGTTATTGTTCTCCCTTTCACCTCATAGGTCAGATTTAGAATTGTTGAAATGGCATCAAGAATTCCTGTAAGGGAATTATCCTTGAGCTTACCCGAAAGCTGACAAAGGCCAATTGCTGGGTCGGAAAATTGAATTTCAATTTCAAACCTAGACTCTAGCATTTGTGCAACCTCATTCAGCGTTTCATTTTCCAAGACCATGAAATTGTTGATCCATCCAAAGTATTTTTCAGGATTGTTAATAATTGATTTTGATAAAACTCCCTCATCTTTATCAAAAGTCCCCTTTTCATTTGGTAGCAATTCCAGTTTCACGGTAGGCGATTCGTAGTTTTCGATCGAAACTTTACCAGTTCGTACAGTGACCTCTACAGCTTCCAGATCAGCATAAGACTTAATATTGAAACTTGTGCCTAATACCCTTGTAATCAATCCATTAGACTCAATCACAAAAGGCCTCAACGAATCGGGTGTAACTTCAAAAAATGCCTCTCCGGAAAGTATTATTGTTCTCTCAGTTTCGGAAAATTGTTCAGGAAATTCAATGGTACTTAGTTCATTGAGCCAAACCTTTGAACCATCACCCAGCGTAATCAAAGATCGCTGCCACCTATGCGTAGATTTCGAAATAGTATTAGATGTAATCTCACCGACACCAAACCAAACCACAGAAACTGCCATTAACAGAATGAATGAAACAATACCTAATTGAATTCTTTTAGCAGAAAAAAGTCGCTTTTTGGGTTGGCGATTTTCAAATCTCTCTTTGCTCGAAATATTTACCTTTATTCTTGACCTAAGCTTTTGCTCTAACCTGTCTGAGTCAGTATTTGGCAAGGTGATATTAGCCTTACTCCATATATTCTTCAGGTCATTATAATGAGCCTGCTTTTGTGGATGCTGATTTAAGAATTCAATGAAAATAGATCTTTCGTTCTCATCCATCTCATCAGAAAAATCTCTAATACAACTCCTAATGAAACTATTATTATCGAGCATTATCAAGGTCTTTATTTCAAGACCGATTTCTGCAGGTTTACACGGGCTGTCTTACATCAACAAATCGTTAACTAATCGTGAACTCTATTAATAAGATGATTTTTGACGCATGATCTTTTGAAGAAAAAGCAATGCGCTTGAAATATGATCTTCTACAGTTCTCGGAGATATTTCGAGTAGTTCTGAAATCTCTTTGTGTTTTAAGCCATCAATTCTAGAAAGCTTAAATACTAATCTTCGTCTTTCTGGTAATAGATCAAGAATATCCTCTAATTCCTTGTACTCCTCAGCTTGTATAAAATCATCTAAAGCAGAAGTTTCTGTTCCGCTAATATGAAAGGCATTCTCAATATCTACGTAATTGTGGCGGGAGGATTTTGCCAATTCATTGAGAGATCCATTTTTTACTGCTCGATACAAATAAGCTTTTGGATTGTCAATGGCTGAAAGCTTCGGGTTTTGCCAAATTCTAAAAAAAACATCCGAAACAACTTCCTCAGCCAATGGCAAATCTTTTCTTAGTAAAAAATAAGATAGTTCAATAAGTCGCTTCGAATATCGTCTAAATAACTGAAAATAAGCACTTTCGTCTTTATTGCTGATAAGCTGAAATAGTTCACTATCTGATAATTGCCTTTCCATTGTTTAAAGCTATGGAGAGAATTCTAGCTTTAATTCGACATCAGATTATCAAAATATTAACCTGTAGATAAAATGTTTAATTCGTACATTTAGTAGTTTAGAAATGTCAAAAACAGATCAAAAACTTACGAAAAGGTTCAATTTCATTCAAAATATGAGTAATTTAATCCGAAATAGAATTGAGCAGGAAAATGCAGGAAAAGAAAAAGGAATGTCCTAATTGTGCGATGCAAATAGATTCGAAAGCAAGACTTTGTCCCATTTGTGAATATGAATTTCCAAAGCAATCAGTTTGGATACAGGTAGTTGCTGTAATATTGATAATTGCTTTTTTACTCGTTTATATTTTATGAAAAAAGGCAATCTGAATACAAAACTCAGATTGCCTAAAATTATCCTCCCGCCAATTCCAAATGCCTTTGCAGTGAGCTGGTAACTGCATCTATCACCAAATTATAGAAAGGCTCTGGATTGTTATTTACCTGCACATTTTCCAAGGCTTTATAGTATGTCATTCTAGAATCAAAATCGCCTTTCAAATTAGCAATGGTAAATCCATTTTTAAGCAAAAGCATATTCATTACCAAGCGAGATGTTCTACCATTTCCATCTACAAAGGGATGGATTGAAACCAAACGCTCGTGCATTTCAGCGGCTAACAACACGGGATGCAGAATGTGCTTTTGCTGCTGAAAATGAAAGAAATAATCTTCCATAAGCTTTTCGAGCATGTAGGGTTGCGGCGGAACATGTTCACTACCAGAAATCCTCACAGGCACATTACGAAATTTACCAGCATTTTCTCTGTCAATCCCCTTCAGTACGAGAAAGTGAATTTCCATTAAGCTTCTTTTGCTAAAGGGCTCCTTTTTGAAAGACAACTCATCGATAAACTGAATAGCATCATTATGATTGACTGCCTCCAAATGCTCGCGCATAGATTTACCGGCAATTGTCAAACCTTCGTTTATAACCAAATGAGTTTCTTGCAATGTCATGGTATTGCCTTCAATCCGATTGCTCTCATATGTATATTCCACATTGAAATACTCCTTCATTTTGCTGATTTGCGTTGCATTCAAAGGTTTTGCATCCTTCCAGCGAAGCTTCAATTCATCCAAAATTTGAAGTTTATCTTCAATTGTAGATGAAATTTTGGGCAATATGAGTGCATTCTCACTTAATAGATATTCAGCTCTTGACTCGGCCAAGGCTAGTATTTCACTAGCATCTGGTTCGTATTTTACCAAATTTACTATTCGCTCTTCAAGCCACTTTTTGCGCAGTGCCTCAAAATCAATTTCTAGTCCTAGACTTAATGATTTGATATTGGCTTCGGTAGGCATTCTATTTCCCTTCTCAAACTTTGAAATCAGAGCAGCATCTATCCGACTGATCGCAGACAGCTCTCTTATCACTAAGCCTTTTGCTAGACGAAGTTCTTCCAAGAAGTTTCCAAGGGTTTTCATTATTTAATTGACTTTTTATTTGTTGACAAATTTAGTCAAAATTTCAGGTAAAAAAAATCATTAAGAAATCATTTTCATTTTCTACATTTGAACATTGAAAATTTTCGCCATCATATGGTCTGTTTTCCTATTCTCGCTTGCTGCATATCCTTGTTGTGAGGAGCATGCCTGTAACGAAACGGAAACCGGTATAGAAATTCCGGTAAAAGAGCAACTCCCAATCAATAGCCCTTGCTCTCCAATGCATAACTGCCATACGAGTATTGGATTTATATTTAACAATTCTCTCTCAGGAATTGAATCTAATTTTACCGAACTTTCATCGACCATTACCCCGAAAATTCCAACACTTAAAACCTCCACTTTTTTAAAGACGATTTGGCAACCGCCACAGTACTAAGAATTGCTCTATAATCTCAACTGAGATTCATTCAATTTTTGTATTACCAAAATCTTCTTTTAAATGAAATTCATACGAATATTCACAATTTGCTTATTGCTATTTTCAAATAGCTATGCGCAAAATAATTTAGAAATAACTGTTAATGATGCTGACAGTGGTGAAGCACTTATTGGTGCTTCTGTATTTATCAAAAGCTTAAATATGGGAGGAAGCACCAATCCTAATGGCTACCTCAAACTTGAAAATCTTCCAGACGGTGATCTTTCCATCAGCATAAATTACGTCGGCTACGAAAGCCAAACCGTAAATGTGAACCTTCCAAGCCAAAAAGCCATCGTAGTACTGATGGAGCATGACCATGAAGAAATGGAAGAGGTCGTGATATCTTCAACAAGAAGTTCAAGAACCATCCAAAATATTCCAAGCCGTGTGGAATTTATTGGTGGAGAGGAACTTCAAGAAAAGGTAAATATGAAGCCTGGGGATATTAGAATGGTACTTAATGAAAGTACTGGTATCAATACCCAAATTACATCTGCAATCTCTGGCAATGCAAGTATCCGAATACAAGGATTAGATGGCCGCTACACCCAAATATTGAAGGATGGGCTGCCCTTATTCTCAGGAGCTGCAGCTGGTTTAGGATTGTTACAAATACCGCCATTGGACTTGAAACAAGTTGAAGTAATCAAAGGATCCTCCTCAACACTATATGGCGGAGGTGCAATTGCCGGAATGGTAAACCTTATTTCAAGAACGCCGGAAGATGAGGCTACATTGGAGTTACTCCTCAACGGGACTAGTGGAGGCGGATTAGATGCCAGTGTTTTTTATGGCAAAATGGGAGAAAAAATAGGCCTCACAACGTATGCTTCTTATAATCAAAATAAGGCTTATGATCCATCAGATGTCGGGTTATCTGCAATACCTGAATTCCAAAGATTCACTTTGAATCCACGGTTATTTTATAAGCCTTCCCAAAGTACCAAGTTGAACTTTGGTATCAACAGCAGCATAGAGGAAAGAATTGGTGGTGAAATGGCTTATCTGGATGACAGAAAAAATAATACTGGCTATTTCGAGTCAAATAATTCTACCCGACTTAGCTCACAATTTGGACTCACTCACAGCTTTAGTAATAATCAACAGTTAGAAATAAAAAATAGTCTGAATCATTTCGATCGCGAATTATCCACTCCAGGATATGTATTTGATGGGACACAATTTTCAACTTTCTCTGAAGTAAATTACTCAATAGAGCAAAGTGAATCAGAATGGATTGCTGGCGTTAATTTATGGACTGAAAAATTCACTCAGGAGCCATTCTCTAATCAGCAAATAAAAGATTATGCCTTCAATACATTTGGCATATTTGGGCAAAATGTTTGGGAAACTTCTGATTTACTAACCATCGAAACGGGTCTTAGGGCTGATTATGTGACGGATTACGGCTGGCTATTATTACCAAGATTCTCTGCACTATTCAAAGTGCATCCGAAGGTCAATTCCAGAATTGGTGGCGGCTTGGGTTATAAAGCTCCAACGATTTTCACAGAGGACACCGAAAGACGCCAATATCGTGACATCCTCCCGCTCAATTCCAACATCAATAAACTAGAGCGTAGCTATGGAGCAAATTGGGATATAAATTATACCACACTAATCGGCACCAAATTGACATTAAATCTGAATCAGCTTTTCTATTACACTTATTTAAGTGACCCTTTGATGTTAAAAGCAATTGACAATTCTACATTTCAATTACAAAATATCGATGGCTTCATTAGTACCAAAGGGCTAGAAACGAATATGAAATTTGGCTATGATGATTTGAAATTATTTCTTGGTTACACATTTACAGATACAAAACTGACGGAAAATGATATTACAAGTGAAAATCCTCTAACGCCAAAGCATCGCATCAATTCGGTACTGATGTATGAAAAACACGATGATATACGAATTGGTTTGGAAGGATACTACTATAGTACACAGCAACTTGGAGATGGAACAAGCGGGAGGGATTATTGGCTAATGGGCTTTATGGTTGAAAAAATGTGGGAAGGATTTTCTGTATTCATCAACTTCGAAAACATCCTAGATGCACGTCAAACTCGCTTCGACACAATTTACACAGGCTCAATTAGCAATCCTCAGTTTAGAGACATATATGCCCCACTCGAAGGCTTTGTAGTGAATGGTGGATTCAAAATCAAACTGCATTAAAATAAAAAGGCAGCTCAAATTGATATTAGGGCTGCCTTTTCCTAAACAATTATTCTACTGATTTTATCAATTATTAATTTTAAACTCTGCTTCTGTATTAAATGCCTTCAAAGGGAAGGTTTTTTTTCTTTTTCCAATTGAAACCGTCACAATATTCGTCTGATCCTCAAAAAGCTCCATTAGATAAGTAGCTTCTACTTTTATAATATTTGGAGTTTTGGTCACGCCTTTCAATTGATATTCATAAATCAATGCGTCAAAATTTTTCCCTTTTTTGATAAATACATAATCATTTTTTAATGCACCATCAATTTGAATTTTCAAATTATGCCAAATGTATTCATCAACATACTTCTGAATATTAGGATTATTACCATCTTTCACAATGTCAATCCCGTGTGCAATCATCAGTATCTCTTGGATATCTGTTTCGAATATTTGTACTTTCACACTTAAGAAATTCTTACCCTCGTCGTATTGCATCAGTGTATTAGACAGATAAAGAGGATGAGTGCCACTTAAGAGTAGGGAAAAGTATAGGATAAAATTCAACATATAAATTCAAAATTGAGGATATACAAATTAATCAAACAACCGCTAAAATAATTAACTGAAAAACTATTAATGATTACGGTCTTTAAAGGATAAATTTACTCAAAAAAAAACTTCTATGGATCAATTTACACTGTTTTTAAAACTAGGATTTGAACATATAGCCGACGTAAAGGGTTATGACCATATCCTTTTTATAGTAGCACTTTGCGCTATTTATACTATAAAGGATTGGAAAGGTATCCTTTGGATGGTCACTGCTTTTACTTTAGGTCATAGCGTCACTCTAGTTTTAGCCACCTTCGAGTTGATTTACATGAAACAGGAGATTGTAGAAATGTTAATTCCAATTACCATTTTTCTTACCTGCGTATTCAATATTGTAATCCATAGACCTGACTCCAATTTTAGAAACACGGCCAAAATCAAATATGGCACTGCAGCTGTTTTTGGATTGATTCACGGATTAGGTTTTTCGAGCTACCTGCGAAGCATATTGGCCATGCAAGATTCAGTAATTCTTGAACTTTTTGCTTTCAATGTCGGCCTCGAATTAGGTCAAATATTAATAGTATTTATAACACTTGGTTTGGCTTTCATCACAGTTGATTTATTCAAAGCAAAAAAGAGAGAATGGAATTTGGTGCTTTCTGGCGCAGCTGCTGGAGTATCATTCTTAATGATTTTTGGCTTAATTTAAATCAAATACTAAATGACACAAGAGAAAGCAATCCGATATCTAAGAATTACTGCAATACTAGAAGGCATCTCATACCTAGCTTTGTTTTTAATCACAATGCCCCTTAAATACCTTGCTGAGGTTACTTTACCAAATTACATAGTTGGCATTGCGCACGGCTACCTCTTCTTGACTTATTGTGTACTTACTGTTATCTGCTGGAGAAAATTCATGTGGAAGTTCCCAGATTTCTTGAAATTATTTATTGCCTCCTTATTGCCCTTCGGCACATTTTATATGGATAGTAAATTTTTAAAGCATGAAGAAGCAGCCTTAAAATAAGCGAATTATGGAAGCTGATATACAATTAATTAGTGTCTTTGGTAAAGAGCAACATAACTTATTAGGTAATGTCTCGGCAGTTGTTTGGCTTGAACATGAAATCACAGCTAGTAAAATGCAGCAAATTGCCTCAGACTTAAACCAGCCTGCGACCACATTTTTGTGCGAACATAATGATGAAATAAAAGTGAAATGGTTTGCTCCAGATGCCGAAATTGGACTCTGTGGTCATGGCTCATTAGCTGCAATTGCTTTTTTATCAAATAGAAATAACACCACTACTGCAATCACTTTGAATTATGCGGGAGGTGAAATTAGCGGAGCAGCAATAGATGAAAATCATTGCCAAATTCAGATCAACGCCATCCCAACTCTTGAAGAAAAATCAATTCCAGCAATACTTACCAAAGGTCTAGGTGTACCAATTATCGGTTATTTCAAAACCTCTAATAAAGATATAGTCCTTTTAGAAAGCGAAGAAGATGTGAAAAATATGAAACCAAATTTTGCATTACTCAGACAATCAGAAGTATTTGGATATGCTGTAACTGCTGCTGCTAAAAAGGTTGATTTTGTGAGTCGAACTTTGGTGCCGCATGTTCAACAATTGGAAGATCACGCTACAGGTTCTTCACATGCTGCCTTAGTTCCTTTTTGGGCGAATAAATTAAACAAGCAAAAGCTCGTCGCAATACAGCATAGTCCTAGAGGTGGTTATTTTGATTGCGAAATCCAGAATGATGATATTGTGACTCTAGAAGGTGAATTCAGAACGATTTTCAAAGGAAAATTAACTCTCTAATTCTATTACAAGTCTTGTAAAATATTCCTTGGTAAACTTCCCTCCCGCTTTTTACAACGTTTCTTCGTAATCAAAACCTCATCTACAAAAAAATATTTTCCATTTAGTTGAACTATTGGGTTTAATTCATCGTAATATTGCAATATAATAAATGAGTAAGTAATTTTGAGCTTTTAGAGCAATTACTTGCTATTCTTTAATCAAAACACTTATTTCAATTAAAGCCAATAAAATCATGTCAAACGAAGAAAAATTAAAACAAATTGTTCGCGAAAAATATAGCGAAATAGCTTTACAAAATAAAGACTTGAATGCCGCCTCATGCTGTGGGGCGGGAGGATTCTCCAACGAAGTTTACAACATTATGACAGACGACTACACCGACCTCAAAGGCTATCAAGCCGATGCGGATTTAGGTTTAGGCTGTGGATTACCTACTCAGTTTGCGCTAATACAAGAAGGCGACACTGTTATAGACTTAGGTTCAGGAGCTGGAAATGACGCATTTATTGCAAGACATGAAACAGGTGAAAAAGGCAAAGTAATTGGCATCGACTTCACAGAAGCGATGATAAACAAAGCAAGAATCAATGCTGACAAATTGGGCTACAACAATGTAGAGTTCCGTTTTGGGGATATCGAAAATATGCCAGTGGCTGACAATACAGCTGATGTAATTGTGAGTAATTGTGTACTCAACTTAGTGCCTAACAAGAAAGCTGTAATCGCTGATATATTTAGAACCTTGAAACCTGGTGGTCACTTTAGTATTTCAGACATCGTACTTGTTGGGGATTTGCCAGATGCGCTTAGACATGATGCAGAAATGTACGCTGGCTGTGTTTCAGGTGCTATTCAAAAAGATGAATACTTAAACTTTATTGAGAAGCAAGGCTTCAAAAACATCACGATCCAAAAAGAAAAGCCGATTGTCATTCCAAATGATATTTTGAGCAAATATTTGAGCGAAAGTGAAATAAAAGAATTTAATTCGGGTGCTACTGGTATCTTTAGCATTACAGTATTTGCTGCTAAACCAGGAGCAAAACAAAAAATAAACTTAAGTCAACTTTCAGCTTCTCAAACTGCACAGACTTGTGCACCAGGTTCGGGTTGCTGCTAGCAAACCAAACTACAAATGATTAAATCAAAACTAGCTCTATCAGTACTTTTCATTGTATTGATAGGGCTTTTTGCTTTTTTGAGCCGTGAGAAAAGCTCCACCATTTTCCTGATAGGTGACTCTACCATGGCGGATTATGAAAATTATGGCGAAGACTATATGAAAACCCGCTATCCTATGACTGGATGGGGGCAAGTATTTCAGGAATTTGTAAGTCCGCAAAACATAGTAGGCGTTCGGCTCCTATCTCATCTTGATTCGGTGAAAGTAGATAATAGAGCAAGAGGCGGGAGGAGCACGAGAACCTTTTTTGAAGAAGGCCGCTGGTCGGCAGTGTATCAAGAATTGAAAGAAGGAGATTTCGTATTGATGCAATTTGGCCATAATGATGCATCTGAAAAAAACCCTGAAAGATATGTGAATACAGAAGGCTACAAGGAATATTTGCGGCTATTTGTGAATCAAAGTCGTGAGAAAAGTGCCACTCCAATCATAATAACGCCAGTGAGTAGAAATTACCCATGGAAAGATGATAAACTTGGAAATGTACATGGCGAATACTACACAGCGGCAATAGAAGTAGCCAATGAATTGAATGTATATTTAGTTGATTTGACTCAACTTTCCATGCAACATTTTACGGCTAAAGGCCGAGAATATGTAACGAATAATTACTTTATGAATTTTGAAGCTGGATTGTATGAAGCCTATCCCGAAGGCAGTAATGACAATACACATTTCCAACCAGAGGGAGCCAAAGTAGTTGCCGAATTGGTTTATAACTCATTGAAAACCTTGCGTTAATCCTAATTTATCTTCTTACTTTTTTTTGTATTTTTTCAGCTATTTTCTTAAAATAGCAAATGATAAAAATGTCAGTTTCTATTTAAAATGACTACCAAAGCTCTACACATACTAAACAAAACATTTGGATTTCAATCATTTAGAGATCGACAGGAAGAAATCATCAATTCTGTAATTGGTGGAAGAGATTGCCTAACGATAATGCCTACTGGCGGAGGCAAATCAATTTGTTATCAAATACCTGCCATGGTTTTTGATGGCCTTACAATTGTGATTTCACCACTTATTGCTTTGATGAAAGATCAAGTAGACTCACTAAGACTAAATGGAATAAATGCGGCTTTTATCAATTCAACCCAATCTGCAACGGAGCAAAGTCGAATATTAAATGAAGCCGAATCCGGTAAAATTAAATTACTCTATTGTGCACCAGAAAGACTTATTGGAGGAACAAATCCCTTAATCAATTGGCTGAAAAGATGTAATGTTAGCCTATTTGCAATTGACGAAGCACATTGTATTTCGCAATGGGGTCACGATTTCAGGCCTGAATATTTGGCTTTGCATCAAATAACCACGGAATTTCCAAATGTGCCCGTAATGGCACTTACCGCTACAGCCGACAAGCTTACCCGCAGAGATATCTTATCTAAACTAGGTTTAAGAAATCCTGGCATTTTTATTTCCAGTTTCAATCGCAAAAATATTAGCTATACAATAGAGCAAAAATCACAAAGCTTTGGACGGCTGATGGATTTCTTGCTTGAGCATAAAAATGATTCGGGCATTATCTATTGCCTATCCAGAAAATCAGTTGAAGATACTGCTGAAAGGCTCCAAAATGAAGGAATAGACGCCCTACCCTATCATGCAGGATTAGATCAGCACACTAGACAACAAAATCAAGAGCTTTTCCAGAATGATAAAGTGCAAATAATGGTTGCCACCATTGCTTTTGGAATGGGAATAGATAAATCGAATGTGCGATTTGTAATACACATGGATTTGCCAAAAAATATTGAAAGCTATTATCAAGAAACTGGCAGAGCTGGTAGAGATGGTCTACCAAGTGAAGCATTGCTGTTTTTCTCTTATGGCGACGTGCAGAAACTCCAATACTTTATTCAAATAGACGACAACCAAGAGCAGACAAAAATACTGGATAAAAAGCTCAAACAAATGGCGGAATTTTGTCAGATAGATACTTGCAGAAGGCAGTATTTGATGAATTATTTCGATGAGGCTTTTCCAGATCATTGTGGAAATTGCGATGTATGTCTTACCAAATTTGAGGTGGAAGATGCAACAGAAAATGCCCAAAAAGCCTTATCTGCGGTAGCTAGATTGGAACAAAACTTTGGAATGGGCTATGTAATAGACTTCTTAAAAGGATCAAAATCCAAAAAAATTCACGCTCATCACCGCCAGCTAAAAACATTTGGTATTGGAGGTGATATGACTAAAGAAGGTTGGCAAACATTCTTTAGACAATTATTGAAAGATGAAGTACTAATTCAAAATGGCTATGAAATGCCCGTTCTTGGATTAACAGAAAAAAGCTGGGAAATATTGAAGGGACAAAAGCCCTATCAGATTAGAAAAGTTAAGTCAAAAGTTAGTCAGAAGGCAGGAGCTGAAAATCTAGAAAAAGCCCTATTTGAAAAAATGCGTTCCTTGCGTAGCATACTAGCAGAAGGTGAAAAAGTGCCTCCTTATGTGATATTATCTGATGCTAGTTTATTAGAAATGGCCACCTACCTCCCGCAAGACTCTACTGAATTGTTACGAATAAGTGGGTTTGGGAATATCAAGGTGGAAAAATATGGACAGGACTTTCTCAAAGTGATTCATAATTATTGCACAGAAAATAAACTCCAATCTCGAATCCATTACAAAAAGAGAGTTACTGCTAAAAAGGTAAATAAAATAACAGATACAAAAACTGAAAGCTACGAGCTATATAAGCAAGGAAATAGTGTTGAGGAAATTGCTGAAATTCGATCCATGGCGACTTCTACCATCGAAGGGCATTTAGCAGGATTTGTAGGTAATGGAACTATCCCAATTGAGAAATTTGTAGATAAAAAGACCCAAGCAATGATAAACAAGGCTATTCAGCAATTTGGAATGGGCAGCTTGAAAATTCTCAAAGAAAACCTCCCGCCATCTATAAGTTATGGTCAGATAAAAATGATGATGGCTCAAAAGATTAAGTAAGAAAGCATTATAAAACTTCCTATTCAAACCAACCTAATAATTACTCCACAGGTTGTTTATCTACTTCTTCTTGTTCAGGCTCCACATTTCCGCCATCTTCTTTGCCACATCCTGTAAATACAATACTGAGTGCAAATACTAAAATGATTACCGTTATTTTATTGAATTTCATTTGGTAAATTAAATAAGTACAAAACAAAAATAATTAATTCACTGATCAAAACATGAACTTTTTAATCTAAAGTTCCTTTACATTTAGTGTTTTATTGATTCCCTTAGATTCCACAAAATTATTTATGGCTCAAATAAGAGATAAGCAAAAACTGCTTATTATAAACGAAAATATGTGGCGAGTGATGTGGAAACTTTCGGTTCCTGCCATTCTTGCTATGGTATTATTCGGGCTCAATGCCTTTCTGGATGCCGTATTTGTAGGCCAACTAATCAATGCTACTGCCTTGGCTGCAGTTTCAATATCTTACCCGCTTTCTCAAATAACTTTTGGCTTAGGCTCACTTATTGGCATAGGTGCTGGAACGGTTTTGAGTATTGCTATTGGCGCAGGCGACACCAGTTCGCAGCAAAAAATATTAGGTAACATTACCACCCTGTGCTTTATCATATCGGCTGCATTTGCCATTCCATCATGGTTTTTCGCCGAAGAAATGGTTTCTCTTATGGGAGCTGAAGGTGAATTGCTTAGGCTTGGAACGGAGTATTTCAAAGCCACCCTACCTGGTGCTTTCTTTTGGATTTTGGGTTTAGCAATCAACATGCTTATACGTGGTGAAGGTAAACTCAAAGAAGCAGCCTATATGATGGCCATCGGTTTAATTATCAATATCATTTTAAACCCAATTTTTATTTCAACATTTGAAATGGGTGTGGCAGGCGCTGCTTGGGCCACTAATATTGGGATGATTACTTATGCGATTGTAGGATATTGGTATTTCCTTCGCGGTAAAGCCTCATTTGATACAGATGTACGCTACTTGGGAATTGATAAAAAACTCTCCAAATCTATACTTTCTCTTGGCTTTCCATCATTGATCATGTCGCTGATGGGCTTGATTCAAGCATTGGTGGTTTACAACGCCATCAACAATTACGGAACTCAATCGGATGTCGCATTTTTCGCGGCTTCCCACAGAACAGTTTTATTTCTGATTACTCCTCTTTTTGGATTGATGCGAGCTTTACAGCCAGTGATTGGGATGAACTATGGCGCTGGCAAAATGGACAGAGTGGAAAGTAGCTACAAAACATTCTCTCTGGCTGGTTTCCTTATCATATTTCCATTCTGGCTTTTGATGAATATTTTTCCTGAAAATTCGCTAAGCCTGATGTTACCAGGATATACTTATGGGCCAGAGGAGATTTGGAATTTCAGAGTATATACATTTGTGCTTCCTTTACTCCCACTTGTTTTTATGGGCCTTACTTTCTTTCCATCTATTGAGCGAGGAAAAATTGCGAGTATTTTAGCTTTACTGCGACAATTAATTTTTTATATACCTGTGATGCTCATTATTCCAATTTATTTTGGAATAAGAGGAGTGTTCTTTGGTGCAACTGTGATAGACGTAATTATGACCATTTTGATAGTCTACTATGTAAATAAAGAACTCAAGAAAATCCGACAAAAAGAGGCTGTAAAAAAGCCAGACATTGCAGAAGAAGTAATACTATCTAAACAAGTTTAATACCGCCACAAACAAAGCGGTTTGCGACTAAGCTATCAGGAACTATATTTGCTTATAGGGTGATGGTTCACCATGAAAAATACAATGAATGGAGTGGTTTAATAGTTTTTCCACATTTGAAGTAAGTGTAATTGGGCTTTTTTGCTTGGCCTATGTTTTATATTTCCGTCGCTGGTATCAGGCAGGCAAACTGCTCAAGCAAAAAGGCGGAAACTGGTCCTACAAATTTATAATCAGAAGTATTTATTTCGCTTTAATAATTGTGTCCTTACTCGGACCCACATTTGGCGTGACGCAAAAGGAAGTAGAATCAAGCGGCAAGGATATTTATGTATTGGTAGATTTATCAAAGTCGATGGATGCGCATGATATTGCTCCAACAAGAATTGAAAAAGTGAAGTTTGAGTTAAAAAAACTCGCGAATACTTTCGTCACTGACAGATTAGGTTTAATCATTTTTGGTTCCGAATCATTTGTCCAGTGTCCCCTTACTTTTGATAATTCAGCGCTTAATCTTTTTATAGAAACACTCAATACAAATTTGGTTTCTTCAAGTGGAACAGACTTTGGCCCTCCATTGAAAATGGCTTTAGATAAGCTAATTCAAGAAGGTGATCAGTCAGGAAAGCAATCTTCAAAAATTATTGTTCTTATAAGTGATGGTGAAGATTTCGGAGATGAAACCAGCGATGCAATAAGAGAATTGCGTAGAGAAGGCGTAAAAGTTTTCACCATTGGTGTAGGAACAGAGGAAGGTAGCACAATCAGAGATGGTGTGGATGTTCGTAAAGACCAAAATGGCCAACCTGTCGTTACACGTTTGAACTCTAGAGCGCTTAAGGAAGTTGCAGTAGAGACAGGCGGAAAATACTTTGAAATAAACGAGAGTATAAATGAAACTCCAAGGCTAATAAGCGCAATTGATAGTGTAGAAGGAGAGTTCAGACAAAGCCGACAAGTAGATGTGACTGCCAATAAGTATTATTACTTCCTTGCGGCCGGCCTATTTTTAATGTTTGTAGATGCTTTGGTAAGTGTAAGATTATTTAAACTATGATAAAATTTATCTTAATAATATTTCTAGTAATAAATCCCATTACTGACTTCAATGATATCGCTAAGATGAACACATTGAAGAAAGAAGCGCGGGAGGCATTTAACAATGGAGAGTTTGAAACTGCAATAAATAAGTACACAGTACTTATGCAGGAATATCAGCAAACTGACCCAAACATGTTGCTGAATTTATCACATTCATATTATAATGCAGGCAATATGGAAGAGGCCGAGAAAGCTTACAAACCGCTTATTGCTTCATCTGATATGAATGTTCGCTCCATTGCCAACCAGCAATTGGGCAATATGGCCTCTGCCAAAGAGGATTATAAAACAGCGCTAAACTATTACAAAGCTGCACTGAAAGCTGCTCCAGATAATGAGGAAGCTCGCTACAACTACGAGCTGACCAAAAAACTGCTTGATGAACAAAAAGAACAGCAGGAAAATGAAGATGGTGAAGAGGAGAAGCAAAATGAGCAAGAACAAGAAGAACAAGGTGAAGAAGAGAAAAAGGAGCAAGAGGAAGGTTCTGAAAGCGAAGAAGAAAATCAAGAAAAAGGCGAAGAGGAAAACGAAGAACAGTCTGAAGCTGAAAAGCAAGAAGGTGAAGCCGAGAACGAAACCGAACAAGAAAATCAAGATCCTCAACAGCAAGAGCAAAACGAGAAAGATCAGAGAATGGAAGATATGCAATCTCTGAAAGAAAAGCTCGAAGAACTCAACATGAATGAACAGACGGCCATGATGATATTGGAAGCTTTGAAAAATCAGGAAATTCAATACATCCAACAAAAGCGTCGTCAAACGAACCAACCTAAGAAATCAGGAAAGCCTGATTGGTAAAATCTAAAAACTATTATCAACCATATATTTAAAAATGAGAGAAGTATATATCGTATCCGTATCTAGAACACCTATTGGTAGTTTTGGTGGTGCATTAGCCGGACTTACAGCTCCGCAACTTGGTGCCGAAGCAATCAAAGGTGCATTATCAAAAATCAATTTAGACCCAGCCGAAGTTAATGAAGTGTATATGGGAAATGTGCTTACAGCCAATGTAGGTCAAGCTCCATCAACGCAAGCATCTATCTTTGCGGGTATTCCAAATAATACTCCTACAACTACCGTAAATAAAGTTTGTGCTTCTGGCATGAAAACCATTATGCTAGGAGCCCAGTCCATTATGTTAGGAACCAACGACGTGGTAGTGGCAGGAGGAATGGAATCCATGAGCAATGCTCCATTCTATCTTGAAAATAACCGCTGGGGAGCAAAACTTGGCCATGGCAAGGTAGTAGATGGCATTATTAGAGATGGACTTTGGGATGTGTACAAAGACTATCACATGGGTAATGCTGCTGAACTTTGTGCTACAGACAAAAAAATAAGCCGCGAAGATCAAGATGCCTATGCTATAGAATCTTATAAAAGATCTGCTGCAGCTAGCGAAGCTGGCAAATTCAAAGGAGAAATCGCTCCTGTAAGTATTCCTCAACGCAAAGGTGACCCAATTGTGGTAGATACAGACGAAGAATATTCGAATGTAAAATTTGATAAAATCCCCTCTCTAAGACCCGTATTTGATAAAGATGGAACAGTAACTGCAGCCAATGCATCTTCGATCAATGATGGTGCTGCAGCAGTAATACTTATGAGTAAAGAAAAAGCAGAAGCTTTAGGCATTAAGCCAATTGCTAAAATCAGAGGTTTTGCAGATGCGCAGCAAGCGCCAGAGTGGTTTACAACTGCTCCTTCAGAGGCAATTCCAAAGGCATTGGCAAATGCTGGCGTTAAAGCTGAAGAGGTAGATTTTTACGAAATAAATGAAGCATTCTCTGTGGTGTGTATTGCAAATAATCAAATCCTAAATCTTGACCCTAAAAAGGTAAATATTTACGGTGGTGCAGTTTCGCTTGGTCACCCAATCGGTTGCTCAGGTGCTAGAATTGTAGTAACGCTAAGTAGCATTCTAAGTCAAGAAAATGGCAAAATTGGAGTTGCTGGAATTTGCAATGGCGGAGGCGGTGCTTCTGCGATTGTAATTGAGAAAATGTAATTCCCAATTAGCAATAAAATTGAAATCCCTTTTTTGAGAAATCATAGAGGGATTTTTTTTATTTACTATAGCCTCACTTTCATTAAGGGAAGCCATGTGCTAAAATAAACTTCTAATCCGCTCTAAATCATTCCCAACTTCAACTGTAATTCACTTGAAGAGGTAGAGGGATAATCTGAAAGTCAGTCTCTAATATTAATTTTTACCATTAATTGTCTGGCTGGGTAACGTGGATCATTGGTGAAAAATGTGAGATTTTTGTATTCCGTTCCTGTCCTTGTTGTAGTATCAAAATGGATAGTAACCTCTCCTTCTTCACCTGGAGCATAGCTATCTTTGGCCAAAGTGAATGTCACACAATCGCAGTTGCTGATGATCTTGCGGATTACTAAATCACTTGCTCCTGAGTTTCTAAATTTGAAAGACTTTGTTGCCACCTCTCCTTTATCTGCATTGCCAAAATCTAATAGTGTTTCGGTTATACCCATAGAAGGTGCTCTGTTCAATTCCTCCCGCGTCATCGGTGGGAAATAATCTTCTACAGTCGATGTTATAATTAGCGGCTTCCTAGGCATTATTTCATCACTTGTCAAAATATTCACCGAATCAATAAAATATCCTACGTCATTTCTATTTGTCCCAAAATACAGAACTTCCATTTCGGTATGGCTACTCCCTATAATAGTATCTGCCAAAAATGAAAATTTCAAAAACTCAGCTTCAGTTTCTACTGCCAACAAATGAACAGTTTCTTCAGAAGCATTATAAATATCTACAATGTAGGATATGGTATCATTAGTTGTGAAATTTCCCATATTCACATACTTTGTTCTAAACCGTAGATTTCCCGCTACATGAGGAAATTCTCTCATCGGGTTGATAATCGGCATCACAACTGTACCCTCAATAATCAAATTGATAGGTGCTTCTAGCCCCTTCAAAAACACTTGAGTAATTCTACTAAATGCACCTGGCCTATTCGTTGGGTCATACATTATTTGCACATAACCCAACTCACCTGGTTCAAGTGGATCTCCAGTATAGGCAGTTGTCGTGCATCCACAATCCATCTCTAGCTTGTCGATTTGCACTACTGAATCAGTCACATTTGTAAATGAAAACGAGACTTCCACCAATCCTGCTTGTTCCTTTACCCTTCCCAAATCTTTTCTTTCTTGGTCAAACTTAATCGGTAAAACGTTTTGAGCTTGAAGTAATTGCGAACAAAAGACAAAGACAAGAAATGATAATAGGTTTTTCAATTTCATATTTTTCGGATTAGATCCTTTTCAATTCAACAAAGTTACAGTCTCGCCACCGTTAATTTTATTAATTTGCATCCAAATTAAGAATTTAACATGGCGAGGATTTTAACAGGAATACAAAGTTCGGGAAGACCCCATTTAGGAAATCTGCTAGGAGCAATCATTCCAGCAATCGAAATGTCCAAACAAGGTGGAAATGATTCTCTTTTTTTCATAGCAGATCTTCATTCACTCACTACCATAAAGGATGCCGAAGTTCGCCGGCAAAATGTAAATGCTATTGCAGCGGCTTGGCTTGCCTTCGGCTTCGATACAGATAAGAATATATTTTATCGCCAATCCCGCATCAACGAGGTGTGCGAGCTCACTTGGTATTTGAGTTGCTTCACTCCTTTTCCCATGCTCAACAATGCCCATGCGTTCAAAGATAAATCGGACAGACTAAGCGATGTGAATGCGGGCCTTTTTGTATATCCCGTGTTGATGGCGGCAGATATTATTCTATATAGCGCGGATTTTGTGCCTGTAGGTAAGGATCAGCAGCAACATTTGGAAATGACTCGTGACATTGCCAGCAGCTTCAATTTCAAATACGGCGATACTTTTGTATTACCTGAGGCCAAAATCAATGAAGATTTAAAAACCATTCTGGGTACTGATGGCGAGAAAATGAGTAAATCATATCAAAACACGATCGATATTTTTGATAATGAAAAGGATTTAAAAAAATCTGTTATGTCTATTTTAACAGATAGTACTCCTTTGGAAGAGCCTAAAAACCCTGATACCTGTAATGTATTTAAGCTTTACAGTTTGGTAGCTGATACCAAGCAAACAAGCGAATTGCGAGCTAAATATGAAGCGGGAGGATTTGGTTATGGTCATGCTAAAAAGGAACTGTTGGCCTTATTTTTAGATAAATACGCAGAGCCAAGAAAAATCTTCAATTACTACATGGAGAACCCGCATGAACTAGAACAAAAACTAGTAGAAGGTGAAAAAAAAGCTAGAGCAATAGCTCAAGCAAAAATAGCTGATGTAAGAGCTAAATTAGGTTTTGCTTAATCATTATCATTTGATAGCAAACGAATAGTAGAATTAATAACATTTATAACTCAGAGCAGTTTACTCTATTAAACCAGAAAACTTAAAATAAGATACAATGGCAAAAATTACATTAGGAGGAACACCTTGCAATACCAATGGTGAATTACCTCAAAAAGGAGCTTCGGCACCAAATTTCAATCTAACGAAGGATGATTTATCAGAAGTGTCGTCAGATCAGTTTGCTGGCAAAAAAGTAATCCTCAATATATTCCCAAGTGTGGACACAGCAGTATGTGCCACTTCTGTTCGCAAATTCAACGAAAAAGCAAATAACCTTCCTGACACCGTTGTTCTTTGCGTTTCAAAAGACCTACCATTTGCACTTAAGAGATTTTGTGCGGCTGAAGGACTTGAAAATGTGCATGCATTATCTGATTTCAAAAACCGTGGTTTCGATACTGATTACGGTGTGAAAATAGTAGATGGCGGATTTAGTGGTCTTATGGCTAGAGCAGTAGTTGTGCTTGACAAAGAAGGAAAAGTGACACACAGCGAACTTGTTCCAGAAATTGGACACGAACCTGATTATGAAGCTGCAATTGCCGCAATATAAATCAGGCACTTCTTTCTGCACAATACCCATAAAATTAGACTGCTTCAAATGAGCTACTTCTTACCTGCACTCAAATACTATTTTTAATAGTATCCAAAATAGTTGAGATAAAAGCTGTTAATCAAATGAAACATGTAGTATTTCCTAAAATTTAGTACACAACAAATCTAAAAATCATTTTATATTATTAAAAGAGGCTGTCTCATAAGTGAGGCAGCCTCTTTTGGTTTTTCATCTCTACAAAAAACTTCTAATGTAATTTTTCAACTATTGTATTTATAGGCAAAAATAACTAGGTTTAACAACAAACTATGGAAAAACTTTATTTTAATGAAAACAGCACAACGTAAACATGTAAAATATCTCAAAATCAAGCATTAAACTAATACAACAAGTAACCTAGGTGATTCATTTAACAGACAAGATTTACAAAAAATTAGGATAAGCGAAACTAATTATAAAGCTGAATCAGAAATATTTTCACCTAACTACTTAATTTGCTTTGAAAAGATTTCATTCCTCTATTCATTGAAATACTTGTTTCAATGAATATATAACAACCAACACTAAGCAGATAAGTAGTAAAGTGAAATCAGCTTAGTAATTTGCAGCAAACTAGTTTAATTGTTAAACTCAACTTATTAAACAAGATTATATCTTCAATAAGTTAACAACTAAATAAGATCCAGTTGATGGTTAACCCAAATAATTTATTCTACATAGCGACTCAAGGAATTCGGATCATTAGACAATCATAATTTATTGTCTTAGAAACAATTACACACAAAGTAGAACAAATATCTATTCGTAAGCCACCAAGGATAGTGAAAAGTTTATAATCATTTACCACCATGAAAACAGGAACCCATGAAAAATGCATCAAATCGTAAATTCTCAGTTCAATTGAGCTTTGAAGAAATACGGTTACCACCCTTTGAAGATATTTTGATACTAGGAAAAAAATGCCCCCAAGGTAGAATTGGAATCTATAAATCTTTTGAACTGCTAGTTCCCAATGAATTTGAAACGTTTGAAATTGAAGACGAAATAGTTGAAGCAATATTTGTAAATAAAAGGGTGCTTAAAAAATTAGATAAAGATAAAGTACTCAAAGTATTGAAAGAAAAAGTATTTCCGTACGTTTCAGAATCTGAGATACTAAAAGTGAATTTTAAATTACGAATCATTTA
Source organism: Peijinzhouia sedimentorum (assembly GCF_049340005.1). Taxonomy (NCBI): domain Bacteria; kingdom Pseudomonadati; phylum Bacteroidota; class Cytophagia; order Cytophagales; family Peijinzhouiaceae; genus Peijinzhouia; species Peijinzhouia sedimentorum. The sequence goes on from NZ_JBMPIY010000009.1 coordinate 110,711, forward strand.
TGATTCGGTTGAAGGAGAGTTCTGATGGATTTGAAAAAATACATATCTTATACTTATCCTATTGTCACGCCATACGAAGGAATAAATTCAGTTGAAAACGCATTACTTGAACATCAATATTTAGTAGTAATTGACAACAATAAGGAGTACCAAGGAATATTAACGATTCCAGATTTAATTAAAAGGCCTCATAAAATCGTGATTGATTGTGTTACAAAAAAAGAAAATTTAAGAGTTAGTGATACCATTATGGTTGCCTTGGATAAATTTCGTTCTAGCAGGTCAAGTGTCTTACCTGTTATGAGCGAAACTAAGTTTATTGGTGTTATAGAAAAAAACAAAATTCTTTCTGGACTACAAACAAAAACGAAAAATCTACAAGAAAAGTCTCTGATTTCAGAAAAAGCAAAACAAAATTTCCTGGATAATTTATCTCATGAAATAAGGACGCCATTGAATGGTATACTTGGTCTATTAGATATTATAACACAATTAGAAATTACTGATCACTCTGCTGAGCATGATCTATTATCTAGATCCTTAAGAAAATCTGCGGATCAATTCTTAATAATTATGAGCGATTTGGTGGACTTGGCTCTTATAAATGCAGGTGATGAAATGAGCCCACAAATAGAAGAGTTAGATGTTTTTGAGCTTTTTTCTGAACTAAAAGATCATTTTAATGACTTAATATCTGTTAAATATAATGATAAAATAATTAAATATAAAAATGATTTTGAACACTTTACAATTAGAACAGATAGAAGAAAATTACAGCGTATTTTATACCATTTAGTAAATAATGCTTTAAAATTCTCAGAGGACAAAGAAGTAATTTTTGGATTCAATGTAAACAAAGACAAAAATTACATTAGTTTTTTTGTAAAAAACAAGAAGTCAAATATTGGTCAAAAAGATGTAGAAAAAATGTTTGAAGTATTTGAAAAACAAGAACATATTGGTAAAGAGCTAAACTTTGGCTTAGGAATTGGGCTCCCATTAGTTAAAAACTTAACAAAGTTATTGGGTGGTCAAGTTGAAGTCAAATTGAAAAATTATGTTATTTCATTTATCATCAATATACCTTTTTAGACAAGTCGCCGATTAATAAGCTAATATTTATTCAGAGTTACTTATTTAGGTCGCAAGACCTATGATTGGTTTTTTGGTAATTGGCACTGCTTCTACACATCGCAGGATGAGTTTTATAAGGGTCGTTTCTCTGTGGTTTCTTCTATTAAAGCGAAAGAAATATTTGTTTATATATTTCTGCAAATATTTACGATCACTGTATGAGCGAATTCCACGTAACCAGTTCTTGAAATTTCTGATTTGTAAACGAAGCATAAGAAAGTTCTCTCTTTTATTAGAAGGTATTTGTCTTAAGTTTCTATACTCTTCTCTAAAGGCCTTATAAGCAGACCATCCATCTGTGAACATCGAAGCATTTTGATTAATATGCTCTTCAAATATTGGCTTTATCGAATTGCTGCTGAAATCTTCAATTACTTTTGCATAGGCTCTGCCCGCTTTGCCTTTTCTGTATTCCACAGGCAGCACTATTTTCACCTTATCATTACTATGCGCAATTCCTTGTTGGTTCTTTTTGAGGTGTACCAATCTCAAATTCATCCACATGGACTTCACCATTCAACGGATGATAAGGTTGCCTTTTATGAAAGAAGCATGTTTACAACGTCGATAATGGTAGCCTTCAGCCCATTTCAATTCAGCTAAATAAGCATGCAAGAAGCTTTGTCTCCAAACTGTTGAAAGTCTTTCGGTCTAATTTAAGAAGTTTCATAGGGTTAATTTTACACACTAAAACATCAATTTATCCATTGATATACAATGTTTAGTGACCTAAATAAGTAAACCTAATTAAAAAATTATTAAAATAACAATAAGCTAATTTTGGCAAGATTAATGAGGTGGAGGTAAAGTGAATTCTCTATTCACAAGCAGCAAAATTTGAAATTTTTCTTAATACAATTATCATACATACTTCACTAAGCATCTTTACCTACTCCCACCCTACCCTTCAAACTAACCCACAATATCAGCAAAGCAACAAGTGAGATACTTATAAGGTAGATAGCTCCGTTTGCTTCGAATGCTCCAGTAAGGGTGGAAGCAACTTTGGCCAAGCTATGGATTCCCAGCAGCAAAGCCAGCCATACCACTAAAATTAATATGGCATTTTGCAAACCTGAATTTCCAAATCCTGATTTCATCAATTTATGATCGTTGATAATCACAATAAGAAAAATGGCAGAAATCGGTAATAACAGGCCGTTAAGTGCTTGAGCCAACAGAATCACTGGAATGGGTCTGAGTCCTGAAATTCCAAATAGTAAACCTACAAGCATTATCCCAGCCCATACGATACGAAAGCCAGTGGAACGCATATCCTGTTTCCTCCCGCTTACACTTTGCCATGTAATTGCAGCAGCCATAGGCGCCGTAATGCTCGAAGTGAACCCTGCGCAAAACAATCCAATCCCCAGTAATGCTGAGCCATTTCCAGCCATCAGCAAATCCATTTTACCTGCCAATGCTTCAAAACTAAATTCTGCATTTAGCATACTACCTGTTACTAAAATTGCAATAGAAATAATACCTCCTAAAATAATGGCTATCGAAATCCCAAACCGCATTTCTGATAAACTCTGGTTTTTGCTAATTCCCGAAGCAAGAAAAAGATTGTAAGGGACGATAGTGGTGCCAACCAAGCCGAGAATCAAAGTCTCGCTGCCTACTGGAAAACTAGGAATGAAAGCACCCTTGGAAAGTTGAACAAAAGAGTAATCAGTTTGGAAAGCTAAAAAAGCAAAAGTAACTCCCATAAGTGCCACCATTACACTCATTACATTGAGTATGCTGCGCAAATTGCCCAACCACAAACCTATACTTGCAAACAATACCACAACGACTGTAGCAACCCAAGCAGGAATTGGCGTTACCACTTCTATTCCTGCCACGGCTCCCATTATATTACCAGCTTGATATGCGGTGCAACCAAAAACAATGGCAAAAATAATGAGTCCTTTTACTAGTTTGGCCGTCTTATCTTCATTGAATTTAGAGGCGATTGCTTGACCCAAATTGAGTCCTGAGCCCAAAGTAATTCTAGCTGCACCTTCCTGCAATACTAAGCACGCAATGGTTCCAAATACCAATGCCCAAATAAGCTCTAAGCCGAATGAAGCGCCAGAAGAAGCCGCAGTAGTTACCGTACCTGGACCTATAAATGCAGCGGAAACTACAGACCAAAAAAGAATACTTCCAATACGAGATTTGAATTGGTTCATAACTTGAGGCTATTGAGTAAGGATTCAGAATTCAAAATCCAATTTAGCCAACAAGATAAAAGCAAATTGCGATAATTAACAATACCAAACTGAGCTACGGCCTCTACGCAAATGCTGGCGAATATTGATAATAAATGCAAGCCCCATATAGATAATCAGCGGCGATCCGAATGTCAGAAATGAAGCATAAATAAAGAAAAGTCGAATGCTTGAAGTGGACATTTTGAGCTTTTCGCCTAATTTGGTGCAAACTCCAAAGGCTTGATTTTCAAAAAATGCAATTAATTTTTCCATATCAAAATAAATTTAGAACGCATTTTCAATCAAAAAGCACGCTTTTTACTAATTCAACTACAAATTAGCAAAAAGATTCGGATATAATTCAATCCTATTTTTTTGATTTGCCTTTGGTGGCTATTTTTGCCAAGCAATATATAAATCAGATTAATGAGAGAGATACAATTTCGCGAAGCCCTAAGAGAAGCCATGTCGGAAGAGATGCGTAGGGATGATAAGATTTTCTTAATGGGTGAAGAAGTAGCTGAATATAACGGAGCATATAAAGTAAGCCAAGGAATGCTCGATGAGTTTGGTCCGGAAAGAGTAATAGATACACCTATTGCAGAACTTGGTTTTGCAGGGATTGGTGTCGGTGCAGCTATCAACGGTTTGAGACCAATTATTGAATTTATGACATTCAACTTTTCATTAGTTGCCATAGATCAAATTATTAATTCGGCTGCTAAAATCCTCTCTATGTCTGCTGGGCAATATTCTGCTCCAATGGTATTTAGAGGTCCAACCGGAAATGCTGGGATGCTTGGAGCTCAGCACTCTCAGAACTTTGAAAACTGGTATGCAAATACACCAGGACTTAAAGTAGTGGTGCCGTCAAATCCTTATGATGCAAAAGGCTTATTAAAATCTGCCATTAGAGATAATGACCCAGTAATCTTTATGGAGTCAGAGGTGATGTATGGCGATAAAGGCGAAGTGCCCGAAGAGGAATATTTAATCCCGATTGGCAAAGCCAATGTGGTACGTGAAGGAAGCGATGTAACGCTTATTTCATTTGGTAAAATGATGAAAGTAGCTCTAGAAGCTGCCGACGAAATGGCCAAAGAAGATATTAGCTGCGAAGTGATTGACTTGAGAAGTGTTCGCCCAATCGACTACCCAACCCTTATTGAGTCGGTAAAAAAGACCAATAGAGCTGTGATTGTAGAAGAGGCTTGGCCTTTATCTTCTATTGCTACAGATTTAGCTTTCAACATTCAGCGTGATGCATTCGACTATTTGGATGCACCAATTCGCAGAGTTAACAGCATGGACGTTTCATTACCTTACGCACCTACTTTGATCGAAGCGATTTTGCCAAATGTAAAGCGTACGATTGAAGCGATTAATGCTGTATTGTACAGATAACAAAGCCATTCTGGAAAATCGAGATAAATTTATGATCGAGGCCATCAGGCTTTCCGAGCAAAAAATGCGGGAGGGTTTCGGTGGCCCATTTGGTGCTGTAGTGGTACGAAATGGCGAAATTGTAGCCTCAGGTTTCAATCAGGTAACTAGCAGCAACGACCCAACTGCTCATGCAGAAGTAATGGCCATTAGAAATGCTTGTGAAAAACTCAATACATTTCAGCTAGACGATTGCGAACTTTATACAAGTTGCGAGCCATGCCCTATGTGTTTGGGTGCCATTTATTGGGCAAGAATTCCCGTGATTTATTACGCTAATACGCGGGAAGATGCTGCGAATATAGGTTTCGATGATGCGCATATCTATCACGAAATTAGTCTAGAGATAAAAGATCGAAGCGTTAAAATGCTGCCTTTATTGAGAGAGGAAGGAATTAAAGTTTTCCAAGCTTGGCAGGCCAAGGAAGACAAAAAAGAATACTAAGCCCAAATACATTCATTGGCATATTGCCTTGAATAGCCTAATTTCGCCAAATCAATGCACCCGTAGTTCAATTGGATAGAATGTCAGATTCCGGTTCTGATGGTTGGGGGTTCGAATCCCTTCGGGTGCACAAAAAGTCGCTGTGGTTGCAGCGACTTTTTTTGTGATATCGAGAAAAAACCTCCCGCAATTACTTTACATCAATAAGCCCTTTCAACCACACCTCGCATATAATTTACGAATGCGCGATTTACTACTCTATTTCCACCTTTAGTAGGATAGTCACCAGTGAAATACCAATCGCCCAAATGTTTTGGACAAGCTTTGTGAAGGTTTTCTACAGTCTGGTAAATCACCTCCAATTCAGCTTTCAAATTAATTGGCCTTACGATATCTGCAATTTTCATTGAGATTTCATCATCAGTAAATGGATCGTATAAGCGCTGTACAAAATTAGGTGCATTGATATTGCCTACTGAATCAAGCGCTTGTTGCATTACTTCATCTACAAGCGAATTCATTCCCCGCTCATTCAGCAATGAAATGACCGCACGGAATGCCACAAAATCCTTCATCTTGGACATGTCTATACCGTAGCAATCGGGATAGCGAATTTGGGGCGCAGAGGAAACGATAATGATTTTGCGGGGTTCAAGTCTGTCTAGCATTTTGAGAATGCTCTTTTCAAGAGTAGTTCCGCGTACAATAGAATCGTCAATTACGACAAGCGTATCCACTTTTTTATTGATTACCTCGTAAGTGGTATCATATACATAAGCTACCAAATCATCACGATGTTCGTCATCGGTAATGAAAGTTCTATGCTTCACATCTTTTGCCACAAGCTTTTCAATACGAGGTGTAAATGAAAGCAAATCTTCCAGCGAATCGATATGTGGTTTATTCTCCATGATGATTTCCTTACGCTTCTGCACAAGGTATTCATTGAGTCCGTCCATCATTCCATAAAAGGCTGTTTCAGCTGTATTTGGAATGTAGGAAAAAACCGTATTCTTCAAATCGAAATTGATCGATTTTAATATTTGAGGGATTAGAAGCTTGCCCAATTTCTTGCGCTCATGGTAGATATCCGGATCGGTTCCTCGCGAGAAATAAATTCGCTCAAAACTGCAAGATTTTTTCTCTTTCGTTTCAAGAAACGGCAATACATCAAACTCACCACTTTTGTTGATGATTAATGCATGTCCAGGATCAACTTCATGGATATCATCAAACTCAACATTAAAAGCCGTTTTAATTGGTGATTTTTCAGAAGCCACAACTACTATCTCCTCATCGGCATAATAGTAAGCAGGACGGATACCATTTGGATCTCTCGCAACAAAAGCTCCACCATAGCCAGTCATACCAGCCATTGCATATCCACCATCAAAATCCTTACAAGCACGCTTCAATACTCTTTGCAAATCAAGCTCATTTTCAATGATCTCTGTGATTTGCTTATTGGTATTTTTGCCTTTGTATTTATTGAAAAGCATTTGATTTTCTTCATCCAAAAAGTGCCCAATCTTTTCCATTACAGTCACCGTATCGGTCTTTTCTTTTGGATGCTGCCCAAGACTTACAAGGTGATTAAAGAGCTCTTCAACATTTGTAAGGTTGAAATTGCCCGCTACAACCAAGTTTCTACTGCGCCAATTGTTCATTCGCAACATTGGATGGCAGCTTTCAATTTGGTTTTTGCCATGAGTACCATATCTAAGGTGCCCCAACCAAACTTCCCCAGTAAAAGCTACATTTTCTTTTAACCAATTCTCATTAAGGTAATTTTCTCCACCCTCCCGCTTTGCTTCTTCGAACTTAGCTCCAAGTTTTGAAAATATTTCTGTAATTGCTTGAGAATCTACTGATCTATAACGACTTATATACTTATTTCCAGCTCCTACTCCAATCTTAATATTTGCTATCCCAGCTCCATCTTGCCCTCTATTATGCTGCTTTTGCATGAGCAAATACATCTTATTGATAGCATAGAGCGGTGTGCCGTATTTATCAATATAATATTGGAGTGGTTTTCTAAGTCTGATGAGGGCTATACCGCACTCGTGCTTTATTTTGTCGCTCATGGGTTTATCTAAAGTCCAAAGTTAAAACTATTCAACACGATGGACAACAAATCTGGTTTGAAGAATAATATTAATATGACTATCCCCAGAATAGTAGGAGTTATCATAGTCCTCCAATTACTTTTAATCGAATTTGGTTCACTTTCGGCCTCTTTAATAAAAAGTATATATGGAATCCTTAAATAATAGAAAATAGCAATGGCTGTATTGAGAATTCCAAAAACGATGATAAACAATATCCAAGGACTATTTCCAATTGAGTAAATTTCGAACAAAGTAGTGAAAACCAATAGTTTTGCAGTAAAACCAGCGAATGGCGGTACGCCTGCCAAACTCAATAAAAATACGATTAACAAAACTCCTTCGAATGTATATTTTTTGCCCAAACCAGCCCATTGATTCACATCGTAGGTTTGCTCAGCTTCCCCAATAGATTGCACCAACCAAAAAGCCCCCAAGTTCATAATAAGGAAAACGGTGCTATAAAAGAAAAATGGAAACCTTGATGATTCAATCGGTGCTGCAAGTGTAATTAAGATAAACCCGGCTTGAGCAATTGATGACCAACCCAACAGACCTTTGATATTATTTTCTCGTAATGCTGAAAAATTGCCTATAAGCATGGAGCCTGCGGACACAATCACTAGCATTGGTATCACCAAATTTTCCATAGAAATCCAGCGGGAGGAAATTAACCAAAGAGCCATTAATGCTGCCAACTTGGGAACCACCGAAAATAGCGCAACAGACGGCCATGCGGCATTTCGATAAACTACAGGCACCCAAACATGAAAAGGAACCGCTGATATTTTGAAAAATAATCCGCCAAAAAACATCAACAATACAATACCCGCACTATAGAAGGGCACTGATTGAATACCCGTCCAGAAGCCTGCATTTTGCCAATTGAGCGTGCCTGAGAAGCCATAGAGAAAACTCATCCCATAAAGCATAATAGCAGTAGCCACAGAACCAAAAATGAAATATCGCAAAGCACTTCTAGCCGATTCGCCTCTTTTGAGAATTCCGGTAAGCGCGTATGCCGAAATGGACATTAACTCAATAGAAAGGAAAATGCTAAGCAGGTTAGAGGACATCACCAGAATGCCTGCACCAATCAAAATACCAAGGGAGAAAATATGGACTTCACTGCCGGCTAATAATTTGGCTGAGCTTTTCCGTTGAAACATCAGCAGAGAGATAATACCAGTGATATAGAAAAGACTACGCAGGAAAATGGCTTCGCCGCTTACTAGCAAAAATCCATTGAAGCTTTGATTTTGGATTTCGGCAAAATCTCGAAATTGAATATAACTGGCAACCAAGGCTGCTAACAGAGCTATCAAATGATAGGTCACCAGCAGTTTCGCTCTTTGCTTTTCGGATTTACGATTTTGGAGGATAAGGTCGGCTACTAGAATAAATGCAAGACCAATGACCAAAACAAATTCGGGCATAATCACCGTAAAGCCGTCTAGTACACTTTGGAGTTTTTGGTTCAATATGTCTATTTGCGATGTCTCCACTATTGCCCACCCAATTTAGCATTGAACATAGCCGCATTATCGAATACTTGCTGAATAAGTGGTTCAATGGCCACTTCCGTGACGGACAAGAGTAATGAAGGGAAAATACCAAATACTAAAGTGAGCACTGCAAGTGGCACAAGAATCCACATTTCGCGGCTACTCAAATCGACCATTTCGAGTCTCCAAATTTCTTTCCGCAGGAATACTTGTCCAAAGAACATCCGCTGCAAAGTCCAAAGGCAATAGGCTGCGGCTAATATTAATCCCAAAGCAGCTACTATTGCCATCCAAATGGGAATGAGGGAATTTACGCTATCTGAATGGAAGGCTCCCAATAGCACCATTATCTCAGCAATAAATCCTGAGAAGCCCGGCAAACCCAAGGAAGCAAAAAATGCAACTGAAGCTAGCACTGCGAACTTAGGCATAATGGTCGCCAAGCCAGCATAGTTTTGAATCATACGGTCATGCGTGCGATCATAAATAACGCCTGCTACTACAAATAGCATGGCGGAAATCAATCCATGACTGAACAATTGATAATAGGCGCCATTTAATCCCTCGCTGGTAAAGGAAGCTAAACCTAGCAAGACAAATCCCATGTGGCTAATAGAACTGTAGGCCACCAATTTCTTCAAATCCTTTTGAGCGAGGGCATTCATTGCACCGTAAATAATGGCAACGACACCAAGTAAACCCACCCACCAAGCATAATGCAATGCAGCATCTGGAAAAGCCGGATAAACGATTCTAAGCAAACCATATCCACCAATTTTCAATAAGATAGCCGCTAACACTACAGATATTGGCGTACTCGCCTCTACGTGCGCATCAGGTAGCCAAGTATGAAATGGCACCGCTGGCAATTTGATCAAAAAGCCAATGAGCAAAAGTAAAAATGCCCAATAGCGAAGTGGCCTTCCCATGAAGGTATTTTCTACACTCCCGTCAAGCATTCCTCCCGCCAATACTTGGGTGGATTGTTCATTCAACGATGTATGTAGACTCACAAAGTGATTGGAGAAAACCAAATCTCTTTTCAAGATATCTCCATTTGCAATGCCTTCATTTATATACTCGATGTTCGATTGTCTTTCCGACAAACCAATTTTACTAGCACTTGCATCCAAATCCACCACATTTCCATACATCGCCACCATTACTATCAATATCAGCAATGAGCCAAAAAGTGTATATAAGAAAAACTTGATTGATGCATAAGAACGACGTGGACCTCCCCATATTCCGATCAAGAAATACATGGGTAATAGCATAAATTCGAAGAATAAGAAGAATAACAGAAAATCCATCGATAAGAAACAACCTGCAATTGATGCTGCTAAAAGAAGGTAAAGAGCGAAATAGGCTTTGGACTTTTCGCGTACTTTCCATGAAGCCAATGCGCCAGCTGTTAAGCTTATTCCCGTCAATAATAAAAGCGGGAGGTTGAGTCCGTCTGCAAGAATGAAGTAATCGAATTTGAGTGTACCTAATGAGCTAAGCTCGATGGAAAACCAAGGAGCCAATTCGTGAAGATAAATTCCTGATTGCGTATCGGAAGCAATCCAAATATAAAGGGATGCGATCAGAATCCATAAGGAGCCAAGCAATGCTAAAATTCGCTGTGCAGCTTGATTTTTGGCAGGCAGTATCAAAACTACCGCTGCCAAAATCAGTGGCAAAAATATGATGGATGAAAGTAAAAACTGCTTCATAAAATCATAAGACAAAAACTAAGCCCACAAGAAAAATCAAAAATAAAGCTACTGCTACAATTACATAACCTTGAACAGAAGCATCTTTGGAAGAACCCGCCACACCTCCAATTCCAGCACTCAACCTCGCTATAAAATTTACAGCTCCATCTACAAAGGTACGATCGAACCAATAGCCTATATTAGAGAATACCACTACAAATATCCCCAGCAAATCCACCATTTTGTCGATTACTTTAGTATCAAACCAAGTGGAAAACTGGCTTGCCTTAAGTACCGGCAACACAATCAGGTAATGATTCAGGGTATTTATATACCAATTGTTGGCCGATAGTTTTGCCAGCCATTGATTAGATTCATAAGCCATTTCATGCCTTGGATTTCGGAAAATCCTCGCGGAGGCAATTAATGCAATCAGTACCAAAGCAATGCTAAGAATGGTGATAAACGTATGATAACTCTTGCCAATTGTTGCAAATTCTTTGGCAGTTAGATTGCCTGGTAAATTGCTCATAAGTAAAAGTGGTTCGCCCAAACGACGGATAAACCAGGACTCATTGAAATCGATACCAAAGCTAAACCACAATCCCACCGACAAAATACCAAGAATCACAACAGGTATTAGTAGTTTCAAAGAAAGCGAATGCTTATTTATCCATTGATATTCTCTCCCCAGAAACACATAGCTGTATAATCTAGCCATATACAATACCGTCATCAATACAGTGAGGAAAGCTAATAAAGCAATGATCATCCAAGTCCAAGAACCTTCACCAGCTCGGGTCATCACTCCTGTGAGAATCGCTTCTTTGGACAAAAAGCCTGAAAAGCCCGGCACGCCCATCAATGATAAAGTGCAGAGCAAAAAGAAAATATGAAATACCGGCAATGCTTTTCGAAGCCCACCCATATTGCGAATATCTTGTGGGTCGAGCTTATCTGATTTATCGGCATGATGTGCCACAAAATGAATGATAACACCTGCTCCTAAAAACAAGCCTGCTTTGAAGAAAGCATGCGTCACCAAGTGAAAATACCCTGCCGACCAAGCGCCAACGCCTAATGCCAATACCATATATCCCAATTGGGAAATGGTGCTATAGGCCAAAATCTTCTTGATATCGAATTGAGAAAAGGCAGCATAGGCACCCATAAAAGCAGTGATGGCACCAATTACAGCCATTACATCGAGGACTTCGGGTGTGAAAAGAAAGAAATAGCGAACCACTAAAAACACACCAGCTGCCACCATTGTAGCAGCATGGATTAAAGCTGAAACCGGTGTTGGGCCTTCCATTGCATCGGGTAGCCATACGGCTAAGGGAAATTGCGCTGATTTGCCCATTACCGCAAGCAGTAAGCCAATACCCGCCAAATGCAGAATGGAAGCATCAACGATTTGGAATTTTGGATAAGGGCCTTCTTGTACCGGCAATAGCCAAGCACCTGAAAAGACTCTAGTATTGCTGATATTCTCTATGATCTCGAAATAATTGAATGTGCCAATTATCGCCAATACCACCATCAGTGCCACTACAAAACCAAAATCGCCTATTCGGTTTACAATAAAAGCCTTCTTTGCGGCCAATGCTGCGGCAGGTTTTTGATACCAAAAGCCAATTAACAACCATGAAGCAAAGCCCACCAACTCCCAGAAAATAAAGGTTTGCAGCAAATTGGATGAAAACACTAAGGATAGCATCGCTAATACAAAGAAATTTAGGAAAGCGAAGTATCTGCTGCGAGCTGGATCATCGGCCATATAGCTAAGAGAAAACCATTGTACCATACAAGCGACAATCGCCACCACCAAAGCCATGGATGCCCCCAAGAAATCGATCATGATACCCATGGAAATACTGAAATTGCCAACAGAAAGCCATTCCCATTTTAGTAATTCGACTGCTTCAGAATCACTTGAATACACCCAGTAAAACAAAATGGCCGCTGCAATAAGCGATACCGTTGAGAGAATAGTTGAACTATATAAATAGACTTGCTTGCTCTTACCGATTAATGGAAAAAGTAAAAGCCCCAACAAGGGCAATGCAAGCAAGGAGTATATGTATAGGCTAATATCAGACAATTTTCTGCTCTTTACTTAATTCTTGGAGATCGGCGGAGTAATAATAGCGATATACTTTCATAACAATAGCTAAACCAATCGCTGCCTCCGCAGCAGCAATTACGATAACAAAAAGTGCAAATAATTGCCCTTGCATCAAATTAGGATCATGATAACCAAATGCGACTAAATTGATATTGGAAGCATTCAGCATCAATTCTATTCCCATCAGTACCATTACGGCATTACGGCGTGCAATGACAATTGCCAAGCCTAATGAAAATAGTGCTGCACCTAGAATCAAGAAGTGGTCTAGTCCGATCATGCTTTCGTCCCCTCCTTTATTCGCTCACCTGCAAGCAAGGCTGCAGCTACTAATGCCACCAATAAAATGATTCCTGCCAATTCGAATACCAACACATAATCACTCATAAGCAAAGTACCCAATTTCTTTATCATTCCTTCGCCAACAGCTTTTTCTGAACCTTGCATCCATGAGAGCAATCCAAAGTTCACTTGGCTAATCATAAAGAATAGCAGTATAAAAAAGCCTCCACCTAAAAGTAGCGACCAAAACTTATTAGACTTCGGCACTAATATTTCACCATCCTGCAATTTGGTCGTCATCAAAACGCCAAATATTAATAAGATCAAAATTCCACCGGCATACACCATAATTTGTGTAACAGCCAAAAACTCTGAGCCTGCCAAAACAAAAATCGCTGCAATACTGAGCAATATTAGCAAAAGTGAAAATGCCGCATACACGATTTTATCGGTTAGCAGTATAAACAAACTACCAATAATGGCTAAGCCGGCAAAGAGATAAAATAGGATGCTAACAATCATGATTCGCTTGAATTTTTGTCTTCATCCTCATCTGTCTTTTTCTTCACCACCGGTTTCATTTTTGGTCTGAATACAGGTTTTGCTTTTGGCTTTTCTTCCGCGTTGTTTGTTTGCTCTTGCGAAGATGCTTCTTTTGGAGCGGTTGATTTTATTTTTGGTTTAAAGACCGGTCTAGGCTTAGCAGCTTCGGTTGATTCATCTTTAGGTTCATCAGGTTTCTTTGGAATAGATGGCTTTACTTTTGGTTTGAAAACAGGTTTTGGTGCTTCTGCTTCATTTTCCGTTTTAGCAGCATCCACTTTTGGCTTCATTCTAGGTTTGAAGCTTGGTTTTGGCTTGGCTCCTGCTGAAGAAGCGTCGCTGTCTAAACCTCCCGCTTTCTTGTCTTCTGAAGGCCTTGATGGCATTGCAGGTTTTACTTTGGCTACAGGTTTTGCCGCACTTGCTTTAGCCACTTTTTCCTTTTCTTTCTCCTCCTGATACTTTTCCCAAGCCTGTTTCTTTTCCAGAATCTCCAATGGTGTCATCTCCCCAAATTCGAAATTATGGTCTGCAAAGTCATAACTTGTATAGTCATATTCCTTAGTCATCGTGAGGCATTCTGTAGGGCAAACTGTTGTGCACAATCCACAGAAGCAGCATTTGGCCATATCTATATCAAAGCGAGCAGCATATAGTCGCTTTGTTGTGCCATCCGAAGTCTTGCCAATTTCTTCTGGCGACCGGATTGCTTCAATTTCGATGCAATCTACCGGGCAAATTTTTGCACATTTATCACATACGATACAATCTTCTATCTCATTATGAAGCTTGTTTCGGCTATTGTCCGGTAAGTCAAATTTTTGTGTAGGATATTGAAGCGTGAATGGTTCATCTCCTTCTTTGAAATAGTCGTCGCTCCAAATAGGATCTGTGGAAGAAGCCTTTTTGCCAGTGTCCACGCCATGCTTCATCGTCAATTTCAAACCTGTAGAGAGGGTTTTGAAAGCATCTTTTATATTTAGCAAATAAGTGTTTTTCTTTTTCATAATCCACTAAGCTAGCATCCACAATCTCCAAAAAGCTGCTACAAAAATGATAATCAATGAAGCAGGCGTTAGGTATTTCCAACACAAACTTGTGAGCTGATCTACCCTTAATCTTGGGAATGTAAATCGCACCCAAATTTGAATTAAAATTAAAGATAGGGCTTTACTTGTAAGCCAGAAAGCTCCAAGCACATGACCCAAAACAGTTCCGGGTTCCCCATTAGTCCAATCGGCTAATTTCACTGAACCAATATTTGGGAATGGGCTATTCCAGCTACCCAAAAACATGACAGCGGCTAAGAAACTAACGAGCAACATCACACCGTATTCCGACAACATAACCAATGCCCAGCGAAAACCTGAATACTCTGTATGAAAGCCGCCCACGATTTCAGATTCCGCTTCGGGCAAATCAAATGGCGCTCGATTACTCTCTGCCAAGGAAGCGATAAAGAATATCAGAAATGCAGGAATCAACAATGGGTAGCGGAAAATATTCCACAGAAAAATACCCCCAACCTGAGACATATCCACAGAGGAAATAATACCGAATAATCCTTGAGAAACTCCGGCAGCTTTATGATCCCAAAAGGTACTTTGCTGATACGATATTTCTTGGAGATCTAAACTTTGACTAATCATAGCTACAGCGATGACCGTGAGACCAAGTGGAATTTCGTAGGAGATAATTTGAGAAACAGAGCGTATGGCGCCATAGAGAGTGTATTTGCTATTGGCACTCCAGCCGGCCATCAGCAGTCCGAATACATCTAAGGAAACGATAGCTAATAGGAAATAAACGCCCGTTTCGAGTCCGGCGCCCCGCCAGCCGGAAGTAAGCGGGAGGACAGAAAAACCTGTGAAAACAGCGACAAATATGATAACCGGAGCAATTTTATAAAGCCATTTATCGGCTTTACTTGGCACGATATCCTCTTTTGTGAGTAACTTGAGTAAGTCCGCTACGGTTTGTAAAAGACCATAATAGCCAACTTCTGTTGGTCCCAATCGATCTTGAATATAGCCACCAATTTTCCTTTCTGCCCATACGGCCAGTACTGTAAAAAGCACTAATAATGGAAGGAAATAAAGAATGGTTGACATGGCAATGCAAAGTAAGCAATCGGGAGGATTACTCCCAAAGTGGATATTTCTCTAACGGAACTTGCGAGCCAAAGAATAGTTTGGTTGTGGCCTCAAAATTTGGTGTAAGATCGGAAACTAAGAAATGATCTGAGCCCATTAATTTACTCGAAAGCAGATGATTATATTCTAAATATGCTTTTACTGATTTGGCTACAATGGCTGCGGTATCAAGTATATCAACTTTATCGAAATAATATTCTTTTATCTGAGATTTTATAAGTGGGTAATGCGTACATCCCAAAATCAGCGAAGTGATATCATTTAACTCTTCATGTGCCAAATAGCTGTTAATTATTTGCTTACTAATGTCGTTTTTTATCCAACTTTCTTCAATCATGGGAACCAACAGGGGTGTCGCCAAAGCTTTGCATTCAATATTTTGGTTAAGTGCTTCAATTTTCCGCTGATAGGTTCCGGAAGCCACCGTTTGCCGGGTACCAATTAAGCCTATTTTTACATTATCATAATTTTCTCTGATGTAGTCCACTACCGGGTCGATGACATTTACTACTTTGGCCCGAGAGCCTGCGTACTCTCTTACCAATTCGAATGCTGCGGCAGATGCTGTATTACAAGCAATTAATATAAGCTTGCAGCCCTTTTGCAAAAGTACATCGGTGATTTTAATGGAATAGGCCTGAATTGCCGCAGTAGATTTATCGCCATAAGGTAGGTGTGCCGTATCGCCAAAGTAAACGAGTTGTTCGTTTGGCAAAATTGCTTTCACGGCATTAGCAACTGTCATTCCGCCGATGCCGCTATCAAAAATTCCAATAGGTTGAGATGCTTTAATGGCCATTTTTATATACAAAAGGCCCCAATTGGAAAAAGGGGCCTTTTGGCAAGCAAAGAGGTTAAGAAAATTTATTTTTCAAATGTACTATTATTACTGTAAAATTGGTACAAAAGTTCAAGCAGCAAATTGAAAAAACTACTCAAAATACTTTTTACTATTTGGGCAGCCCTTTGGTTTATTGGGATTATGCTTTTGTTATCGCCATTTATTGGCATTCCAATCTTAGTTAGTCGGAAAGGTTTTCATTTTTCTTACCAATTTGTAAGGCTTTGGGTGGCTTTGGTGAGTTTTTTCACGCAGATAAAATTCAAGGTTTATGGAAAGGAGAATCTTCAAAATATCCGATCGACGATTTATGTAATCAATCATACTTCCTATCTGGATGCGCCTGCAATTCCTGCCACATTGCCCTGGGCAGTGAAGGCACTTGGCAAAAAGGAGCTTTCGAAGGTTCCAATATTTGGGCAATTAGTTTCGGGATTCGCTGTATGGATAGATCGTACTGATCCAAAAAGCCGACAAGAAGGGCAAGAACGGATAAAGGCGGTTTTGGATTCCGGTACTCCCATTTTGATTTCGCCAGAAGGCACGAGAAATAATAGCAATGAACTCCTATTGCCTTTTAGAAATGGGGCCTTTCGATTGGCAATTGAAACGAATACGCCTATCACTCCTCTCCTATTTTTAGGTGCTAATAAATTGATGCCAAGAGGTACATTTTTAATGAAGCCGGGCACGGTACATTGCTATATCCTCCCGCTTATTCCCATTGAACATTCAGAAACGGTGGAATCCTATAAGGCAAAAGTGCGGGAGGTGATGATCTTGGGCATTCAGAAATATATAAATGATCAATAAAGTTTAGTGTATTTTTCTGCGGGAATCAGCGTAATCTGCGGGAAATAAGAAAGGTATCCCGCGGATAGCGCAGATTTCTTCTCTGCGTATATCAGCGTAATCTGCGGGAAATAAAAAAAGTGTCCCGCGGATAGCGCAGATGAGCGCAGATTTCTTCTCTGCGTATATCAGCGTAATCTGCGGGAAATAAAAAAGATTTCCCGCGGATAGCGTAGTTTGCCACAGATTTCTTCTCTGCGTATATCAGCGTAATCTGCGGGAAATAAAAAAGATTTCCCGCGAATAGCGCAGTTTGGCGCAGATTTTCCTTCTGAGGGTATTTACGGGAGAAAAGCTATAAGCCGTTTACTTTTCTGAATATTCCTGCCTTAATATTCGCTACATTAAAATTCACCAAAATCCCTAGTTTCAATTCCGTTATTTTCAAATAGGTTAAAACCTGTTTATGATGCACTTCCGCAAGATGTTCAACTGATTTCACTTCTATAATCACCTTATCTTCCACTAATAAATCTATGCGAAAGCCTAATTCCAATTTGGTGTCCTTGTAGTGAACAGGCACAGGCACTTCTCTCCTAACTGTCAACCCTTTATTTAAAAGCTCCAATTCTAATGCCGCCACATAAACAGATTCAAGCAACCCTGCTCCCAAGCCGTTATAAACATCAAAAATAGAACCTCTAATATGGAAGGAAATATCGTTTTCAGTCAATTTGACACTCATCCAGAATGGATTTAACTCAAATCATTAAAATTTTGAAATAGGATACTCTTCACAATCATAAATCATTGTTGATATTTCTACCCGAAGCCAATCTTTAAACATTTTGTAATTTCTTTTCTGAGGCCATTCCTTTTTATTGGGATGAAATGTTTCTAACTCCAGCTGAAAAATTTTATCAAATTTCTTTCTGAGCCAGGCTTCTTCATTTTCAACATCATCACTCAAAAGATATGTACGAGTTTGCATCACTTCTTCAAGCTCTTCTGGATCATCTGGGTATAGATTTAAATACCAGTCTATAAAGGGTTGCAAGGGTTTTACAATTATGGCAAAACGATCAATGTGGCCTTCTTCAAAATCCATATCTGAATCTTCAGACTCCATACTTTCGGCCATCATTGCCAAATAAGAACCCTGATCCTGTGTAATTACTGACAGTATAGGATCTCCTCCGGTTTCAGTTAATTCATAATCTGTTATAAAATTGGTGAATTCTTTAAAATGAAGGACTTTATAATCAATCATTCTTTTTAATAGATCTACATCTATATCCTGAGCATTTTCAACAGTCATTACTTCATTCAGAACTCCTTTAGGCAAAAGCATTTTCATATTTCCGAAGTTCCATGCATTCATTCCAAATTCTATAATTTCGTCATAATATTCCACCTCCTCAAATTCTTGAACAAAAGGCTTTAAAAATTTCTCCAACAATTGAGAATATTTAACCTCTTTGTTTTGCGAAGTATTTGATCTATTGAATAAACTAATCACTTTGTTTTTCATCCTAAATTCTATTTTTGATTTAGCAACTGATTTATTTGACACGACAATACTAATCGAATATATGAAGTCTTCAATTATAGATAAAATTTCTCTTTAAACTTTTTCAAGGTCTTTTGAGTCTTTGAGAAAATAACTTTTTCTGTCTATTTGTGCTTGATCTGCTTTTTGATAAAAGCTGTAGGTGTACTTTGAGTTACCTAATTAAGTGCTTTATGCTATATGACAATGAATACCTTATAGCACATTCCAATTTCCTTTTCATTTCTTAAGAATTAAAATTCCCTGTCCCTTTCTCAAAATTGCCTAATTTTACAGCAATGATGGATTTCAATAGAATTTCGAAAGTCGTGATTACTTGTAAAGATCGCGCAGTTTCATATTTGGAGCAGGAAGTTATTGCACTTGGCTTCAACCCAACTTTTAGCACTCGCACCACGGTAGAGCTGGATGGTTCCCTTAACGATTGTATATTTCTAAACATGCATTTGCGAACCGCGAGCATGGTGTTATTCGAGTTGAAATCCTTCCCTTTGAGGAATGTCCGGGAACTCTATGATATGATAAATGTGCTGCCTTGGGAGCAGTGCATTAGCAGTGATACCTATTTCTCGGTAGCATCTACCGTGAATCACGAAAGTGTGGATAATCCGCTATTTGTGAATGTGAAAATCAAAGATGCCATTGTAGATCGTTTTCGTGAAATAACGGGAGATAGACCTAATTCGGGATCAGATTTTGAAGGAGCTGTAATTCAGCTTTTCTGGAAAAATGAAGAAGCCAATGTGTACCTAAATACAACTGGAAAAACCTTGGCCAAACATGGCTACCGTAAAATCCCTGGACTTGCACCAATGATGGAAGATTTGGCTGCAAGTACCATTTTGGCTACTGGTTGGGATTTGAAAAGCCCATTTGTGAATCCAATGTGTGGCGCGGGAACGGTTGCCATTGAAGCAGCAATGCTTGCAAGTAATCGCTTTCCTGGGCTGTATAGAGATCAGTATGCATTTCAGCATATAAAAGGCTATGAACCAGAATATTACAATAACTTAAAGAAAGAGCTCGAAGCAAAAATCCAAGAGCCTGAAGGACTTATCATTATCGCTTCGGATTTGAGTGTAGATGCCTTGAAAGACACCAAAAAGAATGCGCAATTCGCAGGTGTGGATCATTTGATACAATTGGAGCATTGCGATTTTGCAGACACTACAATTCCCGAAACTGATCACGGAATTCTATTTTTCAATCCTGAATATGGTGAGCGATTAGGCGAATTAGAGGCATTGGAAGAAACCTATGATCGAATTGGCAATTTCATGAAACAGAAATGTGCCGGCTATACCGGGTTTATCTTTACAGGCAATTTGGAATTAGCTAAAAAAGTAAGGTTGAAAGCAAGTCGTAGAATCGAGTTTTACAACGGAACCATCGACTGTCGTTTGCTGAGATACGAGCTTTATAAAGGTACACGAGTGGTGAAGGAATAAGCGGGAGGAATAGCTTATTCTTCCAACAACTCCTCCGCTTCAAAAAGCTTGAAGATGATGAAATCTTCATCTTCAGCATTTTCGCTGCCTAGGTATTCAATCAACAAGCCTTCTTTAGTTACAAGCATATTTTCTGTATTCCAGTCTTTAAGCAAACCTATCTCAGTTTCACCAACATATTGTAAATTCTCATCGAGGATCAGAATGACAATTGGCTTTTCTTGCCAAGAGATATCCTCCGCTACATTATTAATTCCTTTCTTCAGCAATCGATAATAGAGATTTCGGAATGGATCATATTTAATCCCTCCGTAAATATCTGTTTGCTTAACATGCTCAGCCATCTCCATACGGGTGGATTCTCCGGCGTTACTTGTCATCAGTGGTAAAATACTTTTGGCATCTCTTGCACTTTCTACCTTTCTCAAATTAGGCTCACCCAATTTGCCGATATACAAATCATGTGTAATTGGAAAGCTGTAAATCATTTCTTGCGTATTGGAATTCAAATCGTAATGTACGGTGGTATAAAATGGATCATCCCAATTGAATTTGCTCCCAAAAATCTCAGTTGGGTAACTATGTTGATATTGAACCGAGTTATTTTGTAGATTGATATTAGCAGTGAATTTAAAAGTAGAAATTATTGAATCAGGAATAGCCCACATGTAAGAGCCTGCAACGATGAGTTCGTCTTTATTGGATAGAAATGGCGTAACTGACTGCGGGAAAAACTGAGGATACAGCAAGGCCCAATCTGCGGATGTCATGCTTTCTCCTCCAATCATCGAAATACGCTCGAAGCTTTCTCCTTCGCTATTGGTTCTGATTAATTCATTGCTCAGTAGATTGAAAATATAGATCGAGTCTTCATTCAAAATATGATATCCAGTTGGCCTTGCAATTCCATTTGGACCTTCTCGCTCGTAGGCAATTATTTTATCAATAGCTCTAGTGTCAAAATCGTAAAAGTAAAGCGAATGGTTTAAGCTATTGAAAAAGGTAAACGATCTATTTCCATCTTCACCTTCAACTACTTGTATATATTGAGGTTTTTGACCAGTTAGACTATCGAGTGGAAATCGGATTTCAGAATCGTTGAGCAGCGTGTAAGCTTTGCTTTTACTTTTACTTTGATCATTTGGGTCATTGTTGCAGGCGTATAAAAGGCCTACAAGTAGTAGGATCAAAAATGAGTTTTTCATTCGATAGATTTGAATTAATGTGAATCTAATTCAAAATTCTATAGCAATTTGAATAATTAATAAAGACGGTTAAAAAGCAGTTTAAATTCTTTCCCAATCGATCTTATCGGCTGTAAATGGCAGAGTTCTCAATCTTTGTCCGCATGCATTAAATATTGCATTGGCGATTGATGCGGACGTTGGTCCTTGTGCAGCTTCTCCAGCGCCCAGGGCTTTTTCGTTGGGTCTATTTATTACTTCTACTTCGATGTCAGGCACATCTTGAAAGCGCATAATCGGATAGCTATTCCAGTTCGTGCTTTCAATTCCTTGTTCATTGTATTTCACTTGCTCTAGCATCGTCCAACTAGCCGATTGGATCATCCCTCCTTCGGTTTGGTTTTTGAGTCCATCGATATTTATTGCCTGTCCGGCATCAATTGCACCCGCCATTTTCACTAGTTGGATTTTCTTGTTTTCTTTATCCATTTTCACCTCGGTGATGATGGCAAAATAAGATGCTGAATTTTTGTATTGTGCAAAGGCAATTCCCAAACCCACATTCGACTCCAATTGTCGAGTTCTATAATTGCTGGCCTTTACTACTGCATCAATCACTTCTCTTCCTCTAGCATCAGGCAGATTTTGTAATCTAAAGTCAACGGGATCGATGCCGGCCTTTTGAGCTAATTCATCCATAAATGATTCCAAGGCAAAGATATTTGCATAGGCACCTAAACCTCTCAAAGCCGAAGTTCGCAAAGGGCTAGTGTAATCGTGCATTTCGATTTTCAATGCATCTACACGATAAAGTGGGGTAGCATTTCTGTAGCTTCCACCAGAATATCCTCCCGCTCTCATTTCAAAAGGCTTCTCAAGATACCTAGCTGAAATAATATTTCCGGGCCTGCCACCTGGTCGAGTGCTATGCGTATCCGACCATAGTTTGGCATGCCATGCTGTGATTTTCCCATCTTTTACCTCTCCATTCATTCGCATTACCATCGCACTTCCATAAGGCTCCCAAGCGTGCTCTTCCTCCCGCATCCATTGCAGGCGAATGTGCTTACCAGACATTTTCATAGCAAGTAAGGCTGCATCAGCGGCAACATCATCTGCACCATTATGACCGTAACACCCGCTGCCTGGCACTCCAATAGCTCTTATCTTTTCTTCCGGCAGATTCAACATAGCGGCCACTGTACTTCGCAAGGGATATACGCCTTGACTATGTGTCCAAATGGTGAGTTGGTCATTTTTCCATAGCGCTACCGCACAAGATGGCCCGATGGAAGCATGCATGTGAAATGGTCTGAAATATTCGGCTTCAATGGTATCACCCTCTGATAAATTTCTTTCGATTGAGCCACTATCTTCCACCAAATTGGGTGGATTGCTATTGGCTATCATATCTTCATAGAGTTTATCCGCCAATGGCGAAATTTTTGGGCTATCCCATTCGGCATTTTCTTTGAGAAAATTCATTGCCTTAATGGCTTGAAACTCCTCTTGGCAAATCACTCCCACAAAACTCCCATCGACTATTATATCCTCCACTCCTTCCATCTTGAGCGCTTCGGCTTTTGGCAGGTTGACCAATTTGGATAGGTAATTTGCCGGCCTTACAATTCGTGCATGCAACATATCGGGAAAGCGTAAATCTTGCACGTAATTCTCGCCTCCCGTTACCATGCGTTTGATATCCTCCCGCTTATATCCGGTTCCTACAATGGTATAGTCACTGGGATTTTTTTGTTGCGCCTTTCCACTTACTCTACCATCTATCTTTTTTCCTTTCAGCAGATCCCAATATGCCACGGTTTTATCGCTACTTCTTCCACTCACCACGCCATCCACCACAGTCAATTCGTTTGTCGAAAGTTTGAGCTCTTCTGCTGCCAATTTCATCAAGATACTTCTTGCCTCAGCGGCTGCATTTCTTATCGCCGTTCCGCTGCCTTCGATAGAGCCACTACCGGCAGTCACGCGCTCATTCGCCGTTCTACCTGTATCCGCAATGATGATATCTACACGACTCATATCAACATCCAATTCTTCGGCGGCAATCTGCATTAGCGCAGTTTTTATTCCTTGTCCCAGTTCGAGCTTTCCTGTGAGTACCGTCACCGATCCATCGGCATCTATTCGTATCCAAGCGTCCACCAGATTTCTATCTACTTCGAAAGGTAAATCTTCTGTTAAAAAATCTTGAACAGGATTGGATGAGCAAAATGAAAGAGGCAAAAGATTGAAGCCAATAAGCAAACTGCCTGTTTGTTTTAAGAAACTTCGGCGATTGTTTTTGGGCAGGATATCGGTGATTTTTGAGTACGTCATTTCAATGAGTTTTCCTTTTGAAAAAAAGCGGGAGGTTAAAGAATTGCTATTTTGCAGCGGCATTTTTTACTGCTTTCAGGATACGGCTATGTGTGCCACAGCGACACAGTACTCTATTCATCCCCTGCTTTATTTCTTCGTTGGTAGGATTAGCATTTCTGCTTAGCAAAGCACTCGCAGTCATCACCATTCCATTGGCGCAATAGCCGCATTGGGCGGCTTGTTCCTCCACAAAAGCCTGCTGAACCGGACTCATATTTTCCTGACCACCAATGCCTTCTATAGTCACGATCTCATACCCTGCTGCGGCGGTGCATGTGATATTGCAAGAAGTTTGGGCATTGCCATTTAACAAAACCATACATGCGCCACATTGGCCAATACCACAACCATATTTGGCTCCATTCAAAGCCAAATTATTTCTCAACGCATATAAAAGTGGTGTTTCCGGATCAATCTCCATCTCATGTTCTCTTCCATTTACTTTTAATCTTATGCGCTCTTTCATGTTCTTGGCTTGAATTCTGCTAAATGATTTGGAAATAAATTACTGAATTAATGATTGTTATCAAAGTAAGAAGAATATAAACGCTCATATTTCCACTAGCCGAGGATAATGAATGAATGTATACCAAATTCAAAAAATAGCTAATTACCAATCCAAATATCAATTATGAAAAATATCATCGCTCCAATTTTATTCTCAATAGCAATAATCATAGCGGCCATCGTATTAGGCAATGCTGTGATAAACAGAAACAACCAAAATGGCACCATCTCAGTAACGGGTTTGGGTGAAACAGATTTCATTTCAGATCTAATCGTTTGGGAAGGTAATTTCTCCAAAGAGAACCAAGACTTACAGCAGGCTTATGCCGGGCTTGAAAGTGATAAAAAAATAGTGTCGGAATACCTTACAAGTAAGGGCATTGAACTAAACGATTTGGTATTTAGCTCTGTAAATACGATGCGTAATACCAAAAGCAATTATAGTGCTGATGGCCGATATTTAGGTGAGGAATTTATCGGATATACACTAAATCAATCTGTACAAATAGAGTCTTATAATGTAGAGAAAATTGAGCAAATCTCAAGAGAGATTACTGAGCTCTTAAACAAAGGAGTACAATTCTACTCGCAAGCTCCAAGATACTACTCTACCAAATTAGAAGAACTGAAAATTGAAATGGTTTCTCGAGCTACTGAAGATGCAAGATTAAGAGCTGAGAAAATAGCTGAAAATGCTGGAGCTAAACTGGGTGAATTAAAGGATGCTCAAATGGGAATTTTCCAGATTACCGGACAAAACTCTGGGGAGGACTATTCATGGGGCGGCACATTTAACACCTCTTCTAAAGCCAAGACAGCTTCTATTACAATGAAGCTGAAATATGAGGTGAAATAAAAGCAATATATCCTCATCTAAGCTCGTCTTACTATTTCGCTTATACAAAAAAGGGACAAGGCAATTGGATAATTATTGCCTTGTCCCTTTTTTGCTTTTAGCTATAGACTGTTAAAATACAATAGTACAACAATCTGTTTACTTGAGCCAAAACCCTAATCTATAATTAACCATTAAATAAAATTCTCTAATTATTGAACTAGTTCTTTTAGTACTTCACCTGTTATCACTATTTGCTGTGGGCTATTTTGGGTATTTGAAACTATATAGATCGATTTATTAAAAATGCCAAGGTCTTTGGAATCATAAATAATCATAAGATGACTTTCATCATTGGGCTCCAATTCGTACTTATACAAGTGAAAATTTGTACAGGAACATGGAGCTTGTACCTCTTCTATTATAATTTTTTCATTTGTAGGATTTTGAAGTGTGATCAGAAAAGTATCGGAAATGTTTTGTTTAAGTCTCCCAAAATCATGTTGGTTAGAAGACATCTCTAAATTACCATTAATTGAATTGATTTGATTATCATTCCTATTAACAGATAATAATTGAACAATTGCAAACGCAGCAACAAACAAACTTACACTATAAAAGATCTTTAATAATTTTCTTAATTTCATACTCTAGTAATTTTTCATTAAAATAATCATATCCAACGATTGTCCCTTGCTCTTTATTAAGGCTGAAATTTAAAAGGTAGTCTTTCAATTTAATTTCTGCAATCAAATTCAAATCCCAATCGAATACATGAATGGAAGAATTATGATGCTGATTTAGATAGAGTTCACTAGGCTGATTATAGTATAAAGCATAAATAAAATTATCATCTGCTTCGACTGCCTTGTAATAAATATTCAATGCACTTCTTTTTCTTGAAGATAAAAAATCAGTACTTTTATTCATATAATCAGTGCTGTTTTGATAACGATTCAACCTAATTCCTTCGCTACTCAATAAATCTACTTGATCTTGATATTGATAAACAGTTACAATTTTATCTTTACTTGGTTTTATATCAAATACATTAACATAAATTATGTTATAAATGTATTGTATATACTCTACTTCTTGAGACTGCTTTTCATACTCCAAATCAAATTGTATTTCCTTAAATAAGCTATCACTGTTGAGGTTGTAATAATTAAGTTGATTGATTCTCAATGATAGATTCGAATTATTAAAAACAATAATTGAGTCATTTATAAATCGAATGCTTAAAGGATCTGGATTTAATGGAATTTTAAGTGTTTTGTCGATTATGGTTTCATCTAGTATCAAACTTTTAGTAATATTTAACCTATGAAGCTTAACTTCATTTATATCATGAAACCATAGAAATAGATCTCGATTCTCGTATTCAAACCCATGAACTCTGATTGGAGAATTAAACTCATTAGGGCCATTTCCTCTTTTTAGAATATCTCCATACTTTTCATAAGTTTCATTATGGTATAAAGAAAAATAATAATCGTCATCCATTCGGAATCCTAATAAGATTGAATCTACTGAAATAATCTTATTAATTTTTACTTCATCTTTTAAGATTTCTTTCCCCTCTAATTCTATATTTATTACCTCTTTTTCTTCTTTACTACAAGAGATTAATAAAAAGAGAAAGGAAATAATTAAAACCAAATTGCTAATTTTCATTTCATTAAATCTATTTTAAACATGTCTAAAGAGGATTTCTCAAAAGAACAATCTCAAATTTTCTCAAACAATATTTTGGTTGATAATTAAAATTCTTGGTGAGTAATACTTCCTATTATAAAAAATCATTTTTTTTATATTTAGTACACTTCAATCCAATGTTATTTTGCAATAAAAGAAGCTATCTCACTAATGAGACAGCCTCTTCCAAACTTATTATTCAACTTCCACAGGACCTCCGCCGCAATCACCAGCTGTATGCTCGTGGTATTTACCTGTTTGTCGTTGACAAGTAATGCAATAAGTGAAAAACTCATTCTCATCTGTACTCCATGCTGTGTAACATGTGAACCCAAGCGCTTCATCTAAATTTTTGTCTTGTGACTGTAAATTTGGAACCATAAAGCCAAAACAAAGACCAAATAAAACTGGAATTGCATAAAAGAAATTTTTACTTTTTTTAAACATAATAGTAGAGTTTTTCTCACATCTAACATTTATACACAAATAATAGTGAGAATCATAATTGTGCACCCAATATTTAATTAAGCTATCAGGAACTTATTTAGTAGTACTACAACAATCGAAATATAATTAACTTTATACTAATAAAAAACATGTTGAACATTTTTTTTTTGTTATTATTCTCAACTTAAGTCATATAAAACTTTAAATCGAAACCGAAAATGCTCAAATACATCAAATGAGCCTACACTTTCCACAAAAAATAGGCATGTTTTCAATTATCATAACATACTAGTTAGTAGATCATAATATATTAAATAGGCACTCTATACTTAACTTAAAATACTCAGACCTTTCACAAGGTCGAGATTTGCATTTAATTTTTTATACTTTATCTTCCTAAATATTCAATATAAGAATAAAACATAGTATAATTATAAATTTATATGCGTAGGTCAATTCTTGTATTTTCTTCCTCAATATAAGCTTGGCCAAAAGCTTATATTGAGTCCTCTTAACCTTAACCATTACTAAAATGAAAGGCTTTAATTCTCACAACCTGCCGAGAGGCATTATAGGCTTCACCCTACTGGGATTTCTTCTTTTGATTAGCTGCAAGAGTGAAAATGCCATAGAAGGAGCTCCGGAAGTAATAGACATTAACGATTACACTAAAACGGATAGCCTGCTATCCATTCGCAGCTTGCT
>NZ_JBMPIY010000010.1:0-134084 GCF_049340005.1 Peijinzhouia sedimentorum
AGTAGGTCGTCGCCGTATTTTTATTCGAACGCCCGATAGATGCACTTCTATCGGGCGTTTTTGCGTTTATACGAAATCAAATTAAGTAGTCCTAACCTCCCGCTAATTCAACCTTCCAAGTATTTTATTCGTCTGCTATTAGCTTATTCCCTATTTTAGAGAAAAATTATTGCGCTATGGATGAATTTATGAAAATGGCTATTGATGAAGCTCTTCTAGGCCAAAGTGAAGGAGGTATTCCAATTGGTTCTGTATTAGTAAAAGACGGTAAATTGATTGCCAAAGGACACAATAAACGTGTTCAAGAAAAGAACCCAATCTTGCATGGCGAAATGGATTGTTTATTTAATGCAGGCCGTGTTGGTAGTTATAAAAATACTGTAATTTACAGTACATTAATGCCCTGCTACATGTGCGCAGGTACAATTGTGCAGTTTAAAATTCCAAAAGTAATTGTAGGAGAGTCTCAAACTTTCTCTGGAGCTCGTGAATTTATGGAGTCTCATGGTGTAGAAGTGATAGACCTGAATTTGCCTGAATGTTTTGAGATGATGGATAGTTTTATAAAGAATAATCCAGCTTTATGGTCTGAGGACATAGGTGAATTGTAAGCCTTATAACATTTCACTTTTCAATGCGTTTCCTTTTGTAGATTTAACTCATGACATTCGCCAATCCGATTTTTCTTTGGGGCTTTTTAGCTCTTCTTATACCCATCATTATCCATCTTTTTAATTTTAGAAAGACAAAACGTGTAGTGTTTTCTAGCACTAGATTTTTGCGGGAGGTAAAGGAAAGTAACCAGAAAAAGCGCAAACTTAAGGAATGGTTGATTCTCACTTCGCGATTGCTATTTATAACATTTATTGTTCTTGCATTTGCTCAACCATTTAAAAATGGAGAACAGCAAGACAGCACTGGTCAAGTAATTATCCATATAGACAATTCCTTGAGTATGGAAGGTGAGTTTGCTAGCGGGATTAAGAAAATTGATCAAGGAGTTAAATTGACTCAAGATATCGTAAATGCCTATCCAGATACGTATCGATTTCAATTATACACTAATTCTAGCCCATCTAGACTTAGTACTTACAAATCTGCAGAAGAAGTTCTTGATGAATTGTCCTCATTGAATACAGATTTTCAAATTGGTAATCCATTACAATTCACAAAGGATCTTATAGAAGAGAGTGGCTCTGATTATAAGGAGGTTTATGTTGTTTCTGACTTTCAAGTGAATGATGTTGCCGCTGATGAATTTTTGCCAGCAGATAGTATCAGGCAATTCAATTTCTTAGCTATCGAAGGCACAATTTCTAGTAATGTATTTATTGATTCAACTTACTTGGCTAGTCCATTTTTCATTAAAGGTGAACCCAATAGCTTGGTAGTACGCTTGCGAAATTCGGGCTCTCAAGATACTGGTGAGATTCCCGTTAGACTTATTGTAAATGGAGATAATCAAGGAAGTACAAGTACTCGAATTTCTGCTGAGAGTAGTACTGAAGTTAATTTCCCAATCAATGTCGATGTTGAAGAAAGTGCTCAAGTCTCTATCGTAATTGATGATTTTCCGAATACGTATGATAACCAATTTGATTTGGTGCTACGTGGACAAGATCGAATCAAAATAATTCAGCTTGGTGAATCAGGATCCTCGCCATTTTTAGAAGGTGTTTATGGGAATGAAGCCTTATTCGATTTTTCTTATTATCCGCAATCCAATGTTGATTATACTTTGTTGGAAGAAGCGGATTTGATAATCCTAAATGAAATTGATAATCTATCTTCTCCTTTGGCCAGCAATATCAATAGTTTTATGGCAGATGGTGGAGCTGTTTTGATTATCCCCTCAGAAACGATGCAATTGAATAGTTTTTCATTACTCGAAGGGTTTTCTATGATAAGGTCTTCAACTGAACCAAGCTTGTCACAATTTAGCCAGCCTGATATTGAAAACCCCCTTTTTAGTGATGTGTTTACTGAATTGGAATCAAATATTGAATTACCTTCAGCCAGAGCTGAATATATGTTGCCAAGCCAGCGAAATACATTTATCACTCTTCGGAATGGTACACCTTTTTTGGTTGCAACGGGAGAATTTGGTAATCTTTACTCTTTTGCTAGCCCATTGTCCGATGACTTCACAAACCTCCCGCGCCATGCATTATTTGTCCCTTTGATGTACAAAATGGCCAGTTTGTCAAGGCAATCCAGCAATTCACTATACCATTATACCAATAGCAGTTTTGTTTCTCTGAAAGTAGAGGGCGCAAACACTAATGATATTTTTACGCTTGTAAACGAAAATGAAGAATTTATCCCAGATCAAAGAATGGTTGGGAATAGGCTAATTATGAATTTACAAGAAGGCTTTCTTAGGCCCGGTTTTTATGAAGTGAGGCAGGGTGATGATATAGTTTCAATCTTGGCTTTTAACTTACCGAAGGGAGAATCGATTCAGCAGTTTCTAAATGCTGCTCAATTGACAAGAGTGGCTGAGTTTATCAGCAATCTCAACATTTCAGAAACGCAGGAACTGAATAACTTTGAACAAAAACTATCCTCCCGCTTTTCTGGTTTTCCACTTTGGAAATACGCTTTGTTGATTGCTGTATTCTTCTTTGTTTGCGAAATCCTTATTATTCGATTCATCAAGTAAAATAATTGTCTAGCAAGATTTAGCCATTTATTTATAATGATTGGTAAATTTGCCAAATGTGTTTTCCTCTTGATGTTGAAAATCAATTAAATGCTAATGAAAATCCTGCTCAAAAACGTATCTATTCTTGATCCTCGTTCAATTCATAACAGTTTGAAAAAGAACATTTTGATTGAGAATGGAGTGATTAAATCTATATCAGATGATATATTGTCAGCTGATAAATTGGTAGATGCGGGAGGTGGGTTTGTGTCGCCAGGATGGTTCGATATGCAAGCACATTTTGCTGACCCGGGCTTCGAGCATAAGGAAGATTTGGAATCGGGTGCTAATGCCGCAGCAGCTGGTGGATTTACTGGTGTAGCGATATTGCCCAATACCAAACCGGTAATTCAAAGCAAAAATGCTGTCACTTCCGTTTCAAAAGGAAATCCACATCGCTTAGTACAAATTTTCCCAATTGCGGCGGTTAGTTTGGAAACCGAAGGAGAAGACTTGACTGAAATGCTCGATTTGAGTAATGCAGGTGCGGTTGCTTTTTCGGATGGTTTGAAGCCAGTATGGCATCCTGATATTTTGTTGAAGTCCTTACAATATTTGCAACCAATTAATGGTCTGCTTATTAATAGGCCTGAGGATAAATTGTTGTCGCGTTTTGGTACCATGCACGAAGGTTTGGTAAGCACCCATCTAGGTTTGAAGGGAATTCCTTCTCTTGCAGAAGAATTGATGGTAGCTCGAGATATCGAAATATTGAGATACACGAATGGCCGAATTCATTTTTCCAATATTTCCTGTGAAGGAAGTGTTCAGCGAATAAAAGAGGCTAAAGCCGAAGGAATGCAAATTACTTGTGATGTTGCAGCTCATCAATTGCTATTTACAGATGAAGATGTAGCAGATTTTGATACAAATCACAAAGTGAATCCACCGCTTCGTAGTAAAAGAGATAGAGAAGCACTTATTGAAGGCTTGAAAGATGGAACCATAGATGTAATTGTATCATCTCATCAGCCGCAAGATGTGGAGTCAAAAAATCTGGAGTTTGATTTGGCAGAGAATGGTATTATCGCATTGCAAACAGTCTATCCAATTTTAAATAGCCTGAAAGACCAATTATCAATAGAATTACTAATTGATAAATTGGCCCTAGCTCCTAGAAAACTTTTAGGATTAGAAGTCCCAACAATTACAGAAGGGGCAGAAGCTAATTTGAGCATTTTTCACCCTGACACAAATTGGACTTTCGATAAAAACAACAATTTTTCTAAATCAGAAAACTCACCCTTTTTCGGGAAGGAATTAAAAGGAAAAGTGATTGGAGTGATTAGAGGTGAATTTCAAGAGTTTTACATATGACAAAATTTTTGGCTGGCGTTGGTAGTCGATATGGCTTAGTTGCATCTGTTCTCTCTATAATGGCTTTTTTGGCGTTGCATTATACGGGTCAAGAGCCAATGGTAAATTTGCATATGTTATTTATTGATGGGTTATTAATCTTCCTCACTTTAGGTGTAGGGATGAAGGAATTTCGTGATTATTATAACAATAGGCTTTTGAGTTTTGGTCAAGGAATGACGATTGGTTTTTTCCATTACATTACTTTTTCCTCAGTTTTTGGCTTATTTATTTTACTATTTATTGGTGTGATCGAGCCGGATTTTATTGAGAATTACCGCATTTCTAGTATTGAGCAGCTCAACAATATGCCGCCTTCTAAATTAGAGAGCCTAGGTGAAGATTTTATTCAAAATCAAATTGATAAGACTAATGAGATGGGAAAGTCTGCATTGGTTTTGGATGCATTTGTGAAAAAAATACTAGCGGGTTTGGTGTTATCTCCATTAGTTACTGTTATTTTTAGAAAGCTCAAACCTCAATCGAAGTAAAAATTAATCGCTCAAGGGTATTAAGAACCATTAAGCCCTATTGAATTGAAGTTTAAGCGATAGATGAATATCTTGCTTGAGAACCTAAAACATTAATAATCATGGAAGAAAGACCAAGTATCAGTTCACTAGGTATGCGATATGGTGGTATCGTTGGCCTAATTGGAGTTATTATTTCAGTAATTTTCTTAATTACATCATCATCAACTCAGAATCCAGCTCAATGGATTACCGTACTCATTTTGATTGGCGGGATAGTTATGGCTCATCGCGAATTTAAAAATTCGGGAAATGGTTTTATGAGTTTTGGTGAAGGCTTTAGACTAGGCTTTATGGTTGTATTAATCAGTACAATCATAAATTCTATAATTGTATATGTTTATTTGAAATTTATTGATGGCTCTAGTTTAATTGCAGCAAGAGAACAAGCTCTTATGCAAATGGAAAGTCAAGGAGGTGGTGCTAATAATCCAGCCGCTGAAATGATTGATCTTTTCACCTCTGCTGAAGCAGTTTTAGTGATGGCATTGATTTTTTCCCTTATTTTTGGCGTAATCATTAGCTTAATTATAGCTGCAATTACCAAAAAGGACGAGCCTGAATTTGGCATGTAATGAACAAAAGTATTCAGATTTCTATAGTTGTTCCTGTTTTCAATGAAGAGGAATCTTTACCGGAATTATGTGAATGGATTAACCGTGTTTGTGTAAAGCACGGTTTTTCCTTTCAAGTACTCTTGATTGATGATGGCAGTACAGATACTTCCTGGAAAGTAATCCAAGAGCAATCTGCCAAATTTCAGCAAGTTCAAGGTATCCGCTTTATGCGAAACTATGGCAAATCTGCGGCTCTTCAAGTTGGCTTCAATGAGGCTGTTGGTGACGTAGTAATTACTATGGATGCCGATATGCAGGATAGTCCAGATGAAATTCCTGACCTATATAAAATGATTTCTGAGCAAGGCTTTGATGTCGTTTCAGGTTGGAAAAAACATCGTAAAGATCCTATTTCCAAAACCATTCCCTCTCGCTTTTTCAATTTTGTGACTCGCAAAATCAGTCGTATAAACCTCAACGATTTTAATTGCGGATTAAAGGCCTACCGTAAACAAGTTATTAAGCATATTCAAGTGTATGGCGAAATGCATCGCTATATACCGGTGATTGCAAAATGGAATGGCTTTAAGAAAATTGGAGAAAAGGTTGTCGAGCATCGCCCCCGGAAATATGGGTATACAAAATTCGGTTTAGAGCGTTTTATCAACGGCTTCCTCGATCTGCTTTCCATTACATTTGTAATGAAATTCAGAAAAAACCCAATGCACTTCTTTGGAACATTAGGAACTTTATCATTCCTTTTCGGGCTGATTTTTACTGTAAAAATTCTTTGGGATAAGATATACTCTATTTACATTTCTGGAATCCCACTTAGGCGGGAGGTTACTGATCAGCCGCTATTTTTCTTGGCTTTGGTAGCCTTGCTCATTGGTGTGCAGCTTTTTATGGCTGGTTTCCTTGCCGAGTTATGGGCAATGAAAAATCACCGCAAAGATGAATACAATATTGCTGAGCGAACCTCAAGCTAAAGCCTGATTCCTTTTAAAGTTTTTCGCCCATTATTGCTAAAAAGGTACGAATGGCATCTACATAATTACCTAGTCTTATATTTTCATTGGGGCTATGTTGGTTGTTGTCGTTGTTTACAGTCGGTACAGTTACTGCTGGAATATCAAGCGTGCTTACAAATGGCGAAATAGGAATTGAACCTCCCGAAATCCGAATTTTCACTGGGTCTTTTTCAAATGCTCTTACCATGGCATTGTTGAGCCAAATTCCTACCTCGCTATCAAATGGAGTTCTAAATGCTTTATATGCCGTTCTACCATTCATTTGGACAATTTTCGGGTAACTCATTCGCTCCTCTTCAGTTGGTTCATTTTCAGTCACGAAAAATCCCTCCCTCTGCAAATGCCTTCTTAATAAATCAAGCAATAAGGCAGGATCGGATTCAGGTACAAGACGAATATCTAATTCAGCGGTTGCCGTAGCAGGCACAATGGTTCTAGCTTCATCGCCAACCCAAGCCGAAGCCATTCCACGTATATTCAATGAAGGAAATTGCACCGATTCTTGATAAAAACTTCCGACGGCATCAATTCTTGCCACACCAATTTTCTTCATTATTTCTTCCTCATTATCTGGAACTGCCTTCAGAATTGCCAACTCTTCGGCAGTTAATTCAATACCATCGTACCAGCCACCAATGCTTACACGGCCATTGCTTTCTTTCATACTGCTGAGCAATTGTGCTAGAAGTAAAGCTGGATTTGGAGCGTAATTTCCAAAATGCCCACTATGTTGTGGTACTCTCGGCCCATAGGTTGTCAAGGTCACCAATGAAATTCCTCTTGCGCCAAAAGTCAAAGTAGGTTCATTACTCGCATGGCGTGGACCATCATAGATGATCATCATATCAGCTGCAAAATCTGCTTTATACTTTTCCACGGCTTCCGGCAAATGCGGCGAGCCAAGCTCTTCTTCAAAATCCAAAATCACTTTGATATTGTAATTGGGTTCGATTCCAAGTTCTTTTGCGGCATCCAATGCCGTGAGGAATGCGGCTGCCGGGCCTTTGGCATCAGAGGCCGATCTTGCAAAAATTCGCCAATCAGGATCATAATCACCGTATATTTTTTCCCAGTTTATTTCCTCCCATTTTCCTTCTTCATTTTGAGCTTTCAATACGGGAATCCAAGGGCTTTTTTGCGCCCAAAACTTCGGATCAGCTGGCTGCCCATCTATTTGGAGGTAGATTAATACTGTCTTTTCTGCATTAGGAACCTTCCTTTCAGCAAGCAAAATTGGAACGGTTGGTGTCGCTAGTCTTTTGACTGTGAATTTTCTAGCTTCAAAAGCACTCTCGCACCACAAAATGTTTTTTTCGATAAAATCCGGAAAATGGGCATCGTTAGGAATACTCAAGAGTTCATTAAACATATCCCAACTTTGTGCGGCATATTTCTTTGCGGTGGCATCCAATTGTGCCGCAGTATGCTGCGCCGTAGCATTTATAGAAAGCTGCAAAAGCAAAAATGAAAGTGCGAGAATAAATCGATTTGTCATAATTTTAGATTTTCAATGCTAAATTTAATCATTTTGAAGCTTCATTTGGCTGGATAAACCTGTATTTAATCGTTTATTTGTTCTTCTAAATTCAGATGGCTCAAAATCCTAAATACTCAGTAATAATACCCGTGTATAATAGACCTGACGAAATTCGGGAGCTATTGGAAAGTTTGGTATTGCAGGAATTCAAAGATTTTGAAGTACTGGTAATTGAGGATGGATCCACAATAGATTGTGAAAATGAGGTAATCCACTTTCAAGAAAAACTAAATATTCGCTATTTCAAAAAGCCCAACTCCGGTCAAGGGTTTAGTCGAAATTTTGGGATGGAAAAGGCGGGAGGTGATTACTTCGTGATTTTCGATTCAGATTGTATTA
This sequence comes from Peijinzhouia sedimentorum, assembly GCF_049340005.1. NCBI lineage: Bacteria > Pseudomonadati > Bacteroidota > Cytophagia > Cytophagales > Peijinzhouiaceae > Peijinzhouia > Peijinzhouia sedimentorum. The sequence continues at coordinate 8,055 of NZ_JBMPIY010000010.1, forward strand.
TTCCGCCCAATTACTTTACAGAAGTAAATGAAGTATTGAAAGAGAGAAAACTCGATGCTTGGGGCGGTCCGGATGCAGCCCATGCTAGCTTCACCGATATCCAAAAAGCCATTTCCTATTCCATGACTTCGCTATTTACAACCGGCGGAATCCGCGGGAGGAAAAAGCATGCTGGCATATATCATCCTCGAAGTTTTAATATGGGAATTTCGCGAGAAGTTTTTAAGAAAGTTGGTGGCTTTGCTATTACCCGAATGGGAGAGGATATTGAGTATAGCATTAGAATAATCAAAGCTGGATTTAAGGTAGCACTTGTTGATAAAGCCATAGTTTTTCATAAACGACGCACCAACTTTGCTCAGTTTTATAAGCAGCTACATTTTTTTGGGAGGGCAAGAATTAACATTGGTAGATTTTATAAAGAGGAAATTAAGCTCGTTCATTTGTTTCCGGCAGTATTTACTGTAGGATTAGCCATTTCACTATTAATTGTTTTTTTGCTGCCAAGCATTGGAGTGTTTTTGCTAGGAGTTTATGCATTTTACTTTTTGCTAATTGCGATAGACGCCACATTCCAATACAAGAGCTTGAAAATTGGGCTATTGAGCCTGTGGGCAGCTTTGGTGCAATTATCGGCTTATGGAGTTGGATTCCTCACAGAGCTTACTCGCGGGTTTAAGCACCCGCTTTCTGACAGAAATAAATAATTTCATCAGCTGGTAAAGCATATTTGGCAACTGTTTCGGCAGGCAGTTGCATTACGAAGTCATCCTCCCGCACAATGAACCCCGCAGCTCGAAGTTTATTCGGATAGTCTTTTCCATACAAGCGAACATGATCTTCTTGTCCAAAATACTTCAATCTGTCCTTTGGACTTGTGATCGTTTTATCTTCGAAAGTAACCTCAGGTACTGGATGAAATATAGGAATTTGAATTATGGCCCAGCCTCCTGGTTTCAATACTCTCAATATCTCCGTCATAGCTTTATGATCGTCCTCTACATGCTCCATCACATGATTGCACATGGCAGCATCGAAGGTATTATCTTCAAATGGAATAGCATGGACGTCCATTTTTACTTTGGCTAGAGGCGATTCAATATCCGCAGTGATATAGCCTTCGCCATGTTGTTGTTCAAATTTCTTTAAGAAGCACTGTTCTGGTGCGATGTGTAAGAAATGCAATTTTTCAGTAAAGAAGTTTGTTCGCTCCTTTAAATACAGCCAAATCAGTCTATGTCTTTCCAGAGAAAGTGAATCCGGGCAAAGTGCATTTGGTCTTGGATTGGTGCGGCCATAAGGGAGGAATTTGCGGTAACTCCTGCCGCTAATAGGGCAGGTTACCTTATTACCTGCGTAAAATAAACCTAATACCGAAAGTGCTAACGGGCTAATTACTTGCAGGTATTTGCGAGGAATTTTACGTATAACAAAACTGATAATCCGTTTCATATTGGGCACAAAGGTGCTAAAAAATGATCAATTGTGGGGAATTGCTGAAGATCTATGGAACAATTAAAAAATATTATCGGTGATTAAAACTATTTTTACCAAGGAGCCATCTAAGCTAACAGAAAGGCAAACAAGATCGAATGACCAAGCCAGACGTAAAATTGAATTCATTTTCGCAAGTTGAATCAGCCATAGAAGGCAACAAAGATGCTATTAGCGACCTTGTGAAGGTTTGGTATAAGCGAATTTACAATTTCTGTTATCGCTATTTCAATGATCACGATTTAGCGTCGGAAGCTTCGCAGCAAACTTTTATTAACATGTACCGAAAAGTACATACGCTAAAAGAAGCTGAGCATTTCAAAAGCTGGTTGTATCGAATTGCCTTTAATAGTTGCCATGAGGAAGTGCGCAGGAAAAATCGGACAAAAATATTCTCAGTATTTTCCTTATCGAAACATGGTGATGAAAGCATTGAGAGCGGAAGAGAAATAAAGCATCATTCGCCACTTGACCCAAGCGCGCAGCTGGATAGAGCCGAACTAGGTGAGATGCTTTTTGAAATGATCAATCACCTCCCGCCCGATCAACGTGTGGTGGTAATCATGAAGGAATATGAGGGATTTAGGTTTCGAGAAATTGCCGAAACCCTCGATATCTCAGAAAATACAGCCAAATCGAGACTGTATTATGGGCTTAAGAGTCTTAGACGTGAATTTGAAAGAAGAAATTTGACATTAGAATCCTTGTTATCATGAAAAAGCAACCTACTGAAGAGCAATTGATTGCCTACATATATGGTGAATGTAACAGCGAAGAAGCAAGGCATATCGAACAATGCATTAAGGAAAATCCTGATGTAAAAATGGAATATGAAGCCATGCGAGGAATGCGCAAGGTGCTGGCCTTTGCTGAAGATAAGGAAGTACTTGAACCGGCTGTACATTTCGATAGAAAGGACATTGTACTAAGCCATAACCCCCAAATAGCGGGAGGATACTGGCCCGGCTGGAAATGGCTGAGTATAGCTGCAGCTATTGCACTATTGCTAATTGCCGGAAATCTGACGAAAACAAATTTTGAGATTGGGAAAGGAGGATTTGCATTGAGTTTTGGTGAGCAAAACAATGAAGCTGAGCTAAGGGAAAACCTGAAAGCTGAAATCTTGGCGGAACTTAAATCTAGAGATAAACAGCTCATAGATTATATGGATGGCAAATATGATCACAGACTGGTTTCGATGGAAGAAAGTGTCAGCGAATATAGTGAGCAGTTAGATGGGAGATTGCAAGCCTTCAAGGCACAATATCGACAAGAGTTGGCCTTAGCGATTAATCGTAAGCTAAATGAAGATGAAACGCTCAGAACATTAATGGCGGGAATGCAAGAAAGTAATCGACGTGAAATGGAGGAAATAATTGCAATGGCATCAATTGATCAGCAACAGGCTATTCTAGGTGCGCTTAATGAGTTTAATACTTACTATAATTCCCAACGCCTCGAAGATCTTGAGATGATTGAGAATGGATTGGTAAGCCTTGCAAAAGATGCGGAGCAACGCCAATTAGAAACAACACAATATTTGTCTAATCTGATAGTATCAGTGACACAACCAAATTAAAAACACAATTGAAATGAAAACGATGAAGAATAATAAGTCTATGTCGATGATTTTGAGCATTATATTGCTCATGTCGACTACATTTTCGCTACAAGCACAGGAATCAGAGTCTCTTAAAAGAGATATGGAGGTAACATCTAATTTGCTTTCGTCCCTGTTAAAAACAAATACTAGAAATTCTTTTGCGATTGCGAGAATTGGTACTGATGGGATTGAAACGTCTTATAATGAAGGGTTTGGAGTTGTATTTGATCTCCAAGGTGGGGGATTTGTTTTTTTGAATGCAGGTCAATATGTGACGTTGAGAACACAAACAAGTGGAGCTAATGTAAATTTTGAAGAGATTGAAGAATTAGATAGAAGAGTTGCAGGTAAAGCACTTAGTGTGACCAGTGGGAATAATGGGTCAACTTCAACAGAGAATGTTTTAGGAACAACCTCATTTTGGTCTGAAAACAACAATAAGGATCAAGAAGAAAAAACTGACGAATCAATAAGAGAGTTTTTGATTGAGTATGGGTCCTTTCTAAAGGATCTGAAGCCCGATGAGAAAATAGTGGTTCAGTACCCTTTTGTTAAAATGGAAACTGAAGGGAAGGGGACTAGGGATAATGTAGCTATTTGGAGCTTTAATAGTACTAATAAAGCCACAAGAAGCTTTAGCATTACAAAGAAAGATGCTGATGCCTACAGAAGTGGTAATATCACTAAAGAAGAAGCGCTTAGTAAAATTGAAGTAGAAGAAAATCTACCAGAAGAAGTTGCTACTGATTTACGTGTATTAGGCGAGTTAATGAATAGTCTTTATTCCGAAAGAAATTCGAAAACCTACTTCTCTACAACAAACCCGACAATTGTGAAGACAAAAGGAATGGGGGCGATATATTCATGGGCTGTTTACTCTGCTTATAATGATAGTTTTGGTTATAGATTACCAACCCTTTCTATGGGAGCGGAAACTGTTGATGAGAAGAATAGGAATGAATTAGTAAAAGCAGCGTATCCAAATTTTTTGAAAAGTTTCAAAGAGAACCTTGTTGATTATGGGCGTACAGTAAAGTCATTAGAGGGTAACGAGAAGATTGTATTCAATATTAGAATGACAAAATGTGATGGTTGCGGTATTCCAAATATGCTAAAGGTAGAAATGGATAGGGCAACGATAGAGGATTACAATCAAGGAAAGTTATCTAGATCTCAGGCAATTTCAAAATTGAAAGTTATTGAAAATTAAGTTTAAAGGTTGATTAGTTTTGGTTTATCACTCTTCTGCTTTCCCGACATATTTTTGTCGGGAAAGTTTTTTGAAAAAAAATTAAACTTTTTCTGATTTAGGAAGTCTTAAAAGGGTCTTGTTAAGTTTCAAGCGATTTTTGTATCATTATTTATTTTAATGGTACTTTTCATATTTGTATGGAATGTCTTTCACAAACTATCCCGCTAATTTTGTCGTTTGAACACATGTAACTCGGATCCCATAAATTAAGAACCCAAATTGATATGAAGAAGAGAATTGTTTTACCAATAGCATTGGTAGTAATATTGATAGCAGCCGTTATCTGGAGTAAAAGTGGTAGCACGGATGAACGTGAAATTTTCACAACTGTACAGCAGGGCAAATTTACAGTTGAAATTTCAACCACTGGTGAATTAATTGCAGCAAGATCAACGCAAATTCGCGGTCCAGAAAGAGCAAGAAATTTTAGACTAAATAACCTTAAAATAGAGAGACTAGTAGAAGAGGGAACAGTTGTACAACAAGGTGACTTCGTAGCAATGCTCGATAGATCTGAATTGTACGGTCGAATTGCTGATTCAGAAATAGAGGTAGAAACTGAGACAGCTCAGTTTGAGCAAACACAATTGGATACTGCTTTAACATTAAGAACAGAGAGGGATCAAATTATCAACCTTGAATATGGTGTTGAAGAGCGTAAACTTATTCTTGAGCAATCGCAATTCGAGCCACCTGCAACTATCAGACAAAATGAAATTGCTTTAGATAAAGCATTGAGAGATTTGGAACAAGCAAAAGAAAGCTACCAAATCAAAGTACAACAAAGTCAAGCTAGAATGCGAGAAAGAGCTTCAAGATTAAGGGAAGAGCAAAGAGAACTTGAAGAATTGAATAGCTTAATGGATGAGTTTACTATTTATGCTCCTCAAGATGGTATGGTAATTTATGAAAAGGGGTTTGATGGTTCTAGAGTAATGGAAGGTTCTACTATTACTTCTTGGAATCCTGTAGTAGCTACTTTGCCTGATCTTACTACTATGAACTCAATTACTTACGTGAATGAGGTTGATATTAGAAGAGTTAAAAATGGCCAAGAAGTAAAATTAGGCTTAGATGCATTTCCTGATAAAAGATTAACAGGTAAAGTTGTTCGTGTTTCGAACGTAGGTCAGCAGAATCCAAATTCTGATGCGAAGGTTTTTGAAGTTACGATTTTGATTAACGAATCGGACCCATCTCTAAGACCAGCAATGACTACAAGTAATACGATCATTGCCGAAGAAATTGAAGATGCTTTGTTTATCCCTTTGGAAGGCTTGTTCGTAGAGAGTGATTCAATCAACTATGTTTACAGATCTAACGGCCAAAAACAAGAAGTTGAACTTGGGCTATCTAACAACAATGAAACGGTAATACTACAGGGTTTAGCAGCTGGCGATAGAATATATCTATCTGAACCTCCCGCTCATCGCGATAATGAAATAAACTTATTGCCATCTATGAATGGAAAACGTCAGAGACAGCTTGAGCAAGTAGAACAAGAAAGTGAAGTTAGTGAGTCAGGTTCTGAAAAAGTAACATTACCTGATGGAAGAGAAGTTGAGATGACTCCAGAGATGAAGAAGCGAATGGAGGAGATGAGAAAAAGTGCTGGTGCTGCGGCCTCAGGTAGATAATTTTATTTTCACCTAAATAAGGAAATTATGTTTAAATATTGGGTAGAAAATAGGGAAAGAATTTTTGCTAATTTCTCGATTGCCCTTGAGGCTGTTTTAGCTAATCAAGTTCGATCACTGCTTACAGCACTTGGGATTATATTTGGTGTAGCGGCTGTAATTGCCATGCTAGCCATTGGTAACGGAGCGCAACAGGATATTATGGAGCAAATCAAACTGGTTGGCGTCAATAATATCATTATCAATCCAGTAGTAGAACAAGTAGATGAGCAAGTTGGTGGAGAGGAAAACGAAAAGAAGAAATTTTCTCCAGGACTAAGAATGCTTGATGTAGAAGCTATAACTAAAGTAATTCCAGGTGTTCAAAAAATCAGTCCTGAAATAATTCTAGATACCTATATCATCAAGGATGGTTTTAGAAGGTCTGCCAAGCTGGTGGGTGTTGAGCCTTCCTATTTTGAAGTGTCAAACTTCGAATTATATGAAGGTAAAATGTTTACTCAAGATCAGTTAATTAGTGGCAAGCCAGTATGTATTATTGGTAAGAGTATTAGTACCCGTTTTTTCTCCAGAGAGAATCCTATTGGTAAGAGAATCAAAGTTGGTAATCAATGGATGGAAGTTGTTGGTGTTTTAGAGGAAAGGTTAGTTTCTGAAAAGGCTATGAGCAATTTGGGGATTCGCGATTTCAATATGGATGTATATGTTCCTATACAAACTGCATTGGTGCGATATAAGAATAGAGATATGATTACTGCTTCCCAATTGGGTGCTGGCGGTGGGCCTTCAATGGCAAGCGGGAGGTTTAGGTTTTCGATATCAGAAGATGACCAACCTGCAGCGACGACGACCCGTTCTGCCAACTACCATCAAATAGATAAGCTGACGATACAAGTGACAGAATCTGAAATGCTGAACCCAACTGCAGATGTAATTGCTAGGATGCTTGAAAGAAGACATTATGGTGTTGTAGATTTTGAGGTAACTATTCCAGAGCTTCTTCTTAAACAACAGCAAAGAACTCAACAAATATTTAATATTGTGTTGGGAGCAATTGCAGGAATATCACTTTTAGTAGGAGGTATCGGTATTATGAATATCATGCTTGCTTCAGTTCTAGAGCGAATTAAGGAAATTGGATTAAGACTTTCTTTAGGGGCGCAAAAAACCGATATTGTTTTTCAATTTTTATTTGAAGCGGTAATGATCTCAATTACAGGAGGTTTAGTAGGAGTTGCCATTGGTATAGCCTTAGCATTAATCGTTTCTGCCTTTGGAGATTTCCCAACTGTGGTGTCTTTTAGTTCAATTTTTATATCTTTCGGAGTTGCCGCTTCAGTAGGGCTTATATTTGGCATAGCCCCTGCGAGAAGAGCCGCCAATCAAGACCCAATAACATCATTACGCCATGAATAAAATTTCTACAAGAATTTCTTTACTATCAGTGCTTTTTCTCGCGTTTATAAGCACAGATATTTATAGCCAAACACGTGAAGTAAGAAGATTTACTCTTCAAGATGTAATTACAAGAGCTCAAGAGCAATCACCTGCAGCAAAGCAAGCCGAGACTAGAAAGGAAGTTCAGTTTCAACAAAACAGACTTTTTTTATCTGATTATAATCCTCAGTTCAGGTTGTCAGGTTCGATTCCAAGTTTCAACCGATCTTTTACTCAAGTAACACAGCCGGATGGTACCATTCAGTTCCAGCCAGTACGTCAGACTACCTCTACAGGTCGTCTTTTCTTGGAGCAACCTCTTGCGGTTACTGGAGGTTCTGTATTCGTAAACTCTGAAACTATTTTCTTCAATGATATTGATAGAAATACGCAGCTTTGGAGTGGGACTCTTGTGAATGTTCAATTGAACCAGCCATTATTCGCATATAATAGTTTGAAGTGGGCTAGAAAGATCGAACCTCTTCGCTATGAAGAATCACGTAGAAGTTATGTGGAAGATATGGAGTTTGTTTCAAGTACTGCTGTGGATCGATTCTTCGAACTACTACAAGCCCAAGTAAGATTGGAGATTGCTAATTTCAACTTAGCAAATACTGATACCATTCTTAAAATTGAGAAAAATCGTTATAATATTGGTACTACTACTGAGGATAAGGTATTACAAGTTGAACTATCATACCTGAACGAACAGCAAAATGTAGCTCAAGCAGAACTTGATTTTGAAAGTGCTTCGCTTCGTTTGCGATCGTTTATTGGATTGAATGAAGACGTTGAAATTGATTTGATATTGCCTGATGAAATTCCTCAACTTGTTGTCGATTATATGACGGCTTTAAATTATGCTAAGGAAAACAGGGCAGATTATCTTGCCTTTGAAAGACGAAGGTTAGAAGCAGAGTCAGAAGTTGCGCAAGCCAAAGGCAATAGGTTTCAGGTGAATTTTAATGCCTCTTACGGTCTAAACAATAGAGCTGGGCAGTTTGCAGATATTTATGTAGATCCAAATAGTCAACAGAGAGCAAACATTAGCTTCAACGTTCCGATACTTGATTGGGGCAGAAATAAGTCGCGAATGGCAATTGCTGCCGCAAACATGCAATTAACTGAATTTACCATTGCTCAGGAGCTTATTAACTTTGAGCAAGAGATTAGAACGCAGGTTACACAAATTGACATGCTTTCACAGCAGATAGAGCTTGCTAAGAAAACAGATGAGGTTGCAGACAAAAGATATACTGTTTCTCAAGGTCGCTACTTAACGGGCTCTACTACAATTCTTGAATTGAATCAAGCACTTAGTGATAAGGATTCTAAGAAATTACAATATATCACTTCATTAAGAGATTATTGGAGAGCTTATTACGACTTAAGAAGACTTACTCTCTATGACTTTGCTAATAATAGATTATTGTACAATCCTGCATTGAATAATTAATCTTAATAATATTTGACATTAAAAAAGCCGCAAATCGCGGCTTTTTTGTTTTCGGACAGATGGGATCAAATTATCTCCCTACATAATTGAATGGCGTAATAGCCTTCAATTCATCCTTGATTTCTTTTGCCACATCTAGTGAATCGATAAATTCTTTAATGATTGTTTCATTAATCTTTTGGTTTGTCCTCGTTAGCTTTTTTAAGGCCTCGTATGGCTGAGGATAATTTATTCTTCGAAGAACCGTTTGTATGCCTTCGGCAACTACTGCCCAATTATCTTCTAAATCTGCATTGATTGCAGCTTCATTTAATTCCATTTTCCCTATCCCTTTTTCTAATGATTTAAGGGCAATCACGAAATGTGCAAATGGTACACCTATATTTCGAAGGACAGTAGAATCAGTCAAATCTCTTTGCAGTCTACTAATCGGAAGTTTGGCTGAAAGATGTTCGAAAAGTGCAACCGCAATACCCAGATTCCCTTCTGCATTTTCAAAATCAATGGGATTTACTTTATGAGGCATTGCAGATGAACCTACTTCGCCTTCCTTAATCTTCTGTTTGAAATAGCCCATGGAGATATATTGCCAAATATCACGACTGAAATCAATCAGAATAATTGAAATTCTTTTCAAGGCATCAAATAGTGCAGCTAAATTATCATAATGCTCGATTTGTGTAGTAGGGTAGCTGCGGTCTAAGCCTAGTGTATTATTAACAAAGCCATTTGCAAATGCATGCCAGTCATTATCAGGGAATGCGACATAATGCGCATTGAAGTTCCCTGTAGCACCACCAAACTTCGCTGAAAATGGAATTTGAGAAAGTTGTTCAAGTTGCTTTCTCAATCTCACTTCAAATACCTGAATTTCTTTCCCAAGTCTAGTTGGAGAAGCTGGTTGCCCATGAGTTTTGGCAAGCATTGGTACATTTTGCCATTGATTAGCAAGGTTTGCAAGGGAGTTTGCGATTTGCGCTATCATTGGGATTACCTCCCGCTCCATTGCGTCCTTTAGGGATAGTGGAATGGCAGTGTTGTTTATGTCTTGGCTTGTTAAGCCAAAGTGGATATATTCTTTGCTTTTACCCAAATTCAAGCCATCCATTTTGTCTTTTATAAAATACTCTACAGCCTTTACATCATGGTTGGTAGTTTTTTCAATCTCCTTTATTTCTAAGGCATCAGCTTCCGAAAATTCAAGATAAATTTTTCGTAATGTCTCAATCTGATCTTTATTAATTTTCTCAAAATGAGGAAGTTCTATCTGGCTTAAAGCAATGTAATATTCGATTTCGATTAAGACTCTGTAGTGAATAAGCCCAAATTCAGAAAAGTAAGGAGCAAGGATTTCAGTTTGTCTTCTGTAGCGGCCATCAACTGGGCCAATGGAGGTGAGGCTTGTTAAGTTCATGTAATATTCAAATTTTCAATTTTTGACCAAATAATCTTGGCCATTAATACGTCAAAATTACATTATAAAAATTTATGAAGCCTTTAAAATAATTGCCTCGTAGTCTGGGAGTGAATAGAACTAGTTTTGGCGTCGCAAAATTCAACAAATTGAAAAGAATACTTATTCCATTATTTCTATTGTTTGCTACTATAAACTTAAGTAGAGCTCAAACTACATTTCAGGATTATAGGATTCCTGCTAAACAAGCTACCGATGTAATTACCATAGATGGTAAATTGGATGAAGCAGATTGGAAAAATGTGGAAGGTATAGGCAGTTTTACTCAAAATTTCCCGGATGACACGAAATTTGCTTCTGCACAAACAGAAGTGAAAATGCTTTATAATGAACAGTTCCTTTACATTGCCGCTATTTGCGAAAATCCTGATGGGGATGATTATATAGTTTCTTCACTGAAACGTGACTTTCCATTCGAACAGAACGATGCCTTTGTGGTTTATATTGATCCGTTTGATGATAAAACCAATGGGTTTTCCTTTGCGGTAAATCCATTTAATGTACAGCGGGAGGGTTTGGTTTTCAATGGCTCAAGAGTTGCGGCAGATTGGGATAATATCTGGTTTAGCAAAGTAGAAAGAAGTGAAGGTAAATGGGTAGTAGAGATGGCGATTCCTTTCAAAACACTGCGATACAGTGAAGATCAGCCCTTTTGGAGAATCAATTTCGGTCGCAACGATCGGAAAAATTTCGAGCGCTCTTCTTGGGTGCCGATTCCTGTTAATTTTCAGATTTCGTCTTTGGCTTTTACTGGATATATTGATTGGGAACAAAGTCCTTCAAAACCAGGAGCTAATATAGCAGTGATTCCATACCTATCCGGTGGAGTTAGCAAAAACCAATTAGCTGGAACGTCAGAGGAGTTTGTGAGTGGCGCAGGCTTTGATGCCAAAATTGCTGTAACGCCAAGCCTTAATTTGGACTTAACCGTTAACCCAGATTTCTCCCAAGTGGAAGTGGATCAGCAGCAAACCAATCTCAATAGATTTGAATTGTTTTTTCCAGAGCGGAGGCAATTTTTCTTAGAGAATAATGACTTGTTTGGTGATTTTGGTTTTAGAACTATTCGGCCGTTTTTCTCCAGAAGGATTGGGATTGCGCAAGATAGCCTTGGTAGAACACAGGAAAATAGAATACTAGGTGGAGCTAGACTTAGCGGAAAGCTCAACCAAGACTGGAGAGTTGGTTTACTGAATATGCAAACTGCCAGTGATGATGATATTGGTGTGCCAACTCAGAATTTCACTGTAGCAACCTTTCAAAGACAACTTTTTGGTCGATCCAACATTGCAGGAATACTAGTGAACAGGCAAAGCTTTGTCACTGCTGAGCAACAAGCAAATGATCCTGCAATTAATAGTCCATCCAGTTTTAATCGCGTGGCAGGTTTGGACTTCAATTTACAGTCTAATGATAATGTATGGTCAGGTAAGATATTCTATCATAGATCGTTTGGTCCAGAAAAATTGAAAAAGAGTTTTGCCCATGCGACTTATTTGGATTTTAATACCCGGAATTTTCAAATCACCTGGAATCATGAAACAGTAGGCGATGGTTTCAATGCAGAAGTTGGTTATGTTCCCCGATCTAATTATTGGAGAATTGAACCGAAAGTTGAATTTAGAATATTACCTGAGTCTGGATCTGTATTTAGGCATTCCTTAGGTCTGGAAGGAGATGTATATACGGATGCAAAATTGAATATTACTGATGAGGATACACGAATTCGGTATAACATTCAATTTAGAAGTACTGCATTTCTTAGCTTTAACGTATCAAATGAATATGTCAAACTGCTCAATTCATTTGATCCTTCTCGATCAGGTGGAGAACAATTGCAGACGGGTCAAGATTTTAGATTTTTCCGATATGGAATCACCTATCGTTCGGATTCCCGCAAGAATTTCTTTTATGACGCATCATTATTCAACGGTGGCTTTTACAATGGTAACAGAGTGTTTTTTAATTCAAGTGTAAGTTATCGTTATCAGCCTTTTGGCTCCATATCATTAGATTTTCAATATAATAAGCTTGATTTCCCAGAGCCTTATAATAGTGCAGATTTGTTTTTAGTAGGGCCTAAGTTTGATATTTCCTTCACTGATCAATTGTTCATGTCAACTTTCGTTCAATACAATAGCCAAATTGACAACATCAATCTAAATACTCGATTGCAATGGAGATTTCGCCCAGTATCAGATCTTTTTATAGTTTACACTGATAATTATTTCCCAGATCATTTAAAGGTTAAGAATAGAGCGTTAATTTTGAAACTTTCCTATTGGCTTACTGTTTAATTAGGACTTAGTTCATTTTACAATCTTATGGTATTCAATTTATTCAAAAAGAGCTCGAATTCTGCAAAAAAGGCAGATGATAAAAATAAACCATCCTCCCGCTATTATTCCTTGAAAGTGAAGGAAGTAGTGAGAGAAACAAATGATGCAGTAACAGTTTATTTCGATCCAGCAGGTAGAGAAATTAATTACAAGCCTGGACAGTTTTTCACTTTGATAATGAATATTAATAATCAAAGTGTGAGAAGATCCTACTCACTATGTACAAGTCCTGATACCGATGAATACCCAGGCGTGACAGTAAAGCGGGTGGAAGGTGGTCTTGTCTCCAATTACATCAATGATGAAGTGAAAGCAGGAGATGAGATTGAATTGATGGAACCTTTGGGAGCCTTTACTACTGAGATTTCAAGTAACCAAGAACGAAACCTAGTATTTTTTGGTGGAGGTAGTGGAATTACGCCACTCATGGGACTTTCCAAGAGCATCTTAAAATTGGAGCCAAAAACTAAAATCACCTTAGTTTACGCAAATAGAGATATTGATTCTATTATATTTAGCAGCTTACTAGCCAATTTAGAAAATACTTATGAAGGTAGATTCAAGGTATTTCACGTGCTAGAATCGGCGCCTGAAAACTGGAATGGATACAGAGGAAGAATGACTCCAGGCATTATTGGAGATGTGCTTGGTAAGATTTCAGATCAAGGTGCCGTTACCGAATACTTCATGTGTGGACCAGAAGGAATGATGATGGCGATATCCACTGCTTTTAGAGAACTTGGGTTGCCAAAGGAGAAGCTTCGCAAGGAAAGCTTTACTGCAGGCACGCCAGCTGCTAAAACAGTAGACGAACCAATTCCAAGCTCTAATACAGCTGCCGGAATAAAAGAAGTAAAAGTGATTTACGATGGAGAAGAATATTCTTTCGCTGTAGAAGAAGATAAAACTATTCTAGAAACGGCTCTTGAATTGGATATAGATTTGCCATTTTCTTGTCAAAGTGGCTTATGTACAGCCTGTCGTGGCAAATGCTTAAGCGGTAAAGTACGCATGGATGAAATGGAAGGTCTATCGGATTCAGAAATTGAAGAAGGTTACGTATTAACTTGTGTTGGGCATCCACTCACTGATGACGTAGTGATAGAAATAGGCTAATCCTTTGGGTTATCTATTTCAATATTTTGTTGAAAATTTTTGGAGCATCATCATTATCCTTTTGCTATTATGCTTTAGGGTAGTGATGATCTTTGTTTATACCAAAAGTGATTTACCCAAAGCCAAGAAGAATACTGGCTTCTTAATTTCAATTATTATTCCCATTATTGCTTTGATCCTGTATCTGGTCTGGACGAACAGAAGCGAAAAAAGCAATTCCAAATGAAGCAAGAAATTTCCGAAAGAGCATACGAATTACTGACAGATGAAGGCGAGCAAAGGGCCTGTGAAGCTATTCCTGATTCTGCTTGTAATGTGGTGCCGGGAAATTTCTTTCGGAATATGCTCAATGGCGCGAGTACCAAATTAGCTGAGCAAATCGCTTCACCTGGTTTAGTAATTACTTGGATACTTTCTGCCTTAGCTGCTCCAGCCTATTTCGCGGGGATGCTCATTCCCATCAAGGATGCTGGTTCATTGCTGCCACAATTATTCGTATCAGCCAAAATTAGGTCATTTCCAAAGCGCAAGTGGTTTTGGGTAGTTCCAGCATTTATCCAATCTCTCTGCATGCTCGCCATGGCCTGGGTAGTTTCTTCTCAAGAAGGGTTTTCAGCAGGGTTAGGCGTGGTGCTGGTTTTATTACTTTTTAGCATTGCTAGTGGCATAGCATCGGTTGCTTTTAAGGATGTAATGGCCAAGACCATCCCAAAGGGAAAACGTGGTCAACTGCTTGCTTATAGAGCATCTAGCGGAGGCATTCTTACCTTAATGGCTGGGATTTATTTGCATTTGTTTATTGATAAAGATGCAGACAAGGAGGCCTATGTTTGGTTGCTCATAATCGCAGCGATTTTGTGGTTTCTTGCGGCAGTCTTTTTTATAGCAATTAAGGAAATGGATGGTGCTACAGAAGGAGGTCGTACACCTGTCAAAGAATTGAAGGAAGCCAAAAAACTTTGGTTCAGCAATGATAATTTAAGGAAATTCATTTTCACAAGAGGGCTATTGATGGCTATTCCTTTAGCACAGCCTTTCTATGTAATAATCGGAAAGGAATATGCGGGAGGTGAAGTTTCAGGTCTAGGGCTTATGGTAATTGCCGTAGGAGTTGCAGGGATTGTCAGCAGTCCTATTTGGGGTAAGTTTGCAGACAAATCCAGTCGTAAAATGATGATGGTGGTTGCGGCTCTAGGAATTGTCAATGCAGCCTATGTATTGCTATTTCCAATGTTGCCTTCCGATTGGCAAAATATCTACACATTTGCTCCAGCAATTTTGCTCAATGTAATTGCTCATGGTGGAGCCAGGTTAAGTCGCAAAACATACTTAATAGACTTCGCTCCTAAAGATGAACGCCCTTTATATGTATCACTGTCAAATTCGATAATTGGGATT
Organism: Peijinzhouia sedimentorum; assembly: GCF_049340005.1. NCBI lineage: Bacteria > Pseudomonadati > Bacteroidota > Cytophagia > Cytophagales > Peijinzhouiaceae > Peijinzhouia > Peijinzhouia sedimentorum. The sequence goes on from NZ_JBMPIY010000010.1 coordinate 23,261, forward strand.
TTGACGATAGTGGCAGCGGGTTTAGGTGTGATTGCTGAAGTGTTCAGTTTAGAATTGATGGTTGGTTTTTTGGCAGCCTTACTATTATTGAGTATTCCTATATGCTTTAAACTCAAGGAAGTTTAATTTTTTCAGGCCTACTCTGAATCTAGAAAGGGGTTTATTCAACATCCTTTCCCTTAATTTTCGTACCTTTGTATCAATGTTTGACTTAGCAAAGAGCAACAGGATATTTGTTACCATTCCCTTGACTTTGAAAACCTCCCGCGTTTTTCAAAGTGAGACTCCCCAGAAAAACCCACTTCTTTTTCCATCCTAGGCATTTTCCAAGAATTTTGTCTTTATAGAATCTTTTGGTTTAGCTTTATTATATGCATTACATTGACTTAAGTATTTTCGTTTTTTATATGATTGCCATGCTCGGTGTTGGCTACTTTTTTATGAAAAAGAACAAAAGCACCGATGACTATTTTGTGGGCGGACGAAATTTAGGTTATGGTCACGTGGGCCTTTCAGTTGTGGCTACTGATGTAGGAGGCGGTTTTTCTATAGGCCTTGGTGGGCTTGGGTTTGTTATCGGCTTATCGGGCTCTTGGATGCTTTTTACAGGATTGGTAGGTGCGTGGCTGAGTGCTGTTTTGCTTATTCCCAAAGTTTCTGAATTGGGCAAGCGGATTAACCTTCAAACTTTTCCTCAAATTTTCGGGCAATTTTATGGAGCCAAAGTAGCATTGCTTGCTGGTTTTATATCGGCAATTGGCTACTTAGGTTTTACTAGTTCACAAATACTTGCGGGTGCTAAACTTGCTTCAGCTACTTTTCCCTCATTAGATATGAACTATGCCCTTATAATAATGGGGGTAATTGCTGTGGTATACACCGTAATGGGTGGAATAAAAGCAGTGATTTATACTGATACCATCCAATGGGCATTGTTGCTTTCAGGATTGGTTTTTATTGGAATTCCTATGGGTTACCATGCCATTGGAGGTTGGGAATCTATTAAAGCTGAGTTGGATCCGGCCATGCTGAGTCTGACAAATATTAGCTGGGTACAATTCTTCAATTGGGCTATTACTATCATCCCAATTTGGTTTGTTGGTATGACGCTTTATCAAAGAATTTATGCTTGCCGAGATGCGAAAGAAGCTCAAAAAGCTTGGTTTGTAGCTGGTTTATTCGAATGGCCAATTATGGCTTTTATGGGAGTTTTGCTCGGTTTATTTGCGAAAGTAGCCTTTCAGCAAGGCATGTTTGCCGAGCTAGGTTTTGCTGCGGGTAGTGATATCGACCCTGAAATGGGTTTACCATTATTGCTTCGGTCTATTTTGCCAATAGGTTTAATGGGAATAATGATGGCAGCATATTTTTCGGCGATTATGTCCACTGCTGATTCATGTCTGATGGCGGCATCAGGTAATATTGTTACAGATATATTCGGAAAATATTTCTTTAATGGAAAAATGGATATTTTGCGTTGGTCGCAAATTGTCACATTTATTGTAGGTGCTGTGGCAATAATGATTGCTTCGACCTTGGAAAGTGTATTAGACCTAATGTTGCTCTCATACTCATTTATGGTATCTGGATTATTGGTACCAGTAATAGGAGCCTTTTTCTGGAAAAAAAGTAGTGCTTTTGGTGCAGGGGCTGCTATGATAGCGGGAGGTGGGGTAACCATTGCTATAAATTATAGTGCTTGGGAAACACCTTTGGGATTAGATCCTAATTTCTTTGGACTTTCAGCAAGTCTCATCGTATTTATTATATTTAGTAAGCTTATTCCTGGAAAGGAAAAAGTTAAAATCGAAAAAGTTTAAAAACATGGAAACGATAATTATTGACCCTAAAGATGGACGTCATGCTGTTTATACAGATGATAAAATTGTAAATTTTCTGTTCGTGCATTTGGATGAATTTGGAGACAAAAAGGAGGATATTCAAAAGTGCTTGGATTACGTACACACACGTGGAGGATTCATTGTGCTTGGTGTTATTGATGGTGAAATCAAAGGTGCTGTCGTAATAAATGAAACAGGTATGTCAGGCTATATCCCTGAAAATATCCTTGTGTACATTGCTATGCATCAAGATCAAAGAGGGAAGGGTTTAGGTAAAAAATTAATGCAAGCAGCCATTGCCAAAGCTAAAGGAAATATTGCGCTACATGTAGAACCTAACAACCCCGCCAAATTCTTATATGAGAAATTGGGCTTTACTAGCAAATACCTCGAAATGCGATTGAATAGATAACATGATTGATAAAATAATAGCTCTACGAAGAGAATTACATAAGTATCCTGAACTATCAAAAGAGGAAACTAAAACCTCCTCAAAGATCCAGCAATTTTTAACTGATTTAAAAGTTTTTGAAATTTATCAGATTACTGAAACTGGATTTGTAGCGGTATTGGATACAATGGTGGAAGGGCCAAGTGTGCTTGTGCGAGCAGAATTGGATGGGCTTCCTATTAAAGAAAAAACTGATTTAGATTACACTTCTGCTTTTGATGGGAAAGCACATTCCTGTGGGCACGATGGTCATATGGCGATTGTGTGTGGTTTGGCTATGAAATTGGCTGAAAATCCTCCCGCTAAAGGCCGCGTTATTCTGTGCTTTCAAGCAGCTGAGGAAACCGGCGAAGGTGCTTTAGAAATTATAGAACATGAGAATTTCAAGCCATTCGAGCCTGATTATGTGTATGCTTTACATAATTTGCCCGGTCATGAAAAGGGATTAATTGTAGTAAAAGAAGGCGCATTCACAGCGGCTGTAGAAAGTGTCGCAATTAGACTATCTGGCAAAACGGCTCATGCTGCTGAGCCTGAGCAAGGTCATAATCCTACTTGGCTGATTGGGGAAATACTTTCAGAGGTATTGAGGCTGCAAAATACTAATGCCAAAAGCGATAGTTTTTGCTTGATTACACCAGTATATATCCATGCTGGTGAAAAGGCCTATGGAATTTCTGCCGGCGATGGAGAGATTCATTTCACATTAAGGGCTTTTGATAATGAATTGCTTGAAAAGAAGAAAAAGGAGTTGGTGAAATTTGTTGAGGACAAAGCTAAAGCAGCAAATCTATCAGCTGATTTTGAGTGGATGGAGCCATTTACAGCCAATATCAATGGCAAGAAGGCAGTGAAATTAATCACAGATGCCTGCGATGAATTGAATATCGAATATGCTCGTATATCTGATCCCTTACGTTGGGGCGAAGATTTTGGAGAATTTTCTAGCCGCTACCCGGGAGCTTTATTTGGATTGGGTTCAGGCAAAAATCAGCCAGCATTACATAATCCAGATTATGACTTTCCAGATGAAATAATGGAAAATGGTATCGCCGTTTTTGATAGAATAGTGAGAAAATTACTTTAAGCTCGTGTTTAATACATCCTTAATCGAAATCAGTCGAAGTGCCCTTAGGCAAAACATTGAATTTATCCGTAAACAAATCGGCGAAAATGTACGCTTTTGCTCTGTGGTGAAGGGCAATGCTTATGGACATGGAATTGAATCTTATGTCCCGCTAGCTGAATCTTATGGAGTCAATTATTTCGGTGTTTTCAGTAGCGATGAAGCTTTAAGAGTTTTTCAGGTGAAGAATACCGATGCAGATATAGTTGTGATGGGTATGATCGAAGGAGATGAACTCAAATGGGCAATTGAGAATGAGATTGAATTTTTCGTTTTTGATATTGAGCGACTGAATGATGCGATTTCCTTTTCCAAGGAAGTTGGTAAAAAAGCTAAAATTCATATCGAAGTAGAAACAGGAATGAATCGCACCGGCTGGTCATGGTCGGAACGTGTTGAGTTAGCTGAGGTTATAAAGGATAATATTGAATATATCGGTTTGTATGGATTGTGTACCCATTTTGCCGGAGCAGAGAGTCTAAGTAATATGCCAAGGGTTAAACAGCAAATTGAAAATTTTGAGAAATGGAAAAGCTTCTTTCAAGATGAAAATTTCGCGTTTCGATATATCCACACCGCCTGCTCAGCTGCCATGCTACGCTATCCTGAAGCACATGGTAATATGGTGAGGGTAGGAATACTTCAATACGGATTGTGGCCAAATGGAGAAACTTTCGTGGAGTTTAGAGCTAAGAATCCAGAGGTTGAAAATCTGCCGAAAAGACTACTTACTTGGAAGAGTACCATTATGCAATTGAAACATGTGCCGGCAAATGAGTATATTGGCTATGGAAATTCTTATTACACACCGAAAAACACAATCATTGGTGTGGTTCCGGTTGGTTATGGACACGGTTTTAGCCGTTCACTTAGCAACTTAGGGCGTGTCTTAGTAAGTGGGCATAGAGTAAGTGTGATTGGCCTAGTGAACATGAATGCACTAGTTATAAACCTTAACGACGTGCCTGATGTTAAGAAAGGAGATGAAGTAATATTAATTGGAAAGCAAGGTGATATGGATGTTTCCATCGGGTCATTTAGCGACTTAAGTCATCAGCTTAATTACGAGTCAATAACCAGACTTGACCAAGCAATACCTAGACAAATAGTAGAATAACATGGCATTTATAACTCTTAATAAATCAAAGTTAGCTTCAAATTATAATTACCTCGAAGCACTTTTTCAAAAGCACAATATTTCTTGGGCAGTAGTTACGAAACTACTTTGTGGACATAAGCCGTACTTAGAGGAAGTTATAAAATTAGGTGCCAAGGAGGTTTGTGATTCTAGAATTTCAAACCTTAAAGCAGTAAAAGAGATCGATCCGAATGTGCAGACTGTGTATATAAAGCCACCTGCAAAACGTCATTTAGAAATGATTGTGCAGTATGCAGATGTGAGTTTCAATACACAATTCGAAACTATGCAATTGCTTTCTGATGAGGCTGTTCGCCAAAAGAAGATTCATAAAGTAATTGTAATGATTGAGTTGGGAGATTTGCGGGAGGGTGTAATGGGTGATCACCTAGTCGAGTTTTATGCAAGTATTATCAATTTGCCAAACATCGAAATTTCAGGTATTGGCTCTAATCTAAATTGTTTACATGGAGTCATGCCTAGTGAGGACAAACTAATTCAATTGAGTTTGTATAAGCAATTGGTGGAAGCAAAATTTAATATTCATATTCCTTGGGTTACGGGTGGTACTTCGGTTGTGGTGCCTTTATTATATCACAGAATGGTTCCTAAGGGCATTAATCACTTTCGTATCGGTGAGATGTTATTCTTTGGCAATAATCTATTTACCGGGGAAAATATTGATGAAATGTATCATGATGTGATCAAACTCAAGGCAGAAATTATTGAGTTATACGAAAAACCAAAAGTACCAATTGGGTCATTAGCTTCGAATCCTTCTGGTGAAGTATTAGAGATTAATGAAGATGATTATGGTAAAATGTCTTTCAGAGCAATATTGGATTTGGGATTGCTGGATATATCACCAAATTATTTGATTCCTGTAGACAAAGATTTTGAAGTAACTGGTGCTAGCTCAGATATGATTATCCTCGATTTGGGAGATAATGAGCATAATTACCAAGTTGGTGATTTGGTAACTTTTAATCTGAAATATATGGGCGCCTTGGCGCTACTAAGCTCTGATTATATTGAGAAGAAGTTTGAAGACTGAATTGGAATTCAGCTGCTTTACTGATTCACAGGTTTAAACTGCTCAAAACCCTGCTTGCAATTATTACAGTAATGTAATGATCTACAAAGTGTAGGCCCAAATGGAGATTTCATTATGGTGTTTTCACTATTGCAAAATGGGCAAGCCACGTGCTCTAGAATATCCAAATCTACAATTAGTGTATCTGTTGGTGGAGGAGCTAATCCAAATTCCTTTAAGGCTTTGCGTCCCTTTTCCGAAATTTTATTGGAATTCCACGGCTCATCAAAGTTAATCTTAACTTCAAATTCTTGAATTCCTTTTCTTTCGAGGCTTTCTTCCACCTCCCGCTTCATCATGTCCATAGCTGGACAGCCAGAGAAAGTGGGTGTCATTATTACCCTTACTTTGCCGCTATCATCAATATCTATTTTAGTAATAACACCCAAATCTACCAATGATAACACAGGTATTTCAGGGTCTTTTACTTCTTCCAACCACGCCAGTATCTCTTTCTCAGTAAGTTTCATAATTTTCCTTTTTTACCAATCGGCTGCAGGATCTACTCTGAATACAGCAGACATTTCTTCGACCAATGGCTGTAGGTCTTCGGTATGAGTTCCGTACCTCCCGCCATACACCGGTGTGATCGTTTTATAATCCGGCAATCGAAGGCTTGTTTGATCAATTACTTTTTGGATAGCTTCTATCCAAGGCTCGATTAGTGATTCTTCGCCTGTAAATACTCCATCGGAAATCAGTTCTTTTTCAAATTTCGATTTCTCAAACATTCCCAAAGCATACGGAAAAAGGATGTCAATTGAAGCCTGCAATTTGGCAATGGCCTCGTCCGTAGAACTTCCGAGTTGCTTGATAAAGGTATTTGCATGAAGCACATGATACCTTACTTCACCACGGAATTTGACTACCGCTTTTGCTAAGGGCTCAAATGTTGAGGTGGTTAAAGCTTGGAAACGCAAGATTTCAGCATTATCGTAGAAGAAGTGACGAACCAAACTGAAGTCGTATTCACCATTTGGTAATTCTACCATTTGGCAATTGTGAAACTGCTCTGCATTACGAGTGAAAGCCACGGTGTCAGGTTCTTGCTCGCCTAAGTCATGAAGCATTTGGTAAAGCACATAGCTTTGGCCAACTTTATCTTGCGCCATAGAAGAGAATGAAATGTCCTCTTCCAAGAGTGGCCCCATACCAGTCCATTCGGAGTTTCGATGTCCCAATATTAATTGGTCATCGGCCATTTTGTATAGGAGATCTTTTATTGCTTCGGTATTCATTTCTGTCTTCTTATTTAGCTTGGTTCTCTTCTTTGAATTGCTTGATTTTATCAGCGCCTTTGTAATCTATGGCTTCGCGGTAAACTTTTTCGGACAATGTGTTCCAAATCTCTTTGTCATCTTCGTCAGAGAATAGGATATCGCCTGTTTGAACAACCCAGATATTTAAAACTGGCTTAGGTTCATTGCCATAGAGTTTTTTTGCTTGGACAATTGCCTCATCTGGGCTATCTGCCATTACACGACCTGCGTAGATATGTTGCTTGCCTCTTTTGTAAAGATGAAATATCTCAAAAGGCATTTCACCTTCTTCAAGATTTTCTACCGCTTCATTATCGATCATATTGTATAAGCTTTCACCTTTTTCGGTGTATGGGCTTACCATCACATTCGAAGTTTCCACCACCCAAAGCGCAAAACAAGTATTTCCTCTGCGAGTATATTGCTCTTTTGCAAAGAGAAAGGCCATTTCTTCATTTGGAGCATGAACTACTCCAACATGCTCGATTGGTTTATTTTCCTTATGCTGCACAAATGCCTGAAAAGTCTGGAATTGATCCATTGGCTTTTTGGCATCCATTGGAGTAGTCCAATCTGGGATTTGTAGTCTAGTAACTCTAGGGTCTAATGAAGATAAACTCATGGTGGTTTTCAAAGGGTTAGGAAGCATGGAAGCGTATCACTTCCATGCATTTTTAGGTTAGTATTATTCTCCTTAGGCGAGCGGAGCAATATATTCTTTCTTTGGAGCAGCTAGGGCTTTTCTTACCCAAGCTCCACGTTCTTCAGCCATTCTTCTCACAGCAAGTCTTTCCTTATTGCAAGGGCCATCACCATTAATTACTCTTTTGAATTCCTCCCAATCTGGCTCAGTGTAAATCCATTTGCCAGTTTCTGGGTCTTTGCGAAGGTTTGGATCTGGTATTGTCAATCCAATTTCGCGAATTTTCATCACATACATATCGAGGAATTGCTGGCGCATATCATCGTTAGAAGCCATTTTTACTTTCCACTTCATTAATGTTTCGGTGTGAACAGACATCTTATCCGGCGGGCCAAAGAAGTGCATCATTGGCGCCCACCAACGATTAAGTGCTTCTTGCATCATTTTGCGTTGGGTTGGAGTGCCTGTTGCCAAGTGAATAACACAATGGTGGCCGTATTTTAAGTGAAATGCTTCTTCAGCACAAATTCTTTCTAATGCTCGGCAATATGGGCCATAGCTACCTTTGGAATTTGCGAGTTGGTTTACAATTGCACCTGCATCTACCAGCCATGAAATGAAGCATGAATCTGCCCAAGTAAATGCCGGATAATTGAATATGTTTGAGTATTTAGATTTGCCTGAAATTAAGTCTTCGATCATTTCTTCTCTGGACTTGCCCAAGGTTTCGGCTGCACTGTATAGCAGTTGCGCATGACCTACTTCATCTTGGACTTTGGCCATCAATGCTAGTTTTCTTTTGAAGCCAGGAGCTCTTGTAATCCACGTGCCTTCTGGCAAAGATCCTATAATTTCTGAGTGAGCATGTTGCTCAATCATTCGGATCAATTGCTTGCGATAGAGTTGTGGCATCCAATCGCTTGGCTCTATTTTCTCTCCCCGCTCAATTCGAGCCTCAAATTCCGCTAATTTGATTGGATCTTCATCCTTCAATGCGTCTAATTTAGTTGGTTCAAATATGGTTCCTCCGCCGTACATATTGTAGTGTTTTTATGATTTCAATCCTTTGATAAATAGTTTGGAGAGCCTTTCTCCAATTTCGTCAGCACTCATTTTTCCTTCTGGCTTGTACCAGTTCGAAATAAAATTGATGGATGATAAAATGGTAAGTATGGTAAATTTCTGATCTACCTCCCGCATTTTTTTCTGTTTCATTCCATCAATAATGATGTTGCGAAACCAATCTTCATAATGAGTTCTCATTTGTAAGAATTCATTGAGTGCCTGTTCACTTAAGTGCTTGTACTCTGTGAAAAATACTGCCGAAGCAGCTGCATTTTTAGTTACCACTTTCACATGGCCTTTGATAGCTTCTTTCAGTTTTTCGATAGGCGGGAGGTTCTTTTTTTCTATAGCCTCCTTCGCTGCAAAAAATTCATCGGCCATTTTGAAACAAATATTCTGCAAAATCTCCTCCTTGGATTTGATATGCGAGTAAATGCTTGCGGCCTCTATACCAAGACCTGTCGCCAAATCCCTCATGGAAGTAGCTGCGTAGCCTTTGTCCTGGAAAAGTGAAGTTGCAGTAACTTCAATCTGCTCCTTGCGAGATATATTTAATGCCTCGTTCATTTAACAAATATAAACAACCTAACGTTCGTTAGCAAGATTTTGTTTGAGCTAATTTTCATGCGCTTTCTTGATAGATTCAATTTAACCTTAAGTTTGTAAGAAATTAATGATTAGCCAAATGTCTGATTCGAAAGAGCCAATAATAAAGCAAAAAAGAAAAGATGTAGTACAATTAGAGATGAACTACTTGGGACTTATTGTCCTTCACATGTGCTTATTCCTATGGCTTTATTTGGGCTTTGAAAGCGGAAATGAATGGCTTGGTGGTGTTGCTGAGGGCGAAGAGGTCACTATTTCTGTTGGGATTGTACTGATTGTTATTGTTTTGGTTTGGCAATCCTATAGAGTATTCAGCAAATCTTTAGTGAGAATTAAACAGATTGAGGACATTGATGAGAAATATAAGGAGTATGTAAAATCTGCATTCAAACGCTATTTGCTTGTAGCATTTGCTGCCTTTATTCTGATTTTGAGCTTATACATCTACAAAGATCCATTTTTTGCTGCGATCTACGTATTGTTATTGGTTTATGCCACTACTATTAGACCTGATAATAATAAGATACTATTTGAAATAGGCCTTAAGAAAAGGGTTAAAAAGGTGAAAGAGGAAAAGCCTTTGAAAAGAAGATACTAAAAAAGGCCTCAGTGTTTGCTGAGACCTTTCGAATTTATTAGAATTATTGATTTAGAGAATTAACCCAAAACTTATTGCATTTAATTCTGGTCCTCTATCTTTTTTGAACATGTGGTTCATGTCATAATTTACGAATACATCTAGGTTTCTCCATCCTATCTGACCTCTTATACCATACCTCCAGTCTTCAAGGAAGAAATTATCTTTGTCCTTATCGCGTTGTGCATTTCCATCAGTTCTGTAGCGATATTTTGCATGGGTACCCAACCTATGGCCGGCATATACACCAGCGCCAATCCTAAAGCCATAATCACGGTAGCGATTAATAGTTACAGGACCATTTTCTCTTTGGATCACTGTTTTTCTTCCAAATCCGAAATCGAACATTGGCACAAAGTGTAAGTTCACGTGAGAAATTGCTAGTTTACTTTTGATGCCATCTGCATTTGGCCTCTCATAAAAGACCGTTTGATCATTTAGTTTTTCTACGACTGTAGCCGTGTTGCCAAATTTAAAGTTATAGAAGCTAAAGCTACCACCGTAATTAATCGTAAATGGGCCGACAACTTTTGTTTGATTATTGTAACCAAGTGCTACATACCAAGAGCCCCAAGGCTTCACATCATATTGATCTCCAAGGATTATTGACTGAGGTGGTAATTGAGATTCGATTTGAGAAAAATTGACTTGGGTTGTTTCTCCTTCAATAAAATTATTTATTCCTAAATCAATATTGAAGCTTCTCTTCGTTTTCACTGTTTCGTCAACCCTAACTTCTACTTTCTTTTCAGAACGAATACTCTCAATTTCATCTAAATCTTCGATCCTATCATCTGTAATAATTTCCCAGTTCCCTAGCTTTACTCGGGCCGTATACGATTCTCCCGGCAACTCATTTACCTCAACTTCAATGTTTTTTGTTTTGCCATTGCCACCTACAGTTACATAAGCCACGTTACGAATTGACTCTCTATTAGCGTCACTGATTTCCCTAGCAATTTTGTTTAAGTCCATCGTTCTCAGGATTTCATAATCCTTTGCATCTTTCACGAGGAAAACTACTCTACTATTGTCGCCAAACTTCACTACAATGGAATCTTGTGCTGCGGGAGTTTGTGTTTGTTGTGCCATAGCCGGAAAACTAAGCAGAGCCATGAGTATTGGGATGATTAATTGCTTTTTCATATTAATTGGTTTTTGTTTTCTGATCTTGCTTACTTTTGAATCACGATTAGTTAATGACTTTTCTGTTTCTTTCAGCTTTATTGTCATCATCTAGATTTGAAATAAAGCCATCTTTTAAGCCTCTTAAGTCATCTAGAGCGATTTCACCGTTTTTCACATCCATTGCTATTTCTAAAGCTCTTTTGAAAGTGCTCTTTTTCTCGGTTGTTTTTGCAGTTGTCTGTTCTGGCTTATTTAAGCCTCTGTAAATTTCCACTTCGAAGCTAGCTACTTGAATCACTTTAGTAGGTTTTACCACTTCTGTAGGAATTACCAAGCCTAAAGTTTCTACATCTTCCAAGTCAGATTTTGCTACTACTTTCTCTAATTCTGCGATGGAAATTTCAATTGGTTTCTCAATTACTTTTACTTCATTTTGAGCAATCAAATTACTGCTGCTTGTGTTAGTTACTGTAGCTTTCGACTTCTCACTTACAGCTGGCTTATTATCAGCTATTAGAGTTTCAGGTTCTTCAACTTCCTCAGGTTCTTGCACTTTCTCTTCCTCTGTCACAATGTTATTATTGTTTGTTTCGCCTTCTTCTGCAAGCAGTTTTGTTTCATTCACCATGTTCGCAGGATCATTACTTTGCATTGAATTATAGAATAATCCACCTATTGTCAACAGCAGAAGGATTGCCGCAGCGAATTGCCACCAAATCATTCCTACTCTCTTTTCTTTTTTATCAAGCTTGCTTTCTAAGCGGCTCCAAGCATCAGCCGATGGAGTCGCAGAGTGGTTTTCCAGCTTTTTGCTGAAGAACTGATCTATTTTATTGTTGCTCATAGCTTCGATTTTTAATGTTTACTTGCTCTTCCAATCGCTTCAATTCTTTCTGCAGTAGCACTCTCGCTCTACTCAGCTGCGATTTAGAAGTAGCTTCTTGTATGTTCAATGCCTCAGCTACTTCCTTGTGAGAATAGCCTTCAATTGCATATAGGTTGAAGACGGTACGATAGCCAATTGGCAAATCTGCAATGAGGCTCATCAAGTCTTCCACTTCCAAATGATCTTCTAGTAGTTGCAAATCCGGCTCTGAGTCCAGTTTTTCAATACTACTTTCCAAATACATATTTCGGCTTTTTCGTAGATGCGAAAGGCAGTCGTTTACTACAATTCGGCGCATCCAGCCTTCAAAACTCCCATCTCCTTTATATTGATCAATCTTCTGAAAAATCTTCATAAAGGCATTGATCATGATATCTTCGGCCTCGTCTTGCTGGGCAATATACCTTTGGCAAAGGCTAAGCATCCTCCCGCTATATCTCTCATACACTGCCTTTTGGGATTTCCGATCTCCATTTCGACAGCCTTCGGCGAGTTGATTCTCTTGTTCAGATTTTCTGATCTCTAGTCTCATAGTCAAGGTTTCAATAGCAAGATGCAGATAGTGACTTGGAGGTTGCTTTGGGTGAATAATATTTTTGAAAAATAGGTATTTGGGTCACTGATTTTGTCAAATTTAGGAAATTAGTTTTCTGTAATCTGTTAATAGTCAGATTATTTGATTTGAGAAAAAACGCTAATGAGGATTGTTGGAATTGAGCATAATATCTCATTAGATGTGTTATGCTCAATTCTAATTGGCAAAAGGCGGGAGGGTATTTGATTTTTTGAGAGAAGCCTTATTAATAAGCAGCGTCGTAATTTATGGTTATCGTGATTAGCGAAATTTCATCTTCCTTTATCTCAATGGGATTTATTCTATTCTCACCATCGAAGGTATTTGCCCAAAGGCCATCCTCTTCCACTGTAAACAAGCTGTAAACTCCTGGCTTTAGATTGATGAAAAATTGGCCATTTTTATCTGTTTTGAACCTAGCGACTTCTTTGGTTTTGATGTTTTTGTAGAAACCATTTTCCATTTCGGTGTCGCTAGTTCTGGTTTGTTCAAACACTACAATTTCCCTTTCTATAGGTCTAGGGCCTTTACGATCGTCTTGTTGACCTTCTTCAATGATCATCGGCATTTGATTGCCAGCAACCCAAAGCACCTTGCCAAATAGACCCTGCTTACTTGCCTGCATTGTTTGTTGACTCACGCAGCTAGTCATGATAAGTAACATGAATGCAGATGAAAGTAAACTCAAACGTATTAGGCGTTTCATATTAAATGCTTGTAAATAGTTGAACTGATTCTAAATATTCTGGAATAACAGTATTCCATTCCAATTTCTCATGGAGTATGTTGGAAAGTTCTTGTGAACTCTCCTTTTCGCCATGAACGAGGAAGACCATTTTTGGTTTTTCGGCAAAGCTTGAAGCCCAACGAATCAATTCTGGCTGATCGGCATGTGCAGATAATCCATCTATTTTTAGGTGATTACAATTAACAGGAACACTTAAGCCGAAAATTTTCACTTCTTTGTTGCCTTCTTGTATGTCTCGTCCTCTTGTGCCTGCTGCTTGAAAACCAGTAAAAAGTAAAGTGTCATTTTCCCTTGGCAATCGATGATAGAGGTGGTGGAGGATTCTACCTCCCGCCAACATTCCGGAGGCTGAGATAATTATAGCACCTGATTTTATTTCATTCAATGCCATACTGCTTTCCTGCGTTTGACAATAGGTCAATTCTTTGAAATGCAGGAAATTATCTCCTTTGTGTAAGTCCGCGTCTGTAAGCCTGTGGTAAGATGGATGATGCACATATAGTTTCGTTGCGTCAATCGCCATTGGGCTATCTACAAAGACCCTTTGGGATTCGATTTTCCCATCATCTAATAATTTTTTTATGTAATACAATACTTCCTGCGTACGTCCAACTGCAAAGGCTGGAATCAAAGTGCAGCCACCATTTCGGCGTGCTTCATTCAAGGCATCTGCAAAATCATCTTCCACATTGCTGGCATTATTTACCCTATTGCCATAAGTAGATTCTATAAACAGAATATCAGGTGATGGCGGAGCTACAGGATCGTAGAAAATAGGGTGATTGTAGCGTCCCAAATCTCCAGAAAATAAGATGGACTTAGTTTGATGATCGCCTTTGAGCTTAAGATACACCGATGAAGCACCTAAAATGTGACCGGCATATAAGAAGTGAAGACTTATTTTTTCATTGATTTCTATTTCTTTATTCAATTCGCTGCTTCTCAGCATTGGAATGACCATTTTCACATCTTCCGAATTGTAAAGAGGCTTAGGATTGGCGTGTTTGGAATAGCCTTTTTTTGCTGCATAAGCAGCTTCTTCTTCTTGGAGTTTGGCTGAATCTGTCAGCAGTATGGTGACCAAATCTAGGGTCGGGCTGGTGCAATAGACTGGGCCGCCAAAACCCTGCTTTACCAGCCGAGGCAGATAGCCTGAGTGGTCGATATGTGCATGAGTTAGAACTACGGCATCTATCTCACTCGGCGAAATCGGGAAATCATCCCAGTTTTGCAATCTCAATTCCTTCAGCCCTTGAAATAAGCCGCAGTCTATCAGTAATTTGAAATCATCAATCTCCAATAAATACTTGGAGCCGGTAACTGTACCTGCTCCACCAAGAAATTTTACTCTTACATCCATGAGTTGAAGTAACAAAAAAAAGCAAGATAAATTACGATTTGCATCAATTTATCTTGCTTTCGTTATGATTGTCTAGGTGCTTACTCGCAGGTGAGGCAAGTCAATTTGCCATTCTCATCAAACATCCATTGGTTGCCTTCCATTTGCGATACACGATAGCCATTTCTGGATAATGTGTTTCGTAATATTTCTTTCAGATTTTCATTCATGTAGAACACCTTGTTATATGGCATGTACAATACTAAGGAAAGTTCTTGAGCTCTGAATTTGGCATCTTCATTAAATAGGATATTAGAATCAATTACCATGATAGAGTCATTCTGAATGCGAACCTGATGGGTTACCATTTTGGCATTATTGGCAGCGTCTAGTCTACTTTGGCCTCTTGCTTGGAATCTTTTCACCAATCTCATAGTAGAGTCTTGATGCGATCTTATTTCCAAGCGGGTGGTTTGGTAGCCTTCCATTCCTACATCTTGCATGGTAAGCACAGGAGATTTATCCAAGTAATAGGTTTCTGTTTCGTTGTATTCGCCTTCTGTTCCAAAGTTCGTTATGGCTTTTGGTACAGTGATCAGTACTATAATAAGCGACACAATCCACAGACCCAGCATTATCCAGCCTATTACTGGCTTCATCAAGCTTCTTTTGATCATGATGGATAAGCCTACTATTATTAACAATAAACCTGGGATAAAAATCAATCCAAATATGCCAAAGTAAGATAGATTTGGAACTACCTCGCGAATCAACTCAAAAGGAATCAAGTCGCCAGTTTCGAATCCAGAGAAGCTTGAAAAGAGGCCGATCAAGGTGCCACCACCAACTAATACACTGAATACCATTGATAAGCCAAATAGTAGGATAAATAAGCCAGCAACTATTCTTATGAATTCTACTAAGAATACTAACACCGGTCCAAATGCCATAGCAATTGCTTTAAACAAACTTGCAATCAATCGGAAAGGAAACAACACTACTTTGGTGATAAAACTTTCTTCCTTCTCCTCTTGCACATTAAGTGACTTTTTGATGTTCGACTCAATATTGCTTAGTGTTACAGGCTCCCCTTGCATTTCCATCTTTTCGGTAATGGTTTTTGCTTCTGGCAATATGATCCAAAGGATGATGTAAGCGATTATACCAAAACCACCTGGGATTATTAGCAAGATAAAGATCAAGCGAATGGCAGTTACATCTACACCCCAGTAATTAGCCAATCCTCCCGCTACACCACCAAGTACCTTTTGAGATGGATTTCTGTACATTTTGCGGATCTTCTTACGATCTTCATCTCTATAGATTTTTCCTGGAAGGGCAATCCATAATGCGATGTAAACCAGTAAAGTAATTCCACCGATAGGTGTATCAAGTGCACTAAATCCGAAGAAAAGTAAAAGGAATAATACTCGAATCCATACCGCATCTATACCGAAGTATTGGGCGATACCTGATGCTACTCCACCGAAAATGCGCTTTCCTTTATCTCTCCGCAACCTTTGTTGCTCATGGAATTCATGGCTACTCTCAGTATTGAAGTTTGGTTCATCTTTGGCAGATTCAGCTTTCATTTCCTCCAACTCATCTACTGCTTCGAAATCGCTAATGCTACCCATTGTGGAGATTAGCGTTTCAATATCTTCGCTATTGATTACTTGTTTGCCATCTTTTAGCCGTGCAAGAAAAATTTCTGCAATACGGTTTTCGATATCAGCTACAATTTCTTGGCTGTCTTCAAAGGTGGAAAAATACTTTGAGATAGAATCAAGGTAACTCTTTAGCCTCTCGTACCCGTCCTCCTCTATATGGAAGATGATTCCACTGATGTTTATACTTATATTCTTTTTCATGGCGGGCTTAAATTTCGTTTTTTCTGTCGATTATTTGATGGATTGTAGAAACTAAATCCAGCCAACTTTTATCTAAAGTAGCTAGAAAAGCTTCGCCCTCAGCAGTAATTTTATAATACTTGCGTGGCGGACCGGCTTGCGAATCTACCAATTTGTATTCTACTAGGCCTGCACTTTTTAGTCTAGTGAGTAGCGGATACAAGGTACCTTCTACTATAATCATCTTTGCGGCGGTCAATTCTTCTAGCACGTCAGAAGCATATACTTCGCCCCTTGCGATAATGTGCAGAATGCAAAGCTCAAGTAAGCCTTTTCGCATTTGCACTTGTGTGTTTTCCAGATTCATGGGCTTTTCATTTTTCTATAGAATGACAAATACTTTACCTCATTACTATGCAATGCCAAGTACTGGTTTAGGAGAAGGTGAAAACTGCTATTAGGCCGTATTCAAGGCCGATTTATAAATTTAATTTTTTTTTCGAAGACTTTTGTCTAAAATAGGCGGGAGGGTAAAATTGTGCGATTGCGAACACTCACTGTAAGGAAGTGAACACATTTTTATATTTGCTGAAAATTGAACCAAATAGATTTATTTATGGGTATCACTTTGTACATAGTACATTTGTCTTTAGATTAACAAGAATTTAAATCCATTTTTTAATTGGAAAAACGAAGCATTATTTATTCGTCTTGTTGGAAAGCATTGCTTTTATTGTGTTTTGTTTTCCCATTTTCAGGCTTTGCGCAGTTAACCACACCCAAATACTCTAATGAGTTTATGAATTTGGGAGTTGGTGCGAGAGCGCTCGGTATGGGCAATGCGCAAGTTGCTGCCACAGATAATGTAATGGCCGGATATTGGAATCCTGCCGGACTTACGCGGATTACCGAAAAGTACCAAGCAGGACTTATGCACGCTTCCTATTTCGCAGGCATGGCCAATTATGATTACCTAGCTTTCACTTTACCCACCGATTCTCTTGGGCGTTTAGCCATATCAGCTATTCGCTTTGCAGTTGATGATATTCCTGATACCAGATTTCTTTACGATGCAGACGGTAGGCTCAATTATGATAATATTCGATTTTTCTCAGCTGCCGATTATGGTTTTATTGTTTCTTATGCGCGAGTAATTCCCAAATTGGATGGATTGAGACTTGGAGCCAACATGAAGGTAATTCATCGCAATGTTGGTGAGTTTGCTCATGCATGGGGTGTAGGCTTAGATGCTGGCGCGCAATACGAAAATGGAGCTTGGCAATTTGGCTTAATGCTGAGAGATATCACAGGTACATTCAACGCTTGGGTACATGAAGCCTCAATGGTGGAGGAGATTTACCAAAGCACAGGAAACACCCTCCCGCAAAATGGAATTGAAGTGACCGTACCAAGAGCAATACTTAGCGGAGGTCGGAATTTTCCCATCAACGAGCAATTCAAGTTACTCGCTATGCTCGACCTCTCCATGACTTTCGATGGACAGCGAAATGTTTTGCTAGGGAGTAATTTCACCTCTATCGACCCGTCGTTTGGTTTGGAATTGGGCTTCCAGGATATGCTCTATTTGCGAACGGGATTGAATAATTTTCAAAAAGTACAAGGCTTGCGAAATGCCGAAGTCATGACTATGCAGCCAAACTTTGGTCTAGGTCTCAAGCTTAGCAAATTCCATATCGACTACGCCATGACCGATATCGGCGATGTTTCCGACACACCATATTCTCATATTTTCTCACTTATGCTTTCCTTCTGATGAAAATACTGAATACGATATTGAAAAAGAGCTTATGGTTAATCGCCGGATTGGTAATTTGGACAGGGCTTAGTGTTAA
This sequence comes from Peijinzhouia sedimentorum, assembly GCF_049340005.1. NCBI lineage: Bacteria > Pseudomonadati > Bacteroidota > Cytophagia > Cytophagales > Peijinzhouiaceae > Peijinzhouia > Peijinzhouia sedimentorum. The sequence goes on from NZ_JBMPIY010000010.1 coordinate 41,498, forward strand.
TGCGCAAGTTGGCAATGAGTGGATCAATTACGATCAAAGCTATCTAAAAGTAAAAACTGCAGAAGATGGAATTTACCGTCTTACCTATCAGCAATTGATTGCTGCGGGCTTTCCTGTTAATTCTATCGATCCAAGGAAAATTCAGTTGTTTCATAGAGGTATAGAGCAAGCTATAGAAATTACTGGTCAAGCAGATGGGAGCTTTAATACAGGCGACTTGCTTTATTTCTATGGAAAGAAAAATGATGGAACCTTAGATGCTGAATTGTATCGACCACGAGAAGCGCAGCCACATCAATATCACAATATCTATTCAGATACTACTGCATATTTCCTCACTTACAGATTAGATGCAGGCCAAGGTAAGCGCATGGTTCGCGAAACAGCGGGAGGGAATATAGCTACAATGAGTCAGCAAGCGGTTACCAAAGCTGAAGCTTTCAGACTTGAAGTAGGAGCTTTTTATGCGGGGCTATCCTACACGCAAGGTGCTGTTACCAATATTTTCATGTCATGGTTCGATTATGGTGGGGCATTTATGGGTACTCAAATTCGCAGGGGGCAGAGCCGAGATCATGCAATTACAAACCTAACAGGTCGAAATACCTCAGGCCCAAATCCTACATTGGAGTTGATGCTTATTGGTCGAAATATAGGGCCGCATAGAAGTCAAATACTTGTAGGACCAAATGCCGCTAATCTTCGTTCATTGGGTTTTCTTGAATTTGAGGATCATAATGCCATCAAAGGGAATTTCGAACTCAATTGGTCGGATATTGGCGAGAATGGGCAAATGGTCGTGAGAGTGTCCTCTGTTGGAGTAGCTGGGGTTTCTAATGATTTTCATTGCCCTGCATATTTCCTTATCGAATATCCCAAAACATTCGATGGAGCAGGTAGCGAAAAAATAATTACTTCACCACAAGCAACAGGAAATGCCAAAATAGCTTTGCCAAATTCAACGGGCTTATTTGAAGTGTTGGATATTACAGATACCAATAATATTCGAATTTTAAGAAAGGCCTCTAGTGGCACAAATACAGAAGTGGCAGTGCTCCAGGCTGGAACAGAAAAGACTTTGTGGAAAGCAGCAACAGCTGATATAAAAATGCCTGTTTTGGAGAAAGTGAGTTTTAGCGAATTCAATCCTGCCGATTACAATTACTATATAGTTTCTCATTATCTATTGATGCAAGCGGGAGGAAGTTATTCCAATCCTGTAGCGGCTTATCGTGATTATCGTGCTTCTGCTCAAGGAGGTGGTTTCGATGCATTGGCAGTTGAGATCAACGACATCTACAATCAATTTTCTTACGGTGAAGCTACTGCCACAGGTTTGTTGCGCTTTACCAAATACATTTATGATAGTGGACGAGAACCTTCAATGTTTTTGGTTGGTAAACCTGTGAATCCAAGACTTTCGCCTTACCGCAATCCTAACCCAAATGAAAATAATAGAGACTTTGTGCCAACTGCTGGCGAACCTCTGTCAGACAATCTCTTCTCTTTAGGCTTAGGCGATAATCCGCTATTACCTTATGTGCCAACCGGGCGCTTGAATGCCCGAAACTCAGAGCAAGTAGCCAATTACCTTGACAAGGTGATTGAGCATGAAGCGAGGCCATTTGATGATTTGGATCGCAAGAAAATGCTACACCTTAGTGGAGGAGCAAATACGGTAGAGCTCAATGCTTTTAGATCATTTTTAAATTCCTTTAAAACAATTGCAGAAGGGCCTTTATTGGGAGCGGATGTTACAACCGTTGGCAAGCGAACCACAAGTACGGTGGAGCTAATCAATATTTCTCAAGAAGTAAATGAGGGAGTTGCTCTAATTACGTTTTTCGGCCATAGTGGTGCGGACGTGGCCGATATTGATATTGGCTTTGCTTCTATCGATGGTTTCGGTTATCGAAATAAGGGAAAATATCCAATCCTCCTGGTAAATGGTTGTGATGCTGGAAATTATAGTACGACTACAAAAACCTTTGGTGAAGATTGGATGACTACCAAAGATAGAGGTGCAATAGGTTTTATTGCTCATAGTCACGTAGGGATTACCGGTCAGCTTCGTAGGTTTACAGAGTTTTTTTATCGTACTGCACTTACAGATTCTGCTTATATCAATCAGCCGATTGGTAAAGTTTTTTACGAAGCTTTCAGACAACAACTTGAAGGACGCACCGAAAATCTTGGTGATGTAGCTCATTTGCAACAAACCAACTTTCAGGGAGACCCGGGTATAAGGCTTTTTGCAGCGCCAAAAGCGGATTATGCTGTAGCTTCTGAGGATTTATATGTAGAGGCTTTCGATGGCAGAAACGTGCGCATTGAATTGGATTCCTTTAGACTTGCTATACCAGTTAAGAATTTTGGTTTGGCTACATTATCAACATTGGAAATAGATGTTAGAAGAACATTGCCGGATGGAAGAGTGGTAAACCAATCGACAAGTGTGTTTGAAAATATTTTTAATCAAGATACGCTTTATGTAAGCATAATTAGGGAGGATTTAGAACCTGCCGGCATCAATACTATTCAAGTAAGGCTCGATCCCGATAATAAGTTGGATGAATTGAGAAAGGATAATAATATAGCCAGTTTCCAGTTCAATATCTCCATTTCGGGTACTGCCAATATCTTTCCTGGCAATTTCTCTATCCAAAATAAGACTAACCTAGAATTAATTACGCTAGCAAATGATCTATTGGAAGGTGAACGTGAATTCTTGATGGAACTCGATACCACCCGCTTTTTCAATAGCCCTGCAACTCGCCGGATAAGTCAGTTTGGAGATGGAATTAGCAAATGGCAAGTAGATCTCACAAATCTTCTTCCCAACCAAGACACCGCCGTATTCTATTGGAGAAGTAAATACGGGCAGGCATTAGCAAATGAGGATACTGCTTGGACAGTAAGTTCATTTACTTACATCAATAATGGGCCAAAAGGCTGGGCGCAAGCCCATCAGATGCAGTTGGAGGAAAATCTAACGGCTGGATTGGAGCCAAACTATCCTGACGGAAGATGGGAATTCCAAAGTAGCCGCAATGAGTTGTTTGTAAGAACTTATGGCGCCAATCATCCAAACTTCAACAATACCAATATCGAAGTGCTATTGAATGATTTTCAATTTATTATCAATGCGAGCTATGGGGCTTGCCGAAATAATACCTTGAATGCAATCGCCTTCGATCAGTATTCGTCGGTTCCGTATAGAGTGCTGTCATACAATCAGTTCGAAGTGCTCGACCCCGCTTCATGTGGGCGTGTGCCGCAGGTAATTAACAATATGACCCAAGCTGATATTACAGGAAGTCGTAGAATGTTGGAAACCTATGTGAGCAGGGTGAAAGAAGGTGATGTAGTAGTAATTTATAGTGCAGGTTTGGTGCAATACCAATCATGGACAGAAGCTACTTATCAGGCATTTGCAGAAATTGGTTTGGATCCCGAAAGCATAAAAGCCCTGCAAAATGGCGAGCCGATGATTGTGTATGGAGTGAAAGGAGCAGCTACTGGAACAGCTACTTTTGTAAAAGCTGAAGCGGGAGGAAATGCTTCAGAGCAGGAGATAATCATTGAACAAACTATTACAGGCAGATTTGGGTCCGGTAGATTCAAAACCGGTAATATTGGCCCGGCGGTATCATGGGGTAGGTTCACCAGAAACATTCAAGCGAATTCAGCTTTGGAACAAAGACAATTCAATATTTATGGAATCACTCCATTGCAGGGTGAAGAGTTGCTCTTTTCAAATGTGCAAGGTAGTAGTCTCAATTTAAGTAATATACCAGCCAATATCTACCCTTATATGAGGATGGAATTGATTTTGGAAAATGAAGAAACCTTCTCTCCGGCGCAGTTGAAAAATTGGATAATCAGCTATGATGAATTGGCTGAGGGAGTACTTTACAGTCTCCAGCCAACTTCAGAAAACTCGGTAGTGCAAGGAGCTGTTTTCAGATCGGAATTTGAGTTTTTCAATATCTCATCTGGCACTTTTTCAGACTCGCTCTTGGTGAAATATGAAATTACCAACCACGAAACAAGCCTCAAGAAAGCAGGTGAGTTTTTAGTGGATGCGCCAAATGCTGGTGAAGGGATTACTATCGAATTGCCAATTTCAACTGTCGATATGGTAGGGGTGAATGATTTGGTGATTTCTGTCAACGACAATCTACTTCCAGAGCAAGACTATTTGAACAACAGTTTGACATTAAACAACTTCTTGAATGTGAGTTCGGATGGGGTGGCACCTGTAGTAGATGTTGCTTTTGATGGAGCGTATATTATGGACGGTGAGATCGTTTCCTCCCGCCCTACCATCAGTGTGGAATTGAGGGATGATAATGCATTTTTACTCAAAACCGATACTACCGGAATGGTCATTTCTCTGAAGAGTCCTTGCGCAGCGTGTGTATTTCAAACGATTCCTTTTTCTAGCCCAAAAGTACAGTGGTTTGCCGCTACAGAAACGAGTCCATTTAGAGTAGAGCTGAAGCCGGAACTATTAGAAGATGGTATTTATTCATTGCGTGTGCAAGCAGCCGATGCGGCTGGAAATGCCGCTGGGTTTGAGCCTTATTCTATCAGTTTCGAAGTGTCGAATGCTTCTGAAATTACTAATTTCTATCCTTATCCAAATCCATTTTCTACCAGTACACGATTCGTATTCACACTTACAGGATCCGAAATACCGGATGATATTCGCATACAAGTGATGACCATTTCAGGTAAAGTGGTACGGGAAATTGGAATGGAGGAAATTGGTAATGTACGGATTGGAAATAATCTCACAGAATTCGCATGGGATGGTACTGATCAATTTGGCGATAGGCTCGCAAATGGTGTGTATTTCTACAGAGTTTTAGTGCAAAAAGCGGGAGGAACCATGGCTACAAGAGCTTCTGCGGGCGATCAAGGCTTCAAAAATGGATTTGGTAAACTTTATATTTTGAGATAGTCATCTTATGTTTTTCATGTTTATACTTGTTTACGTTTAAGAAATACTTAAATTCGACAATGTAATATGTTAATTACTGTGTTCTGTTAACCTCCTCATTGTATGAAAAGCCTATTTTCTAACTATGCTGCCATTATAGAGCATCGAAATCTTAGCTATTTCCGAGATACTAGTGACCAAGCACTTGTCTATAGAGATTTGGACAGGATGAATTCCGAAATACTTAATAATTTCAAATCTGAACGAGAAAATATAAAAATGATAAGTGAGCGAAGGGAATATGTAAAAGCCAAGCTTTTGGATGTAGACTATTTGACAAATAGAGTAAATCAAGCCCCATCTGAAGTTCGCGATTCAATAAGCAAAAGTCTCAAGGCTTTGTATTTAACCTTGTCGCATCAAGCCTAATGACCTGACCATTCAGTTTCAATTCCTCGGTTACATAATGTAGAATGAAGTAGAATTCAAATCCTACAAACAAAAATTTCCATATAATTTAAGGCTGAATCAGACTAGCCACCGTAAGCCCAATACTAAGGGAGGAGGTAGCAGCAGGGGAGGGCGCATTGCATACATTCACTACTCCAGGTTCTTGCAAGATCATAAAATCATCAATAAGACCGTCCTTTCTATGGCAAGCTTGCGCGCGAACTCCTGCCTCGCCATGCACCAAGTCATTTGCTTGGAGTTCGGGAATTAACCTCTGTAGCGCTTTGGTAAATGCTGCTTTGGAATAGGATCGATAAAACTCGCCAAAGCCAGTTTGCCAATATTTAGCAGCGATTTTCTGAAAGCCCGGCCACATCAACGCTTCGCCTAATTCCTTTAAATTGATGTCCGATTTGGTATAGCCTTCTCTAGCAAATGCCAACACGGCATTTGGTCCCGCCTCAACACCACCGCCCATCATTCGGGTGAAATGCACGCCCAAAAATGGAAAAGCAGGGTCAGGTACTGGATAGATCAGGTTTTTGACCAAATACTCTTTTTCTGGCTTTAGCTCATAATATTCACCTCGAAAGGGAAGGATTTTAACATCGAGTTTGGGAACGGTGAATTTGGCTACCTTATCAGAATACAGTCCTGCGCAATTGATAATTTGCTTGGTAAGATAAGCCCGCTTGTCGGTAATAACTTCCATCAATCCATCGACGCGCTTGATGTCAATTACTTTCTCTCCAAGATGTAGCTCAGCACCAAAGCGTGTTTGGAGGATTTCTGCAATTTTCTCGGATACGGCTTTGTAATCCACAATACCTGTATACGGCACCCAAAGTCCGGCAATACCCGTGCAATGAGGCTCGATTTCCTTTATTTCTTCAGGCCCAATCCACTTATTATTTACAAGGCCATTGGCGATACCACGCTCATGCAAATCTTTGAGTCTTGGAATTTCATCTTCGCGAGTGGCTACCACTATTTTGCCACAGAGGTCGAATGGAATGTTTTCCTGTTCACAAAACTCCACAAGCAATTTGTATCCGAGGAGGCAGTTTTGGGCTTTCAAACTACTAGGCTTGTAGTAAAGTCCAGAATGGATTACACCGCTATTATGCCCGGTTTGGTGGGCTGCGACTTTATTTTCCTTTTCAATAATGGTAAGGCTAAGAGAGGGATTTTTGCGCAACAATTGTAATGCGGTGGCCAAGCCCACAATACCTCCACCTATTATTATGATATCTTTGGAATTACTCATTGCTGATTCAAATTTGTGCTTTGGCTTGTTGGAAGCGAATTAGATCCCTTTACCTCCCGCCTTTTTTGGATTTAATTTTCGAGAGAAATTTTCACCCATACCATTCTATGGTCCGAGCTGGCTTCTCTATTCTCCATCATTTCGTATAGTGGTTCTCCAGACGCTGGCCAGAAAACGCCATAATCAATTACATTCAAATCTACAGATGGTAATACATAATCCGCTCTCATTCTCCACAGTGCCGTGTGATATTTACCTGTCGGAATATCCGGACTGTGCAGCTCGCCACCTTTGCTCGATGGAGTGAATTTGTTATTTACTTTGGGATGATTCAATAGACTGCTAATGCCTTCGATTAAGGCATTTCCTCCATCTGGAGAGGCATTCAAATCGCCCATAATCACGAATGATTTATCACCCAATGCACCTTTTTGCTTTTTATCATCATAAATGTAAGAGCCATTATTCGCATCAATATAATCAGTCCAAAATCTGATTTCATCATGGTTTCTTTTGCCATTGCGATCTTCCTCACCATCGAAGGAGGGAGGTGTAGGATGGCTGGCTAAAACATGGATCGTTTTGTCGCCAACTTGGACCGGTACATCCCAATGCGATTTGGATGAAAGCCTGAATTCCTGCCAAGCCGCCGGACTATACCAAGGGCTGCCATCTGCATTGGTGGTTTGGAGGGCATTGGACATATCCATCCATTTGAAAAGCTGGAATGTGCGAATATTGGCCACATCAATGGGATATTTTGAAAGTAGTACCATCCCATAATGACCAGGGTAGCGACCATAGCCGAATGCATCATTTCCAGAGCCTTCGAATTTGCCATCACCATTTAAGTCGAAAGGAGTTTCTATTCCTGTATTTGAAGTAGAATAGTAATAATATGGATAGCTAATCGCTTGGGCACTGTCTTGAGGCACTTCCAGATAAGCTTTGATAAATTGCTCAACGCCTTGTGCAGGGTCTTCTATGTAATCAAACTCATTAAGCAGAAGTACATCAGGCCTCACCGTTTGGATAATCTTCGCGATGTTTTTGATATGTAGGCTATTGCCAGATGCAAGTTCATCAATTAATATCTGAGCCGATACGCTATCGGCATAGCGTCCTAGGTAATTTTCGGACTCCATACTTACATTGTAAGTGGCAAAAGTGAGATTCATAGGCTCTTGCTCAGTGGGTGGATTGCTGCACTGAATGTGTAATATGGCTAGGCAAAACAGAGAAATCGATACAAGTATAGGACGCATAATTCCAAGAGATTTGAAGGCCAAAATTAATAGAATAAAAATGAATTGTAGGAAGTTATAACTAATGCTTTTAGGAATTAGATGAAATATTAAAAGTATTGTAATTTGATGGCTTCGCTAATATTAAATGGAGATATTACCACCAATCTTCACGCTAAACCAATCCTCTTATTGGAGGATATTCTTATTTCAAAGTTTCCTTTTTTGCCGATCAATACGTTGAATTTAAGAAAAATAGGATGAGCAAATTTGTGAAATGGATTACCAAAGAGAGGGTCGAAATTGATGAAATAGAGATTTTTGATCCTACAAAGGAATTAAAGGTTTTGCTTGCTTATTCACTAATTTTTATTGGTTTGGTTTGGACATTCGCATTGGTTCAGAAAGCTTATCCTTTGCCCATTCTAAATGCAGCGAGCTTCACCGATGATGTTTGGTATTTATTATTCAGCAAGTTTATTTTTCTCCTGATTGTACCAATGCTACTTTGGAAGTATTTAGGATACAGCATCAAATCTTTGTTCCGGTTCAAGTCTTCAAAATTGACCACACTTAGATATATTCTCATTTCATTAGCATTTGGAATTTTCTTGAATCAATCTCATTTGCCAAAGATTTTCATTGAGTTAAAGCAAATTGATGAGACGCAAGTATTGAGTTTGGTTTTGGCTTTAATCATTCCATTTTTCACTGCGGCATTACCTGAGGAATTATTTTATAGAGTAATGCTTCAAACAAGAATCGAAAAGAAGTTTGGATGGCTAATCAGCATCTTGCTTTCCAGCGTATTATTCGCATTGTTTCATTTCCCCTCTCGCTATGTACTTGCTTCCGGAGTTGAAGGTTTAGCTGGAGATTTTACATCTGTTATGGTAGGCACCATATTGCCAAGTTTTATATTAGGTTTGGTTTTCGGCTTTCTCTGGAATCGCTACAGAAATATTTACTTATTGCTGGCTCTTCATTATGGGATTGATGTATTGCCTTCTATTTCGTCTCACCTGGGCATCTCATTTTAATTCTTATTGATCAGTAACTTATAAGCTTCGAAATTTTTTTTACTATTCTATCTCTCCCAAAAATTATTTAGCTTAGGCTTGATTTTATAAAGCCTAAAATAACCAACCATGAACTCTACAGTAAGAAATATCTTAGCGGTAATTATTGGCCTCGTAGTAGGCAGCGGATTCAACGGAGCCATTATTAGCGTAGGTGGAAATATCATCCCTCCACCAGCAGGATCTGATACATCCACGATGGAAGGCTTGCAAGCAGCCATGGAATTTTTTGAGCTACAGCATTTTTTATTTCCATTCTTGGCTCATGCTATAGGTACTTTTGCAGGCGCATTAGTAGCAGGAGTTGTGGCAAGTAGCCATCAAATGATCATGTCACTGATTATTGGAGGATTTTTTCTAATGGGAGGCATCTACATGGTTGCGGTATTGCCGTCTCCTCTGTGGTTTACGCTTGTCGATTTATTGATCGCCTATATTCCGATGAGCTACCTAGCGGGTCGTCTGGCGACTAAAAATAGGGTTGCTTAATAAGTTCCTCTAAATTTTAACCAGTTGATCTTCCGTTAGTACAGGTTTTTTAGATTCACATCAATTATTGCAGATAATTATTTCCCAAAATTTGGATTGCAATGTTTTCCTATCTTACTTTGAAAAAAAAAGTACTTTCAAATGAAAGAAGAACGGGACTACATTCGGGACATTTCAGAAATACGCACCATGATGGAGCGTTCTTCCAAGTTTGTGTCCCTCTCTGGCTGGGCAGGTATCATGGCGGGTATTTATGCCTTGCTTGGAGCTTACTTTGCTTCGGCTACATTTGGTTTTAATATTGGCGAAATTACTTCCAGTCCTAACAGTATTCCTGATAATTTCCAGCAGATAATGTTATTGGGTTTGGGTGTTTTGGCATTGGCTATTTGCACGGCAATTTTATTTTCAATAAAGAAAGCGAAGCAAAAAGGGGAGAAGCTTTGGAACGCCACTGCCAAGAGGGTAGTAGTGAATATGGCAGTTCCTTTAATGGCGGGAGGGTTACTAGTTCTTATCTTAATTTCTCAAGGATTGATTTCCCTCATTGCTCCGGTTACGCTTCTGTTTTACGGTATGGCATTGTTCAATGCAGGTAAATTCACTTACGACGAAGTGAAGACCATGGGACTAGTTCAAATCGCATTGGGATTAGTAGCAGCCTATTTCACAGCTTATGGACTGGTAATTTGGGCCTTTGGTTTTGGCGTGGTGCATATTGTTTATGGCATTTATATGCATTTCAAATACGAGCGGTGAAGATATCAATCGATGGTTTACACAAGGCATTCGAAAGCAGAATCAGGTTGGGCATTATGTCCGCCCTAGCTGTTAACGATACCTTCGATTTCAACTCACTCAAGGAGTTTCTAGACGTCACAGATGGCAATCTGGCCAGCCACCTCAAGGGACTGGAAAAGGAAGCGTTTATTGGAGTGCAAAAGACCTTCGTGGGCAGAAAACCAAACACGCAGTATTTCATGACTAAAGAAGGCAGAAAAGCTTTCGAAGAACATTTAACGGCATTGGAAAACTTAATTAAAACCCAAAAATAGAAGCTAAAAAAATTTGTCCATAAACTTTGTAATACAAAGTACTTTTGAAATATTTAAACCACAAAATCAATTTATCATGACACAGCTTAATCAAACTCAAAATCAGCAAATTCATTCTCGTCCAGCGAGTGTGCGTATGCTCCAAGGCGCCGGTATCGCCCTATTTCTAATAGTGCTGTTCCTTTCGGGAGTCAATAACTCGGATCCATCTTGGGGGAAATATTGGATGATAAAACCACTTTTAGTCGTTCCAATGATGGGTGCAATGGGAGGTCTTTTCTATTACTACATGGATCACTTTCGCCAGATGGATGGCTGGATCAAAATCGCAGCTTATCTCATCAGTATAATTGGCTACTTTGTTGCTGTTTGGATGGGTAGTGTATTAGGATTGAACGGCACTCTTTGGAATTAAACAAATTATCCTCCCGCTAAAAAATATTGCTTTTTACCATTAGCATTTACCACCATGAAAACCGAAATACAATCCAATCTAAATAATCCGAGTGCGCTCGAGAAGTTGTATCGCAGCAATAAGTCCCAATTCAAAAAGGACTTCAACTCCATTTACCCATCAGTCCAAGGCGATGTAATAGCCGAAGCTTGGAACGAAAGACTCAATTTCGAAAATGATGAAACTAATTGGGGCAGCAAATTCGAATTAAGCTTTATCCTTATCGCTGGACTTATTGCCGGCAGCATCGCCAAAATTCCTTCTTGGTTTCCAATTAGCGAAGATTTTTTCTATCCCAGAAATATGGGCTTTATCTTCTTGCCCTTGATTGCAGCCTATTTCGCATGGAAAAATAATTTGTCTAGCAAGCGGGTATTGCTGCTTGCTTTGGTGACACTCGCTTCACTTACCTACATCAATTTACTCCCAGAAAACAACGAAAGCGATACATTTATCCTCGCCTGCATTCATTTGCCTTTGGTTTTGTGGGTTGTTATGGGATTAGCTTTTGTAGGTGAAAAATTGGGAGATTTGGGTCGCAGACTAGATTTCCTAAAATTCAATGGAGATTTGATAGTGATGACCACCCTTATTCTAATAGCGGGAGGAATTTTGTCTGGACTTACCATTGGCCTTTTTTCGCTGATTGGTATTGAAATTACGGAATGGTATATGGAAAACGTGGGTGTTTATGGACTTGCCGCCGCACCAATTATTGGCACTTTTCTCACGCAAACCAATCCGCAATTAGTAGGCAAAGTGTCGCCGGTTATTGCCCGAATTTTCAGTCCACTTGTGTTGGTGATGCTAGTGATTTATTTGATCGCTATTATCTCTTCAGGGAAGAATCCATACAACGACCGTGAGTTCTTAATGATATTCAATGCCATGCTTATTGGTGTAATGGCCATTATATTCTTTGCACTAGCAGAAGGCTCAAATTCCTCCAAAACCAAGGCAGAAGTTTGGGTGCTCTTCCTGCTTTCTTCAGTGACTATTTTGGTAAATGGAATTGCACTTTCTGCGATTGTTTTCAGAATTATTGAAATGGGCATCACACCAAACAGACTAGCTGTATTTGGTGCTAATATTCTGATTTTAAGCAATCTGCTTTTGATTGCTACGAAACTTTACAAGGTGATCACCAACAAAGCCGACATCCACACAGTAGGCAACACCATCGCCAGATATATTCCACTTTACTTTATTTGGTTGCTGATTGTCACCTTTTTGTTTCCGTTGGTTTTTGGGTTTACTTAAGTAAATAAAGCGAAATAAAATCGCCACAAATACATCGACATTTAATCGATTTTGGAAGAGTGAATTTTTAAAAATTCACTCTTTCTTTTTCACTATTGTTCAAGTCCTTTTGCAATAGTTCAGAAACAGTTTAGAATTATCACATTATATTTATAATTTGGATTCGGTTTTTAAATCCTAAGAATGTCGCCCGAACCAAATCAAAATCCAGGATAAGTTGGAAGAGTCTTAACCCATGCATCAAGTACCGCAATCTGTATGGAGTAAAATTCATAAGAAAATTGGCCTTAGATCTCAAATGGCCAAAAAGCTCGTTGAGGCAGATGATCTAGATGAGGCTATGGATAAATTGTATCAAGAGTTGAAAGAGACCTTTGAACATAATGCACTTTCAGTATTTTTAAGTTTTGGGTTTCTTTACTTGGAGGATGAAGCTATTACAAAATACATTGAAAAATATAAGGATTATGGATTAAGAAATGCCTTGCCAGAAATATTATCACAGCAAGAAATATGGACTTTAGTAGAAATGGAAAGAATGATAAGTTTAAATAATCTCGAAAAACAACAGCTTGAGCTACTTTTATATCGAGCTTTAGGAACAATAGAAGAAATTAGATGATAACAGGAGACTTAAAATCACAAGTAGATAAAATTTGGAACTCCTTCTGGACGGGAGGTGTGGCTAATCCTCTCACTGTCATCGAGCAGCTTACTTACCTCATATTTATCCGAAGGATAGATGAAATGGAAACGCTCGAAGAGAAGAAGGCCAATCAAATGGGTATTGACAAGCAGTTAGAGTTTTTTACAGCAGATCAGCAAAACTTTCGCTGGAGTCGATTCAAAGACAAGGATCCTGAAACCATGTATGCCCTTTTCACTCGTCCCGATGCCAATGGCTTGACGGTGTTCGAACACATGAAGCAAATGGACAAGAAAGCGGGTGCTTTTGCGGAATTTATGAAAGGAGCCACCTTTATGATTCCTACTCCACGCTTGCTGGATCAGGTGGTGCAAATGATTGATAAAATCAATATGCAGGATCGAGACACTAAAGGAGACCTGTATGAGTATTTGCTTTCGAAGATTTCTACAGCAGGTACCAACGGGCAGTTCCGCACGCCAAGGCATATCATCCGAATGATGGTAGATATGATGCAGCCACAGCGGGAGGATATTATTTGTGATCCTTCGGCTGGTACAGCAGGTTTTTTGGTGTCTTCTGCCGAGTATTTATATGAAAATCATCAAGACTGGTTTCTCGATGCAAAGTTCCGAAAGCACTTCCATAATCAGATGTTTGCAGGGATAGAATTTGATGCGACCATGCTTCGAATCGGTGCAATGAACTTGCAACTACATGGCATCGAAAGTCCAAAGCTTATTGGTAAAGATTCGCTGAGTGAATCCAATGAAGATCAAACCAATTTGTATTCCTTGATTTTGGCCAATCCACCGTTTAAGGGAAGTCTTGATTATGATGTGGTGGAAAGCTCCTTGCTTAGCATTGCCAAGACCAAAAAGACGGAGCTTCTATTTATTTCTCTGATTTTACGAATGCTGAAAGTGGGCGGACGTGCAGCCGTGATTGTGCCAGACGGCGTACTCTTTGGCTCATCTAATGCGCATAAAGAAATACGCAGAACCTTAATCGAGAACCAAAAGCTGGATGCCATTATCTCCATGCCTTCTGGAGTATTTAAGCCTTATGCGGGAGTAAGTACAGCGGTGCTGATTTTTACCAAAACCAATAGTGGAGGTACTGATCAGGTTTGGTTTTACGATATGCAAGCCGATGGCTTTAGTTTGGATGATAAACGAACTCCTTTACTCAATAAAAATGAAACGGTAGAAGAAGAAATAGAAAATGCACTAGGAATGGGGATAGCAGCGGAGGAGCGAGTGCCCTATGGTAAAAAATCTTCTGAAGAATCACATGCAAAAAATAATATTCCTGACATCCAAAACCGCTGGCAAAACCGAGACAAGGAAGCTGACCGGGCACGTACGGAACAAAGCTTTTTAGTGCCCAAAGCCGAGATAGCTGAAAACGACTATGATCTAAGCATCAACCGCTACAAGGAGATTGTTTATGAGGAGGTGGAGTATGAGAAGCCTGAAGAAATTATAAAGAGGATTGAAGAATTGGACATGGAAAGAAACCAATCTTTAAGAGCCTTGAAGGAATTGCTGTTATGAAGACCCTGTTAGGTAATCATATTAAACTTTTCGGAGGAGGTACCCCTAGTAAAGAGGTTGATGCCTATTGGAGTGGAAACATTCCTTGGGCTAGCGTAAAGGATTTAAGGGAAGGGAATTTAGTATTCCCTACAGATAGAATTTCTGAAGATGGTGTAAAGTATAGTGCTACAAGAGTAGTACCTAAAGGAAGCCTTATCATTGCTACAAGAATGGCTGTAGGTAAAGTAGCTTTTGCTTCTGTTGATATGGCTATAAATCAAGATTTAAAGGTAATAGAAGTTCAAGAAGAGCTAGATAGAAAATTCCTTTTTTATTTCTTAAAAGCAAATAATGCCTATTTTCAAGAAGTGTCATCTGGTGCAACAGTTAAAGGAATCAAGATTGAACATATAAATAGATTAGAGCTTAATCTCCCGCCACTATCCACCCAAAAGAAAATAGCGGCCATCTTGGATGCAGCTGATGCCCACCGCCAAAAAACCAAGCAACTCCTCACCAAATACGATCAACTTGCCCAAAGCATCTTTTTGGAGATGTTTGGGGATCCTGTGACGAATCCGAAGGGGTGGGAGGTTGGAATTATTGCTGATGTTGTTTCTGAAGTCAAATATGGCACAAGTTCCAAAGCGGAAGATAATGGAAATTTGGAGTATTTAAGGATGAATAATATCACGTATAATGGTGATATGAATTATTCAAATTTAAAATATATTAGCCTTGAGGATAATGAATTGGATAAATATACAACTCAAAAGTTTGATCTCCTTTTTAATCGAACTAATAGTAAAGAATTAGTAGGTAAAACAGGGATAATTTTGGATGATAAAATTCGTGCAATAGCCGGTTATTTGATACGTGTCAGATTGAATAGTAAAGCAAACCCTTTCTACGTTTGGTCTCACCTAAATTCAAAATGGTCCAAACTCACACTAGAGAATATGTGCAAAAATATAGTAGGTATGGCTAACATCAATGCTAAGGAACTTCAAAAGATTAAAATACTGATTCCGCCTAAACCCGTACAGGATTCATATCAACAAAAAATTCAATCGATTTTAAATCAAAAAGGTAAGGTAAACAAATCTTTGAATTGGTCTGAGGATCTTTTCAATCACCTTTTGCAGAAAGCTTTTAAAGGCAACTTGGTGAAATAAAATCAAAAAATGGAAACAAAAAAAGCACAATCTACAACAGCTACCAATTGGAAATCTATTGGCTTCGATAGATTCCTACGAAAGTAGTATTTTTAGGTAAATGAGCAACTTCCAGTTTATATCAACCGAATTTCCAGAGATAGCAGACCGTGCTAGGAAGGCTGAAGCTTTCGCTTTGACCAGCCCGGTGGAGTCTTGCTTTAATGCAAGAGCTGCACTGGAATTGGGTGTAAACTGGATGTATGAGAATGATGCTGACTTAGAATGGCCTTTCGATAAAAAGCTGGCCAGTTTGATGCATGAAGCAGATTTCAAAGAAATATTCGATTCCTATGGTAATTTGTATCGAGAGCTTCATCTAATCAGAAGAATTGGTAATAATGCCGTCCACAATCAGCGGGTCAAGCCAGAAGACTCGGTTCACTTGATACAGTGTCTTTTCCGCTTTGCTGCTTTTTTGGTGGCCGCCTATGGAGAGGAGGAAGTACGAATTCCTGACTTCAATGATCAATTAATTCCAACAGGAGATGAATTAAAAAAGTCGAAAAAAGAGATTGATCTTTTAAGGGAAAAGCTGGAAAAGCTGGAGTTGGAGAATGAGCAAAGGAGAATTGCCTTAGAAGAAAAAGAAGATGCCAATGACTTGTTGCGCATCAGTAATGAAAAGCATCAAGAGCAGATAAAAGAGCAAAGAAAGGCTCGAGAATTTGAGCTTATTCCAAATGCTTTACCCAAAGCACCTTCCGAGGCCTTCACTCGGAAATTATATATAGACTCTGCTCTAAAAGATGCAGGCTGGACAAAGCTGCGAGCAGGCTATGAATTGGAGTTTGAGGTAAGCGGTATGCCTTTGGTTACCAATCCTTCGGGTACTGGATATGTCGATTATGTGCTCTGGAGTGATAATGGATTGCCATTGGCTGTGGTGGAGGCAAAAAAGACTGCTGTGAATCCTAGCAAGGGTAGGCACCAAGCTTCGCTCTATGCGGACTGTCTGGAAAAGAAATTCAAGCAACGTCCATTGATTTATTACACCAATGGATTCGACTTTTTCCTTTGGGATGACCTGTTTGCGCCAGATCGGAAGGTGAGTGGGTTCATGACCAAAGATCAGCTAGAACTTGCGATTAGGAGAAGAAGAGATCGCAAGGATCTACGAGATTTCAAAGTAAACCTTGCCATCACTGGTAGGCCATATCAGACAGAAGCGATACAGCGAGTTGCTGAAAATTTATCGGTTATAAAAGATGGTAAGCTCAAGCAACGCCATCGAAAAAGTCTGCTAATCATGGCAACCGGAAGTGGTAAAACCCGGACTTCTGGTTCGATTGTAGATATGATGGTGAAATGTAACTGGGCTAAGCGAATACTATTTTTGGCAGATAGGAATGCCCTAGTAACTCAAGCTAAAAATGCTTTTACAGAGCATCTTCCTGATCTTACGAGTATAGATTTGACAAAGGAAAAAGAAAATGATTCCACTCGTTTGGTTTTTTCTACCTACCCCACCATGATGAATCAGATCGATCGAGCTAGAAATGGTGATGGCCGATTTTATGGAATAGGACATTTTGATTTGATTATAATTGATGAGGCTCATCGCTCAGTTTATCAAAAGTACCGAGCTATTTTTCAATATTTTGATGCCTATATTTTAGGCTTGACAGCCACACCAAAGAAAGATGTGGATCATAATACCTATGAGCTTTTCGACATAGAAGACGATAACCCAACCTTTGCTTATGAATTGGAGCAGGCTGTAAAGGATGGCTTTTTGGTTCCACCAAGGGCAATTAGTGTTCCGTTGAAATTTATGCGGGAGGGTATTAAATATTCCGATTTGTCTGAGAAAGAGAAGTTGGAATATGAAGAGAAGTTTGGTGACCCAAGCAATGAAGAAGCAGAGGCAGGCATAGACAAAAGCCAGTTGTACAAATGGCTATTCAATTCTGATACAGTAGACCAGGTCTTGAATCATTTGATGACTTCAGGAATCAAAGTAGATGGAGGTGACAAAATTGGTAAAACCATCATTTTTGCCAAGAATCATAAACATGCTGTTTATATAGAAGAGCGATTCAATAAGAATTATCCTGAATATTCGGGGAAGTTTTGCAGAGTCATCGACAATCAGACAGAAAAAGCACAGGATATTTTAGAGCGGTTTGTTCTGGACAAGGAGGAGAAGGAGCCGCAAATCGCCATCTCTGTAGACATGATGGATACAGGTGTAGATGCGCCAAGGGTGGTGAATTTGGTGTTCTTCAAGCCTGTGAGGTCTGTGGTGAAGTTCTGGCAAATGATTGGCCGAGGGACTCGATTAAGACCGAATTTATTTGGTCAGGATAAGCATAAAGACAGCTTTTTGATATTTGACTACTGTGAAAATTTCGAATTCTTTGACGAAAATCCAGAAGAAAGCAAAGGAAGCCTTGGACTTTCTTTGACCCAGCAAGCTTTTCAATTGAGACTGGACTTGGTGCAAGTTCTACGTCAATCAACTAGTAAAGAAGAGAATGAATTTGTAGAGGAATTAATAAGCTTGCTTCATAGCCAAGTTGCTTCACTCAATCAGGATAGGTTTGTAGTTAGAAATCATCTTGAGTTTGTGGTAAAATACAAGCAAAAAGATCAATGGGCTGATTTGGGGCCATCTAAGCTCCAAGAAATTTCAACACATATAATCCCACTCATTTTGTCCGAAGACAATGATGATGTGTCTGCCAGAAGATTTGATGTCCTGATGTTGAACTACCAACTGGCATTGAAAGGTGGAAGAATCACAAGCAGGTATGAAAACAGAATCAATTCTGCTTGTATGGTGCTTGAAAGAAAGGGAAATATTCCTGTAGTGGAAGCTAGAATGCCCATGATAAAGAAAGTACTGGGAGGGTTCTTACAGCATGCCAATGTGGTAAACCTTGAAGAAGTTCGAGATTCGCTTCGTGAAGTCATGCAGTTTTTGGATGCCATAGATCAGCCGATTGTTGAAACACATTTTCGGGACTACTTGGATCTTTCCAAAGTGGACGAGAAAAACCTTTTGAAAGCAGCCCCTTTAGAGCCTTACCGAAGTAGAGTAGAACGTTATTTGAATGAGCATAAGAATCATTTAGTTATAAGTAAGATTAAAACCAATCAACCTATTACAGAAGCGGAATTGGCGCAACTCCAAGAAATCTTCTTTAATGCAGAGGAAGTAGGCTCTAAAGATGAATTCGAAAAAGAAGGTAAGGGAAAGTCACTTGGTTTATTTATTAGAGAATTGATTGGTTTGGATCGAGAAGCAGTTCAATCGGCTTTTGCAGAGTTTATCCAAGCTCAAAATTTAAATGCAGAACAGATCAAATTTGTGGATTTGATCATTGGATATCTCACTCAAAATGGAGTAATCGACAAACGTGCCCTGTTTGAATCACCATTTAAAGATTTGAATGATAGCGGGCCTTTTGGGCTTTTTGATGATGCCCAAGTCACTAAGATCATTAGCATCCTTGATAGGATTAATGGGAATGTTGATATTGGGTGAACTACATGTTGAAGTCAAATAATTGTGAATTATAGATGGATGCCTTATTGGAAAGATGGTAATGGCTTTGGATGGTTTTAGAGGGATTATTATTGTATTGGAAAGTAAAGCAGTTAAATAATGCAAAAGGTAGCCTTTGTTTTAAAAATGCGGAGGAACTTCATTTAACTCGGGCTTATGAAAATAATTGAGTTTCTATATTACTTCTCTAACTCACATTGGATAGGAATAATCACGACCTTAGTTTCTGTGATTGCCTTTGCTGTAGCATTTATAGCAATGTACTATACCAGAGAAAGTTATATCCTCAAAAAGGGAGCGAATTTTAGAGGAACTGTTGTTGTTTCAGCTGACTATAAGAGTAGTCAGCCATATATTTCGCAGTATATAATTGAGAATCTCAAGGATAGATCTATTGCCATTTATGGTGTTTTTCTAAAGATTGGTAGAGGGTCCTTTTTAGAGCTAGAAAATTTTAATGATAAGCCATTTATATTAAAGGGATTTGAAAGTCATATTTCAAATTTGGGAATAGTTTATCGATACCTGTCTGGTCAAAATGTAATAGACTTGAGGGAGATATTAATTAAAGGTAAGTATAATTTGATCCTTTCTACTTCTGAGGGAAAATACACAATTGAAGCAAAAACAGAAAAGTGGGATCCTCATAAAGAGATTTGGAAAAATATATATACTGATATTTTGATTGCTGATAGATATAGTGATAACGGTATTCAGTTTGGCGATAAAACCAAGTACATAGTTAAAGTAAATTATTCTTCAGGTAAAAAAGATGTGTGGCCAGTTTTGAAGATAAAGGCTAATACCCAGCTTGCAGCTCCAATAAAACTTACGGAGAAAGCGGTATCAAGCAAAAGTAATTTAGAAATTTATTTGAGAGAAGTTTATAAATCTACTGATATTGAATCAATTAATGTAATTGATTTTGATGAATTTGTGAAAAATCACGAATTGCTACCTATACGTGAGAAAGTGAAATTTAAACCAAATTCATTTTTTGAATACGAAATTAGAGGTCGATTTTTTAGCAAAAAAATACTAGATGATAGGCTTAATAGATTTCTTACCTATTATAGGACTAAGAAGAAGTGAGGCAGATAAAATAATTGGGAATTATGAGAATATATAGTCATATTAACGATTATTTATAAACTAAATGAACATGTTATGAGATTTTTCAAGTACCTAAGTCCCCATGATAATATTGAATATTATCTAAATCCCTCTGAGGCATATGAAATTTACTTTGATGATAAACGCGAAGAAATAGTTTTTCTATTTAATTCTAGAGGATCATTTAATTGTGATTACGGAACTTCTAAATCACTTAACTCTTCCAGATATGATGAGTATACCAAAGCCAAAAAGCGATTGGTTGAAATTATTACAGAGTAGCATTCCAATTAGCAAAATATTTTTCCGCTCTGTGGGATGTTTGTGAGTGTAGGAAGGGATGAAAAAAGTAGTCAAAACCAATCTCGATATCTTTTGGCTAAAAGATAAAAGCCTCGCCGACTTAGATAACCTCCTAGATCCCGACGAACTCGCACTAGAAATTCTAGAAGATGTTGAGGCGGCTTTGGGTGGCTTTAGAGGGATTATTAAGACGCTCTAAATATCACTTAAATACCTAATTGATACCTAGAAATTAAATAGCTCAAGGCTACTTAAAAAATTAAATTCTATACCAACAAGCCTATTTCAAAATGTCACCGCATGAACCATAGGTAAGGGAAAATATGTTACATAATTTGAAGTTTGATTTAAAATGTCTTGATTTGTAACACAATTGTAAATCCTTTGAAACACACAGCCCATGGATCAAAATCAAATTATAGGATTGAACCTCAGGAGGTATAGGGAAAGTCTAAATCTAACACAAGATATGTTGGCTAGTTATTTAGGCATTAATCGCGAGGAAGTTAGTTATTTTGAGACAGGCAAAAGAATCATGCCTAGCGCCTTATTGAATAAGGCTGCAAAACTTTTCGGAATTGATGAATATGATTTTTATGATTCAGATGAAGCAGCTGATGTTAAGATTGCACTTGCTTTTAGAGCTGAAACCCTCAGTCCTGAGGATCTTCATCATATAGCTGATTTCAGGAAAATTGTTCTCAATTATTTAGGAATGAAAAAATTCGGACGTAATGAATCAGCTCATTCTTGAAAAAAAGGCAAATGATTTTAGGAACCGTTCTGGCTTCGGGAGTAATGATAGCATCAGACTTAAAAGCTTATTATATAAGCTGGATGTACTAACAGTTTTTAAGCCATTGAGTGCAGGCTTTTCAGGGATGGCTTTAAAAATTGATAAAGAAGGTGAGGTAAAACGCTTTATACTAATTAATAGCAATAAAACTTTAGGGCATCAGCATTTTACGATCTGTCATGAGCTTTATCACTTGTTCATACAAGATAACTTCCAATCAATGGTGTGTATGGCAGGAGAATTCTCTCGCAAAGATAAAGAAGAGTACAATGCGGATGTTTTTGCCGCCCATCTATTGTTACCAGAGAATGGAATAAAATCATTAATCCCTGATAATGAATTGGGTAAAGATAAGATAGGTCTAGGGACAGTGATTAAAATTGAGCAGTATTTCTCCTGCTCTAGAGCTGCGCTATTGTACAGACTGAAAGAACTTGGAATAATATCTTCCAAAAAATGGGATGAATTTAGCATTCATGTAAAAAGAAGTGCTATCAAATTTGGGTACTCCACAGTGATTTATGAAGATGGTAATCATCATGAAGTGATAGGTGACTACGGTAGTATAGCGAGAGATCTTTTTGATAGAGAGCTAATATCTGAGAGCCATTATTATTCTTTACTGCTGGATTTAGGTATGAATAGTAATGAATTAGAAAAACTAGAGAATGGGGAAGATTGATAAGATTATACTTATTGATGCTGATGTGGTTTCTCATTTTATAAACGGGAGAGCAATCTTTCAGCTCCCGAGTATATTTCCCTACAAAATTAAAGTGCTTGATAAAGTTTATTCAGAGCTGTGTAGATTCCCTAAAAAGAAAGTAGAGGTAGATAACCTAATCGAATTCAAGTTGCTGGAAATACTGCCTTTTCCTGATGAAAATGAAATGATCAGAAAGGAATATTTTCATATCAAGAAGATGATGTTTAAAGGTGATGGAGAGTCTGCATGTCTAGCAGTAGTTCGATATTCCAAGGATATATTAGCTAGTAGCAACTTAAAGGATATCGCTAGTTACTGTAAAATGCATTCCATTGAATATTTAACTACAATGGATTTTCTATGTGAAGCATTGAAAAAAGGAGTAATGAATGAAGCTGATTGTAACTCATTTATATCCAAGGTAAAAGCCGCTGGAAGTAAATTGCCAGTCAGTAAAATTTCGGATTACAAGTGTAAATAATCGAAAAAAATATGTATTCGGCTAGAATTGAGGCAATGTGTAAATGGAAATAGATGCATTGCTTCCCAAACCATTCTAAACCAAAAAAGGCTCACATTTCTGCGAGCCTTCTTGCTTTTAAGTACCCAGGGCCGGGGTCGAACCGGCACGACATTGCTGTCATTGGTGTTTGAGACCAACGCGTCTACCAATTCCGCCACCTGGGCATGTACTATTCAAAAACTGGGGTTGGTGTATTAGACCAACGCGCCTGCCTGCCGTCAGGTAGGTCTACCAATTCCGCCACCTGGGCATACTATTCGTCCAGAGCCTTCTGCTTTGGGCTTGCAATATTAGGATAAGATTAAATAATACACAAACGTATTTTTCGTAATCCTAACTTAATTTACTTCTAAAAATCTTTTCATGGAGAATGCCAGCGGTTTATCGCTAAATTTCTTTTTGGTTTCTGTCCAAACCTCACGAAATAAATCGCTGTTTCTGTAATTTTCTAAGTCAGATTCGTCATCCCACATGGAGTAAGTAGTCAATATGTGGTTATGCTGTGCGTCTTTCAGTAATTCCAAATGGCTACAACCCGGAAAATGTCTAATCTTATGCTTGGTCAAATCGAAGAGGTGGAGAAACTCACTTACCTCTTCTTCTTGAAAAGTCATTCGTACAATCCTTAAGATCATTAATCTTATTCGTTTTTGTTCAAGTTTTCGTTTTCTATTTCTTCTTCGCTTTCGGGTTCTTCTGATTCACTAGCTTCAAATCTATAGCTAATGGCCATTTCTTGCTCTTCAAATGCCTGATCCATTTCTTCATCCATTTCCTCATCATTTGGGCTCAGAACCATTTCAGGCTCAGCATCGTCGCTTGCAGAATCAATAGCATTTTCATCCTCCCGCTCCACCGATTCCGTGGCCGAAGTTATACTAAAATAATCAGGAGCTTCTTCCACTTGTATAAAAGTGACCGTGATATTGCTATCATAATAAAGCCCAAGGAGTTCCGATGCATTTCCATTATTAATGCCCACTTCCATCAAACCCAGATCATTGAAAATCACAAAGCAATCACCAGGCTCAGCATGGCTATAGCTATCTAATATTTTGTGGACTCTTTCTCTGCCAAAGGTGATATAAAATTCATTTTGCCCTCTAAGAGAAAGAAAAAGCTCTTTTTCCAAATTCGTGATAAGATTACCATAATGATCTACTCTTATCACATTGCCTACCATTTGTTTTTTAGTAGCTTTCACTTGGCGAGGCAACATGCGTTTGAAATTTTGAGTTGGATTACCCAGATCATAAATACTCGCGCCGCTAGCCAATCGAGCAGCAGCAGCAGCAAAAACATCCTTTGCCGGGAAAGTCGTTTTCTTATTGGCGGGGAGGTTGATTCGGATAATGGCAGCAGGTTCATTATCGCTTATCAAGCTGAAAAGACCGTTGTTTACACCCAGAAAATAATGCTCATTTAATTTTAGCGCTAAGAATTCATCTTCCTTGGTATTTACTGAATCTACACCTACCAAATGGACGGTGCCTTTAGGGAAATCATTATATATTGATTTTAGAACAAAGGCACCATGTGCAATGTTGAAGTGTTCAATATTATGACTGATGTCTATTATTCGCAGCCCGGGGTTCACACTCAGTATTTTAGCCTTCACAGCAGCAACATAATGGTCGGAATTTCCGAAATCAGACATAAAAGTGATCAATGCCATATTTGTATAGTTTTTAATCCTTATTTTTGGGTTTCAGCAAAATAAGCATTTTAATTCCTTATTTAAAACATACATCATAATAGTCCATCGGATTGGTAGAAAAAGTAATTACACTCGAGAACATTTCACTCCCTGATTTTTTGGGAGTAGAAAACAAGAATATCAAAACCTTAACGGATGCATTTCCAGAGAGCAGGATAATATCTCGTGGAAATGAAATCCGAATAAAGGGCGCACCACCTGAAATTCTCAAAATAAATGGCCTGCTCAATAGCCTGCTAGATCATTACCACAAGTTCGGTAAAGTAACTGAGGATAACGTGAAGAACTTTATCAAAAAAGGTGAAGATCTAAGTGTGCAAGCAGCAGAAGATGCCGTGCTAATATATGGCACCAAAGGCTATGTGATAAAACCACGTACTGCCAACCAATATGAGTTGGTAATGGCAGCGCGCCGAAACGATTTGGTATTTGCATTGGGGCCTGCCGGTACAGGAAAAACCTATATTTCTGTGGCTTTGGCCGTTCGTGCGCTCAAGAACAAGGAAGTAAAGAAAATCATCATCACTCGCCCTGCTGTAGAAGCAGGCGAAAATTTGGGCTTTTTGCCAGGCGATCTCAAGGAAAAGATTGATCCATATCTGCGACCTATCTATGATGCGCTGGACGATATGATTCCTGCTGAGAAATTGAAGTTTTATCAAGAATCAAGAACGATAGAAATAGCTCCGTTGGCTTACATGCGCGGTCGTACTTTGCATGATGCATATATCCTGTTAGACGAAGCACAAAATACCACGCCAATGCAAATCAAAATGTTCTTGACGAGGATGGGACCTAATTCCAAAGTGATAATCACGGGAGATTCCTCGCAGGTAGATTTACCCAACAGACAAAAAAGTGGTCTGCATGAAGCAATCCGAATTCTGAAAGATGTGAAAGGAATTGGTATGGTAAACCTTACCGCCGAAGATGTTGTGCGCCATAGATTGGTGAAGGACATTATCAATGCTTATGACAAAGCAGAGGCAGGTACTCGCAAAGAGGATTCAAAATAATGAACTGTAAGATTTCAGAAATCAAGGATAAAGCAGAGCTTGATGCTGCTTTTGCAATCCGCTATAAAGTATTTGTCGATGAACAAAAAGTGCCATTCGATGAAGAATGCGATGAATTTGAAGAGTCATCTATCCACCTAATTGCCAAAGACAATGATGGGAAAGCCCTAGGAACTTGCCGGTGGCGACAGACGGATAAGGGCATTAAAATGGAGCGATTTGCTGTATTGAAAGAAGCTCGTGGAAAAGGAGTTGGAGCCCGACTTGTCGAAGCATGCCTTGCCTCAATTTCCTCCCGCCCATTCACCAAAGGCAAAAAACGCTATCTGAATGCCCAAGTTTCTGCCATCCCATTGTATGAAAAATTCGGCTTCAAAGAAGTAGATGAGCTTTTCGATGAATGTGGAATTATGCATCGCCAAATGGAAAGGCCTGATAGGTAATGAATTATCATTTTTGTAAATTGCTTTTAAAGCGATTTGCAAAATGTTTTTCTGGAACCCATTTCCATTTCTAAGAATTTCACTAGCAACAGCGGGAGGTATATTACTTGCCTATCATTATCCCGACTTAATAGCCCATGCGCACTGGTTTTGTTTAGGCTTCGCATTGCTTTTTGGGCTGGTATTGTTTTGGTCGAATACTAAGGCCTCAAAATTTGCTCAATATCTATCAGGATTTTTGCTAATTCTCTTTTTCGCTTCCTTTGGTTATGCCCTGCTCATACAGCATGATGAGTCCAGAAATGCAGATCATATCCTGAATATCCATGAAATTGAATACTGGCAAGGGAAAGTCGAAGGATGGTTGGAAGAAAGAGAAAATACCTACAGAGCAGAGGTATTTGTAGAGAGAGTTTTTACCGATGGGCAATGGAAAAAAGCTAGCGGGAGGGTGTTGACCTATTTCTCAAAACCGACCGTGGATACGCTGAATCTGCAATATGGCACAGAATTGCTTTTCGCAAATACTCCAAGACCGGTGGATCCGCCAATGAATCCAAACGAGTTTGATTATCAAAGTTACTTGGCCGATCAGCAAATATTCCATCAGCATTTTGTGGGGAGCAACCCTTTAGAAGTAATTGGTCAAAATCCCAGTAATCCACTATTGCAAAGAGCCTATAAGCTCCGCAGTTTTTATCAAGCTAAGCTGAGCGAGAATATTGCAGGTGAACAGGAGAAGTCGATTGTTTTGGCGCTTCTACTTGGTATTAAAGATGGACTAGATCATGATTTAAAAGAGGCTTTTTCAGCAGCGGGTGCCATGCATATTTTGGCCGTTTCGGGTTTGCATGTAGGCATTATTTTTCTTGTGCTTTCGAGTATGTTTTCCTTCCTCAAAACCAGGGGAGGCAAAAAGGGAATCTTTCTGTTTCTGTTGATAAATCTTTCTGCATTGTGGCTGTACGCTCTTTTGGCGGGAGCGTCGCCTTCCGTATTGCGGGCGAGTACAATGTTTAGCATGATATTGCTCACACAAAGCTTTTTTCGTAAAAGCAATATTTATAATAGCCTGGCTTTAGCGGCATTTGTCTTACTCATCTACGACCCATATTTACTTTTTTCAGTTGGTTTTCAGCTATCCTTTTTGGCGGTGTTCGGCATTGTTTTTATCCAGCCCAAATTGTCTCGATTGCTTGTGTTCGACTCATGGCTCATGCAAAAAGGCTGGGAGCTCACGGCTGTTTCCGTTGCTGCACAATTGGCCACTTTTCCTTTGGGTTTGCTGTATTTTCATCGATTTCCCAATTTCTTCTTGATCTCCAATTTGGTGGTGATTCCAGGTGCATTTGGGGTGTTGTTCGTCGGTGTATTTTTCTTCCTCACTTCATGGCTACCTTTTATGGCAAGTTTGCTGGGCACGGTGCTTTACTGGCTGGTTGCCGTTATCAATAAGTTTGTATTTATGATTGAGGCTTTGCCATTTAGCTCATTTGTCGGTGTTTGGATTAGTCCATCTCAAGCGCTGTTGCTCTATGCCATCGTAGTAGCGAGTTGTTTAGCTTATGGTTTAGGCGAGCGGTTTTGGTTGCGCACGACTTTTATTGCATCACTTATTTTTCTGACGACCAGCTATATGATCGTCCAAAATGCTTATCAAAAGAAGCAACTTACCTTTTATCGAATACCAGGTTTTTCGCATTTGGAGGTTCATCAGGCAGGTGTTTTTACCTCCCGCTCCGCCAATGTTCCTGCGGATAAAATCGGCTATCATGTGCAACCAAGTCGCATTCGGAATTTGGTGAATCAAGCAGATGAGTCCTCTTTTGTTGAACAAGATCCATTTCTTATTTGGGAAGGAAAATCATTTCTTTTTATTGAAAATGAAGACCAAAAATCGGGAGATAGTTTGCAAGTAAACTACCTTGTATTGGGAAATGATGCCGTTGATAAACTTGCACCTTTGGTGGCAACAATTAATTTTGATTATTTAATCATCGACAGTTCCAACTCTTGGTATCGAGCTAATCAATTGATGCGGGAGGCGGAGGCATTAGAAATTCAATTTCATAGTATATTGCATCAAGGAGCGTTCACTATTACAACAAACTAAGATTATGATCACCCAATACGAAGTAAAAAACCGAATAGCCTACATCACTCTAAATAGACCTGAAAAGCGAAATGCCATCAGCAATGATATGGTGTCTGAATTGATGGGTGCATTTACAAAAGCCGAGCAAGATGAATCGGTGAAAGTGGTGGTTTTGAGGTCGAATGGTTCTTCTTTTTGTGCAGGTGCTGATTTGGCTTATCTTCAAAAGTTGCAAAAATTTACCTACTCAGAAAACCTCGAAGATTCCAATCATCTGAAAGGACTTTTCTTGAAGATTTACACGCTAAGCAAGGTGGTAATCGCTCAAATTCAAGGGCATGCATTGGCGGGAGGATGTGGTTTGGCGACTGTTTGCGATTTTAGTTTTTCGGTGCCTGAGGCAAAATTTGGCTATACAGAAGTGCGAATTGGTTTTATTCCAGCTTTGGTGAAAGTATTCTTAATCCGCAAAATTGGTGAAGGCAAAGCCCGTGAATTGTTACTAACAGGCGACCTGATCGAAGCTGAAAAAGCTAAGGATTTGGGACTGATAAATTATGTGGTGAGTGCCGATGAATTGGAAAGTAAAGTGGAGGAATTTGCGCAAAAGCTGATAACCCAAAACTCTGCCCAGTCGATGGCTTATACCAAAAAGATGATCTGCGAAGTACAAGGAAAAGGTTTGGAAGATGCCCTAAAATATGCTGCAGAAATGAATGCCAAAGCCCGCGCCAGTGAAGATTGCCAAAAAGGAATTGCTGCGTTTTTGAATAAGGAGAAGGTTGAGTGGTAGTTGAATTGGAGGTTGGTGTTGTAATAACGAAATATTGATCTTAGCTAATAAGTTCGCTATTATGCATCGCATCCTTTTTCAATACAAAGAGCATCACATGAATTTCGATAAGCCATTGAATTGTAAAGCTATTTGGAATTTTTCTTGTTACTTTTTGTCATTGCCACAAAAAGTAACCAAAAAAGTCTAGACAAAAAGAAGCTTCCACGCACAAGGCCAACGCCCACCTTCGGTCGGTAAACCCACCTTCGGTCGGCAGGCCGGCCCGCCTTTTTGTCCTCCCACCCGCAAACAGCCATTTCTTATTATTTTTTTCTTTTTCTTCTTCCTAATCGGCCTAGGAGATTTTCCCGTTA
The DNA here is from genome assembly GCF_049340005.1 of Peijinzhouia sedimentorum. Lineage (NCBI taxonomy): Bacteria > Pseudomonadati > Bacteroidota > Cytophagia > Cytophagales > Peijinzhouiaceae > Peijinzhouia > Peijinzhouia sedimentorum. Next base: position 70,511 of record NZ_JBMPIY010000010.1, read on the forward strand.
AGAAATATGAGTAATAAATAGGCTTTCTAGAGCCAAAGACTGTTTGAGCGCAGCGAGTTTCTTTGGGTCGCCTATTTATGGAACATATTTTAGGGAAAAGATCCTCAGCCTTGACTTTTTGTTTCTTTTGTGTCAAGACAAAAGAAAGGAAAGGAAGAGTTTAGCTATCAAGTTCGCTATTATGCATCGCATTGTTTTTCAATACAAAGAGCATCTTATGAATTTCTATAATCCATTGAACTTCAAAGCTGTTTGGAAGTTTTCTTGTTACTTTTTGTCATTGCCACAAAAAGTAACCAAAAAAGTCTAGACAAAAAGAAGCTTCCACGCGCAAGGCCAGCGCCCACCTTCGGTCGGTAAACCCACCTTCGGTCGGCAGGCCGGCCCGCCTTTTTGTCCTCCCACCCACAAACAGCCATTTCTTATTTTTTTTCTTTTTCTTCTTCCTAATCGGCCTAGGATATTTTCCCGTTAAGAAATATGTGGAATAAATAGGCTTTCTAGAGCCAAAGACTGTTTGAGCGCAGCGAGTTTCTTTTGTGTCAAGACAAAAGAAAGGAAAGGAATAGTTTAGCTGTCAAGTTTTCAATTAAGTATTGTATTCCCTTTCAATACAAATTGCTATTAATTATATTCATTAAGTAATTGATTATCAACGGTTATAAAATGGAGTCACACGCGGCACGCGTGCGCCAGCTTGTAGATTTAAGTTCGTCCTTGCAATTAATAAATTCATCCTGGCTATTTTTGAAATACTTTGCACAAACCACTAGATATACTGAAGCAATACTGGGGCTATGACCAATTCAGACCTTTGCAGGCGGATATTATTGCTAAAGCAATAGATGGTCAAGATGTCCTTGCATTACTGCCAACGGGTGGAGGTAAATCGCTTTGCTATCAAGTGCCAGGCATGTGCATGGAGGGAGTTACAATTGTGATCTCACCGTTGATTGCACTGATGAAAGACCAAGTGGAGCAATTGCAGCAACGTAATATACCAGCTGCTGCGATCCATTCAGGTTTGCATTTTCGTGAAATAGACATTCTCCTAAATGAGGCAATGGCCGGGAAGTTGAAATTCCTGTACCTCGCTCCGGAGCGATTACAAACTGAAATATTTCAAGCCAGATTCCCGCAAATGCCCGTGAATTTAGTGGCCATAGACGAAGCGCATTGTATTTCGCAATGGGGCTACGATTTTCGGCCTTCGTATATGGAAATAGCCAAAATCCGTGAATTGAAGGCAGATGTTCCATTTATCGCGCTTACGGCAAGCGCCACCCTCAAAGTGCGGGAGGATATTCTTAAAAATCTTGAACTTAAATCCCCGCAGATATTTGTTAAAAGCTTTGCAAGAGATAATCTGACTTTTGCGGTGCGCAAAGTGGAGGATAAGCAATCCAAATTACTGGAAATCATTAGCAAGCTGGAAGGCACTGGTTTAGTATATTGCAGAAGTAGAAAAGGAACCCAAGAAGTTGCCAAACTACTGCAAAGTCAAGGGATGTCGGCAGACTATTATCACGCGGGTTTAGACGCATCCTCACGATCACGCAAGCAGGAAGATTGGATTGGCGACAAAACCCGCATAATGGCCTGTACTAATGCTTTTGGGATGGGCATTGATAAGGCCGAAGTGCGATTCGTAGTACATTGGGATATGCCAGATTCCCCGGAAGCATATTATCAGGAAGCAGGTAGAGCTGGGAGAGATGGCAAACCTTCATTTGCCGTGCTGTTATATCAAGAGAAGGATATTTTGGAATTGCGTGAATGGAAGGAAAAGGCTTGGCCTGATGAAAAAACCATCCGCCAAGTGTATCAGAGTATTGCTAATTATTATCAAATTGCTGTTGGTAGCCATCAAATGGCCGCTTTGGATTTCGATTTGGAGCAATTTTCTCGTAAAGCAAATATCTCGGCAGTTAAGGTTTTTCACTCCATCAAGAAGCTCGAAGATGAAGGTTATATATTACTCACAGATGGCTTTTATCAACCCTCCCGCTTTATGTTTTCGGTCAACAATAAGGAGCTTTATGAGTTCCAAGTGGCCAATAGTCATATCGATTCTCTGGTGAAAATTCTGCTACGAATGTATGGTGGCGAGGCTTTTTCTCAATACATGAATATTGTGGAAGAGAAGATTGCCAAGGCGCTTTTTATCTCGCTAAAAGAAGTCGCCGCAAAGCTGGACTGGCTCAAAGAAAGGGAAATTATCTATTACGAAAAGCGATCTGATAAAGCTCGCTTGGTATTTACCCTACCTAGGCATGATGCGGCGTCGATGCCTTTGGATATTGTGAAAATGAAGGCCAGAAAAGCAGCAGAAATGGCGCGGGTGGAAGCGATGATTAGCTATGCGCAGGACAAATATTTGTGTAGAAGTTTGCGCTTGCAGAATTACTTTGGTGAGGAAAGCTTGGAAGCCTGTGGTAAGTGTGATTTGTGTCGCGGGAGGAATAAGGAGAACAAAACGGATAATAGCCAAATCGAGAGGAAACTAAATGATTTGCTAAGAAACGAGCCCTTATTGCCATCCGTATTGGCAGCAAATTTTGATGACTTAGAGCAAACCGCAGTACTACAAATAATCCGACATTGGTTAGATGCCGGGTTAGTGAAATATGATCAGAATGGACGGATTGCTTTGAAAGGGTAATTCTATTTTAACACCGACCCACCTTTTTGTTTCCCAACAGCAAAGAAAGGAAGAGTTTAGCTATCAAGTTCGCTATTATGCATCGCATTCCTTTTCAATACAAAGAGCATCTTATGAATTTCTATAATCCATTGAATTTCAAAGCTGTTTGGAATTTTTCTTGTTACTTTTTGTCATTGCCACAAAAAGTAACCAAAAAAGTCTAGACAAAAAGAAGCTTCCCCGCGCAAGGCCAGCGCCGGCTCGCCTTTTTGTCCTCCCACCCACAAACAGCCATTCTTCCTTGTTTTTTCTTTTCTTCTCAATTGGCCTAGGAGATTTTCCCGTTAAGAAATATGTGGAATAAATAGGCTTTCTAGAGCCAAAGACTGTTTGAGCGCAGCGTTTTCTTTGAATCGCCTATTTATGGAGCATATTTTAGGGAAAAGATCCACAGCCCTGACTGCCGTCAGGCAGGCTTGACTTTTCCTTTCTTTTGTGTCAAGACAAAAGAAAGGAAAGGAAGAGTTTAGCTATCAAGTTCGCTATTATGCATCGCATTGTTTTTCAATACAAAGAGCATCTTATGAATTTCTATAATCCATTGAACTTCAAAGCTGTTTGGAAGTTTTCTTGTTATCTTTTTGGACTCGGTTAAGAAGGCTCTTAATCGACCTCAGGCTCGTAATTGCCCGATGGAAATTATAAATGATTGTTGAGCCAAACGGTCAACGTTATTTAGGCATTCACATTTTTCAACCGTCCTCCGTCAACCCATTTTTCTCCAAAAACGTTTACTATGCTCCGTTAGTTAAAAATATCTACCCAAAAAATCACCAAAATCACCACCCAAAACAGTCCTGAATTTCCTTCAATTTCCAAAGCCTAATCAGCTCATTATCCATGCACATTTTGCCCAGTTTCTAACCAAATTATGCTCAAATCAACCCACCTCTTTGCAGTAAGTTGTTTTTTCGGAAATAGTCAAATATTATCATTTTGAATACATAAATTTAAAATATGAATTTTTTTTCACTCAATTTTAGCCCACTTTAGTGGGTGTTTACCTTAGGGTTTCCTTCGTGTTTCCTTGCTTTCCTATTCGTGTTTAATTCGTCAATAAGGTTTCAGAAAACGCATAAAGCGAATATTGCACAGAAAGTAACATAAAACGAAGAAAACGAATATCACGAAAAATGTGCAATAAACGCATATTGCGAATAAAACGCACGTTCATTTTTTTATCCCTAAAGGATTCAGCAAATTAGTTCAAAGCCGAAGCAAACCACCCAAAATGGAGGGTGCTGCCAGGCCCAAAAAATACGATGATCATTGAGCGAAAAACGACCCAAAATCGCAAAATTTCGCCCAAAGATCAATGCCCAAAATACGTCCAATTTTTTAAAAAAGACCCGCAACTGTTCGACATTTGCAATGTCGAACTCCTGATAAAAAGGATTTGTAATCCGACTTTCGATAACGAGCGAAAATACGGCAAGCAGGGATTAATCAATTTCACGCATTTTTTTCAAGCCTAAGAGGTCCCATTTGTTTTTACAACGCTTATGCGCAGCATTTGACCCTATTAGTGCGGTCAAACTAACTATAAAATGAAATGTCTTGCTGTAAATCAATCCCTATTTTTTTCAAAGACTCAGAAGAGGACAAATCAAGAGCCATTTTCTTGCTATTTTTTCTTCCTAATCGGCCTAGGAGATTTTCCCGTTAAGAAATATGTAGAGTAAATAGGCTTTCTTGATTCAAAGACTATTTGAGCGCAGCGTTTTCTTTGGGTCGCCTATTTATGGAGCATATTTTAGGGAAAAGATCCTCAGCCCTGACTGCCGTCAGGCAGGCTTGATTTTTTGGCATCAAGGCAAAAGAGCGTAAAAGATGAGTTTAGCTATCAAGTTTGCTATTACGTATCGCATTGTTTTTCAATACAAAGAGCATCTTATGAATTTCTATAAGCCATTGAATTTCAAAGATGTTTGGAATTTTCCTTGTTACTTTTTGTCATTGCCACAAAAAGTAACCAAAAAAGTCTAGACAAAAAGAAGCTTCCATGCGCAAGGCCTACGCTGGCCCGCCTTTTTGTCCTCCCACCCGCAAACAGCCAAAGCATAAAAATTGAGGTTTCTTCTTTCAGAATCACTCAAACTGAACAATTACTACTGATGGCCAATATTAGGCTTCTACTTCTAATCCAACGCTTTCACCCCTGGCAACTCCTTACCTTCCATAAACTCTAGCAAAGCACCGCCTCCTGTACTTACGTAAGACACATCGTCGCCATAGCCAAATTTGTTGACTGCTGCGGCGGAATCTCCACCTCCGATAAGGGAGAATGCGCCATTTTTGGTCGCTTCTACAATCGCTTCGGCAACGGCCTTTGTTCCTCCCGCAAAATTGCTCATCTCGAATACACCCATTGGGCCATTCCAAAGGATGGTTTTGCTAGTTTTGATTACTTCGGCAAAGGTCTTTTGACTTTCTGGCCCGATATCAAGACCCATCCAGCCATCAGGAATATGTTGATTTTTGACAACATCTGTTTTGGTGTCATTGCTAAATCCTTCTGCAATAATTGAGTCGCTAGGCAATAGTAATTTCACTCCCTTAGCTTTGGCTTTTTCCAATAGCTCTAGCGCCAAATCGAGCTTATCTAACTCCACCAATGAGTTGCCAATATTGCCTCCCATTGCTTTGGTGAATGTGTATGACATGCCGCCACCAATGATCAGATTATCTACTCGATCGAGCATCTTTTCAATGATCAATATCTTGTCTGAAATCTTAGCACCTCCCATTATTGCTGTGTAAGGTTTTACGGCATTATCCAATACTTTTTGAGCATTGTCCAGCTCAGCTTGCATTAAGTAGCCACCAATGCGAGTTTCGAAAAACTGCGCCACAATTGAGGTGGAAGCATGCGCTCTATGCGCTGTTCCAAATGCATCATTTACATAAACATCGCCCAATCGAGCTAATTTCTTTGCGAAATCGATATCGCCTTTCTCTTCTTCCTTGTAGAAGCGAAGGTTTTCCAGCAACAACACCTGTCCGGCTTCAAGTCTATTCGCCTTTTCCACAGCATCCTCGCCTATACAATCATCCGCAAATTGCACATCGCGGCCAAGGGTATTAGAGAGGAGATTTAAGATATGTTTGAGTGAATATTTATTTTCAGGGCCATCTTTTGGTCTGCCCAAATGGGACATTAGAATAACTGAACCGCCATCTTTCAAAATCTTATTTATACTTTTTACTGCAGCTTGAATTCGGCTATCATCTGTAACTTCAAATTGCTTATCAAGCGGTACATTGAAATCCACCCTCATAAGGGCTTTTTTTCCAGCGAAATTAAATTTATCTAGTGTAAGCATGGCTAATTATTCTTGAGCTGAAGCTCGGTTTAATCTATCATTTATGGCCCTACCCAATCCTATATCGGGCATGGTTTCGGCGATTATAAAATGCGCCGATGAATTATCTAAATACCGCAATGCGGCAAATAATTGACTTGCCGCTTCGGTTAAGTTTCCGCTTGGACTAAGTTGCACTTGCAGTTTATCATCAATGCCCGCCACTTTTGTGGAAAGCGTGATTACCGCTGCATCTTCTTTTCCTAGCTCATTGAGCAATTCATCTAAATCACCAAAATGCACTTTTTTGCGAGGCGCATAATGCGACTTAAGCATTCCAGGTGCATGCGGATTGGAAGTTGAATGTTTCATCACCTTAAGCGATGGATATTCCTCCCGCAATTCTTCCAGCGACATGCCGCCCAAACGGTACACGATCATTTCCTCATTTTCGAATCCGATTATGGTAGATTCTATTCCAACAGTGCAAGGGCCTCCATCCAAAATATAAGCGATTTTTTCTCCCAACTGATCATTCACATGCGCCGCTGTAGTTGGACTAATATAGCCAAAAGGATTGGCACTTGGTGCCGCCAAAGGGAATGGCAATGCTTGAAGCAAGGCCAAAGTAAGCGGGTGGTTGGGGACACGAATAGCCACTCTATCTAAGCCGGAAGTGACCAAATCGGGAATAGTGGATTTTCGTGGAAGTAAAATGGTTAATGGACCCGGCCAATAGCGATTGGCTAAATCATAAGCAGCCTCAGGAATTTCGGCTAAATAAGGCTCAGCAGCTTGTAAACTAGCTACATGCACAATCAATGGATCGAAACTCGGACGAGCTTTTACTTCAAATATTTTACTTACAGCATTGATATCAAGCGCATTTCCAGCCAGTCCATATACAGTTTCGGTAGGAATTCCCACCAATTCACCTTGGGAAAGGAGCCGGGCAGCTAGCTCAATATCAGTGCCTATTTGTGCCATTATTCCTCTGAACAGAAATCTGCTATTGCTTGATCTGCTTCCTCATGACCGAGATTTTTCGCACGGATGAAATTGCTACAGGCCATATCCATTTCTTCCAATCCTACATGCACCAAGCCCAACCAATAATAGGCAGCAGCATAGTTTTGATCAAGATTGATCGCCACGCCAAAATCTACTTTAGCTTGGTCGATATTGCCAATAGCCAAGGCAGCACGGCCTTTATTATAAACCGCCATTACATCATTGGGATCCAAAACTACAGCCTGCTGAAAATCTTCATAAGCCTGTCCAAATACCTCGGTTTTGAAATACATAAATCCGCGATTGATATAGGCGTCTTTCAGCGTAGGTTCGAAACGGATGGCAATATTATAATCTTGGATGGCATCGAAATTTCTATCCAACTCGCGCAATGCATTGGCACGATTGAAGAATGGCTTATATCCCGTGCTGTCCAGCTTTATAGAATTGGTAAAATCCTCTACAGCCGCCTCGTATTCCATATTTTCGAAATGCGCAATACCACGTAAGTTGTGCATTTGTGCATTGTCCGGATAGGCTTCTACACCTCTGTTAAGATAATTTAGCGCTTCTACAGGTTGCTCAGCGTCAATATTTTCAATGCCTTTTTGGATAAATTCTTCTGCTGAAGGATTACAAGCTAAAAGGCTAAATGTGGCAATAATTACAATTAAAATTCTCACGGTTTTTTTTTGCAAAAATAGGGATAAAGGTTGAAAGGAGGGGATTTAATTCTTTGTATGGGTTTTTGAAGGGGAAGGTGGAAATGGTTCAGTCTTTAATTTGAATTGAAAAGTAAGTAGAAGATTTAAGTTTATAGTGAATCTGAAACATTCATTAGCATTGTACTCTGTGAAAGTATTTAACCAATGTCAATTACATTTTTATCTCCAAACCACACTTTAGCCTTTATTATTACTTGTGAATCAGGATTGTGAAAGAAAACTGCCAAATTCTCTTTAGCCCTTGTACAACAAACGTAAAATATTTTTTGAGTTCTAACCAATACACTGGCTGAACCTGTTCCTAAGAAGAGATTACCGAAGTTGTAATTGTGCCAGCCACCATTGTCAAGAATAACTAAAACATTATTAAACTCAGCTCCTTTAACTTTATGTTGTGTTGAAAATGGAGTTTGACCTTCCAAATATTCATGTAGCTTTTGAAATTCACTAAACTTGACATCTTTCACACGATTATACAAATACTCTTTTTTCTCTATAAAATCGATTAGCTTATCATCAATCAAACAAATGCCCTTTTCGTTAGCATCAGTAATCACTTCTTCAATTGTTTTATCTTCAACATTAATAAGGCTTTCAATATTTTCCTTTAAAGTTCTTTTGTTTGCTATGCTTGTAATTTTAAAACGAAAATCTGTGGCTCTCAAAAACTCATTGTATTTTTTACTTTGATAAAGGGAAATATTAGTTTGAATTTTGAATAAATGCTTAATCAGATTATCTCTTTTTGAGCCTTTCTTATTTTCATCACCCTCATCTTGTTTCTTATCATCAATTAAGGCATCTTTATTCAAATAGATTTTTCTCACTTCAGAGAATGGTTTATCCTTTAGCTGATTATATAATCCTGCTTTAATTGGGTCGGCTAATAGAATATCTTTCTTTAACTTTCTCTCTCTATTCTTTAATTGAAATTTATCTACAACACTATCAAAAGTGTCATCATCCTTAATTTCAATTTCAGGTTTATCATTTTTCTTATTGTATTTTATCTTCTCAAGTATTTCAGATTTTAAACCAATAACAGGGTCTTTATCATAAATATCCATTAATGTTCTAAATCCTGCTTTATCCGCTATTAAATTATGAGTTAGGTTCAATTCCTTTGTTTCTTTTGAATTACTGAAATTCCAATTATAATTTTCTTCCAAGTACTTTTCAACCTTCTTAATATCACCATCAGTAGAGTGTAAGAAAAGTACAGTACCTTGCTTAACAGCACCTTCAACCATATTGGGGGCATTGGGATCAGTAGGAGGTTCTTGTGTAATACCATCAGTCCGAAGTTTATTTGCTAAATCAATAACAAGCTGGGGATTTCTTCTATTCTGTTTTTTGGTTACTTCATTTACAGTATTTTGATCTTCTCCTTTGTATTCATCTAGATTTCCAATTCCATCATCGTAAATAGATTGCATTGCATCACCAAAAAAACCAATAATATTATTTCTTGCGCTTTTCTTGAAATGAGTGAGGAAGATTTCAACAACAACTTTGTTTGTGTCTTGATATTCGTCAATAAAGATGTACCTGTATTTATCTTTTACTATACTGCTAAGTTTTGGATATTTTTCAAAAAGATAACTTGCAACTAAAAGTATTTCATCATGAGATATAATACCATCTCGCAGTCTCACAAACTCTTTGTACTGTATGCCATCAGACAAATTATCATAAAAATGAACAGGAATAGGGTTGATATCATCAATTGAAATCCTACTAACTTCTTCATTATTTGCTAATGATATAATTGCTTCCTTAAGCTCCTTTTGAAAGTGTTTTATATTATCCCATAAAAAGTCGTGGATTGTAGATACATTAAGATTTTGGTGATTTACTCTTTCTTCGATTTCCTTTACTGCCGCATTAGTATATGTCATACAGGCTACTTTGGCTGTGGGGTTTTCAGCTATTATCTGACGAATTACACTTACTAATGAATAGGTTTTACCACTTCCTGCACCACCACTCAAAAGAAAGTTTCTTCCTTGGTCAATCGATTGGAAAATTTGCTGTACTTCGGGCTCTAAACTTAATCTTCCTTCAACCATAATAAACCATTTTTGATATACGCAGGAATATTCCAATTACTAAAATCCTTATTACTGTGATATAAAATATCCAAAGCAAAATGAGTCTTCTTTTTGATACATGAACCCGCTAATTCGTAAGGGCCTTTTGCATCATCATCAAAATAAGAAGCATTTTTCAATCCCTGAAAAGTGGCTTTACTTCCTTTTACAAATTCTCTATTTGAGTGAATAAAAGCATCTTCAAAACTTCTTGCGTGATAGGCATCTTCTTCTTGCTGATAGCATAAACAAACTATAGAACTTCCTAAAGGAATTGTTCTATCTCCTATAGGCAATGCTTTCAAATCATCCCAAGTAATCTCCTTTAAGAAATGTTTGATTGCGGAATTACTCGTTTTTGTTCCTTCATTCACAGGACAAGCTGTTTCATCATCATTTATAGCATCAATATCTGTTAAAATCAAAGACTTAATACCCAAAAACTCAATGAACTTCTCAAAGATTTGCGAATAAGCTCCAACTTCAATGATAGATATATTTTGAGATAATAGTGGTAGAAAAATCTCTTCTGTATCTTCTGCTTTTAGACGAGCCGCTTCTTCTAAATCTACTTTTCGCATAAAGGTTGGTATCAATATTCTTTCTGTGTCCCCCTCGATTAGGACCGCTTTATCAGCAAAGAAAATTTCAGCTCTGCTGATAGTTAGATACTGCTTTAGAAATTGATATTGGCTTGGGTTGGTTTCATATTGCTTCCTTAAATCTGAAAGATTTTTTGCCGTTACATTATTCTTTGCCTCCGTTTTTAAATATTTAATATCATCAAAATTACTATCAGCAACAATGTGAGATGAATGTGTTGTAATTATGTATTGTAGTGGTCTATTTATTCCGTCATCTCTTTTGATACCTTCAGCAAGTAATTTCTTTATGTTTTTAATAAAGATATACTGCATTTGTGGGTGGGTATGTGCCTCAGGTTCTTCAATGACTAATAAATTAATATCTGCGGGCCTTTTGTCTTTATCTCTTTTGAAATCCTGTACAAGAATTTCAATTTCAAAAATCATACTTATAAGGTTCATATAGCCTAATCCATTATAATGTTCTGGTAGCTTATGATCATCGTGGGTATATACTACAGTTGTATTTCCTTCAAGTAATTCTCTATGTTGCAATGTTGAAATTATTGCAATGTCGGTATCATTCAGTTTTATTCCCCCAAAATCTTGTACTTTCTTAATTACATCGCTGAAAAGGTCTTTATAGATATCGCTTAATGTATTATCGGTTTCTGAAAGTTGGTCTTTAAAGTTTTCAGTAGCTTGATTTTTATCGCTATTATCTTCTGTCTTTTTATAAAGGCTGGATGTTTGTTTGGAGAGTGTGTTTTCCTTTTCTTTATTAGTTACATCTCGTCTTGCACTAATGTATTTGAAACTGATAATATTTTTAATACCAATAGTTTCATCTTTTAAGTCGATAAAGTTCGATTCATTAACCTTTTGAGCCACTCTATCATAATCAAAAGACATTTTATGGGTGTTGAAATAATTGCCAAACTCCTGCTTTAAAAACTCTTTTAGTTCTCTTGGCCTATTTTTCTTTCCTCCGTCAACTTTTGCTTTTTCATTTATGTCAAACGCTATGTAATCAGACCTTAATTCTAGAAAATCAGTAAAGCTTAATGTATATTCAAACCCCAATACAATTATGTTGTTTTCGGGGTCTAAGTCCATCAACACTCGACTGACATTTGACAAATCATCTTGTTCATCATATTCAATAAATATTTTTAGCTTAATACCTTTAGGAGTAAATTCTTCTGGAAAATTTATTGACTTAATCTGATCTTCTATCTCATTTCTAAAATCAATATTCAAATCATCATATGAAAATTTGCTTTTCTCATTCAAGAATTTATCAAGAATGGAAAGAATAGAGGTTTTTCCAGTGTTATTTTTTCCAATAACTAATGAAAGGTCTTTTTCTAAGTCCATCGAAAAATTCTTCAATAAGCGAAAATTCTCTATTTGGATTTTAGTTATTTTCATGATTTGTTAGTGGTTTTTTCTTTTTAATCTCCTTGCCAAAATTTTTTCCCAATTACTATCTGCCAATTTTATGTCTGTTGAGATTCAAACTTTGTTTTAATCTCATTTATAAAATATGATCCTTTAGAAGGTGAACCCATCAACTCCTTGTACACACTTTCTGGCACATCAATATACTGATAAACCGCACCGTGATGAAATTCTATTTCTAAGATGCGTGCTGCTTTGTCATATCCAACAGAGGCGATAGTTGAGGATGCTAGAGGAATTCTTTTTATTCCAGAATCATTATTTGATGAAATGACCTCGAGTAATTTTTCACCCAAATCAGTAGTGTAATATTTTTGATTTTTACTTGTAGGCTTATTTGGCAATGTTAGGGCTAACCAGCCCATTTCAATGAGAGGTTTTATATAGTTATCAAAATTTCGACTATTATTATACAATGCTAAATTTTCCAAAATAGCTGTACGATTTTGAGGTTGTTCGCAATAGCTTAATACTTTGAGATAAATGGATTCTAAAAGTTCCAACAACATAGACTCAACTTGGGCTCTTTTAAATGTTTTTTGCGACCTAAGATGCTTATCTATTTCATTTAATGAGCTGAATATCATTGATTTATCTATGTTCCATCTTAGGTCATCTTTCTGACCTAAGATGGAATAGGTAAGTGTGTGAATTGGAAGAATGCACAAGAAATACGCATTATTTTCATCCGTTTCAAAAACTGGCGGTGGTGAACCGTTTTCTTCCATACTACTATAAATAATAGGCAATCCAGTTCCTCTGCCTTCTGTGAGTTTCAATTCCTTTAAAAATCCACCCATTTTGCGGTTTCTATAATCTCGTGCTACTACTCTTTGTTTATTTAGCATAGCTTGAGTAATTGGTGGCATAGGTCCAGGGAAACTCAATATTTCAATTTTATCTTTATGTATTTGAATCTCCACTGGATTTTCTCGCTCATAGCTCTTGTGATAAACTGCATTGACTACAGCTTCTTCTATAGCCTGAAAGGGGTAGTTGAAGAAACGTATAGATTCTGCTTGCCTAGCTGATTTAACAACCAATTCTTCTATAATAGTTGATTTGAAATATTGTAAGACATCCCTAATCTGCTGAATAATAGAACCCGTATATATTCTTTCGGTATAATCTTTTCCAACTTCATTTTTATGAATAACCAAATCAATTTTTGCTCCTGAAAAGAATTTTTCAGGATGCTCATTAAACAACAGCAATCCAGCATTTGTAGGACGCAATAGTTCCTCTGAACCTTTAGCTATCATTAAAAGTCTGCACAATTCAGCAAATGAGATTTTTGTACTCTCTTCATATAGAGAACTCCCCACTTCTTTCAAATAGCTTTGAATCAAGCGCAAATTCAAATCATCTAGGGAAGCAGTTTGGTTGATTCGGTCATCAAATGGAATGCGTGCGGTAAGTTCAATAAGTCTTCTTTCATCCTCAGACCCTTCTTTTACTTTTACCGTTTTGGAGCCACGTTTGATATACATGGCTTTTTCAGTTCTCTTTTCACTTAAACTTATGGGAGCTTTGTAGGGTCTGTTATCTCCAGCTGGAGCAAAAATTACCAAAATATGCTTTTCGTTAAATGCATAAGGTTGAAAAACAGGAATATAAGTAGGGCTTAACCTATGTGCCAGTTCAATTAATTTCTTCTGGATGGCATCTAAATCTTGTACTTGTAACCCAATGGGTGGTAATTTAGCTTTCCCATTTTCATCTTCTACTCCAATAATGACATAACCTCCATCCCAATTATTAATATCATTAGCATAAGCACATAAAGTATGAATGAGATCCTCAGGATTCCATCCTTTTTTCAGCTCAATCCGGTCCCATTCCACAGTATTACCATGTAATAATTCATCTATGTTTATGGGTAACGCCATTGCTTAATGTATCAAATTAAAATCTTCCACTATTCATTTTGGCAATTCTTCGATAAACCAAAACCACTTTAAATCGACTATTTCCCAATAGAGTACCATTGGTTACACAATTTATCTCGACTCCTCATATTATATATTATCACATAATATCTAGTAAGATATTGAGTCTAAAATAAGAAATGATTTTAATTTGGTGAGATTCTATTGAATTATTTTAAATAATAGGCTAGAGGCACTAAAATCGTAACTAGTCTACACAGGAAATGGATTAGAAAATACAGCCGAATCGTAAATATTTACCCATTAAGGATTTACGGTTATTTCCATTTTACAATACCACTTAAGCTCTCTATTGAAAATTAAAAATGATAAAGCTGTTGAAGCAATTTCAATAGATAGAAGAGTATCGCAAAATCAAGAAATAAAATCTTTGAGGGGTGAAGTATAAAAAAACATATTAACTGAATGGGTCAAATTGTGTCTGCTCATAGCCTCATGACTTATAATATTTGAACATTTTATTTTAGTCTTGGTATAATTTTAAGAAATACCAGAAAGTGATATAATGCAGAGATTTAGTTGTAAATTTGCAAATGTGAAACAAATGAGATTATGGATAGAATAATTTTAAATCGACTTGATTATGCACGGATTAAGAAGTGCATTAGCGATGCCAGAAATTTTAATTCAATAAATAAGGCAGAAGCTGACAAATTAATGATGGAGTTAGATTCGGCTACAATAGTTGAGCCTAAAGATATTCCTTCAAATGTAGTTACGATGAATTCAATCGTAAAATTGAGTTTTCTGAATAACAATAAGCAGATTCAATTCCAGATAGTGTATCCTGATCAGGCAAACCTAAAAGAGAATAAAATCTCTATTTTCTCACCAATTGCAACAGCTCTAATTGGTTATAGAGATAAAGATGAAATAGAATGGATTGTCCCTTCAGGCTTAACTAAATTAAGAATTGACGAAATCGTTTATCAACCGGAAGCAGCCGGTGATTATAATTTATAAGCTTAAGGTATTATAGCCTTTAAAGTGTCTAACGAAAAAAGAGGCCGACTCACTTTTGAGCCGGCCTCTTTTATGAAATAAGACGCATTCTAAGAGTCAACAGATTTTTTTTCATGCTCTAAAGCCTCCAATATCTTACTCCGATATTTTTCCGGAATAGCCACTGGCTTTCCCGTTTTTTGTTCCACCGATACTTGAATGGATGTGGCCTTGGCGTAAATAATTGTATCCTCAGCATTTTCTGCACCCGTGATTAGGTAGGAGAGATGAAAACTTGAATTACCTATTTTGGTGCATTTAACCCAGATTTGCGGTTTATCCATAATCAGAATAGGCTTAAGGTAATCGATATTGCTATTCAGAATCACGATAAAATCTTGGAAGAAATTCCAGCCGGCGGTTTCGTATAAAAACGTAGCACGAGCATGTTCGAAATACTGATAATAGGTGCCATTATTTACATGGGCTTGCCCGTCAATATCCGTCATGCGTACTTGAATGGGCGTGCTATAATCAAAACCTAAATCTCTTGGATTGGCTGTTTTACTCATTGTTTTTGAATTTTAGTGAAGCTTGCGGGTAACTCCCTCCACTTCTAAAATAAAATCTGGCCCAAATGCCAATGAAGGTGTTTTAAAACCTGGATCCGGCGCATTTTTGAGTATTTTTTCTGTTGCCATCAATGCTGTGATGGCCGTGAGTTTGTATGCTTCGGGAGTGGTGAGCGATGCTGTAAGCGTTTTTCCTCCCGCATTTCTCACTTCGCCCCATACGTGGCTTTGCGTTTTTTTTCTCAGCTCTTCTGTTGGGCCTTTTATATTTTTTCGAACATAATTTTTCAACTTATTCTGTACCCAATTAGACTTCAAAATTCCTGTAAAGTATCGTGATAATTTTGCAAAGCGAATAGCCTTGGCAGCCACACCTGTGTACACTATAATGTTGGGAATACCCGTGCTATAATAAGCTGTGGAGACATCGCCCCAAGGAATACTCATGGAAATGCGAGGGCCTTTGCCGTAGTCTATCTGACGAGTTTTCCAGCCCGTAGGCACAGCTTTCAATTCACCATTTTGCCGGATCATTCCACCTTTGTAGATGTTTTCTACCACGGTGAGTGCCGTTCCACGACTCAAACTTCCAGCCCCTTTAAAAGCCAATTCCAAATGGCTCGCATCGGGCATGTGTGCATGTAGAAAAGCTGCCAAACAATCCGTTGGCACCACATCGAAACCGCAACCCGAGATAATCACAATGCCGGCTTCTTGGGCAGCGGAATTCAAACTTGCTGCATATTCGAAAACCTCCATTTCACCTGTGATATCGATATAATGGCAATTGTTTTTGAGGCAGGCAATCATTGCCGGTTTGGCCGTGGCGGAATAAGGGCCTGCACAATTGAGCAAGACATCCACACTTTTGACCATGCGGTTGAGTGTTTCGGTATCGTTGAGCGAAAAGGCTTCCCAAGGTAAATTCAGCTTCTCGGCAAGGGCTTTGGTTTTGGCCTCATCTCTCCCGGCGAGAATAGGCTGGAGTCCTTTGGAAGCTGCCAACTCGGCAACTAATTGGCCGGTAAAGCCATAGGCTCCATAGATAATAAATGAACTTGCATGCATGTGAACAATTTAGGAGAATTTTCTGGAAATCAAGCCAAATTATCCCAAAAGCCTGAGGAAAAAGCGGGAGGCTATTTTATCAATTCTTTAGATTTCTCCACCATTCTGCAAATAGAAGGATCCTTGCTTACTAGCTCAGGAATTTCATCTAATGGCACCCATTGAATATCTTTCGATTCATGGTTTATTTGCATGCGCGCTTGACTATTGCCTCGAAATATAAAACGCATATCATAATGCAAATGGGCCGGAATTCCTTTGTGTTCAGGAATGGAGTGAACATCAAGGTCAAAGATGGTCGATTTCAGTGTTTCAATTGAAGTGATGCCTGTTTCTTCGGCTAATTCTTTTGTGGCTACCTCTTGGAGGTTTTGGTTGCCATCGGCATGTCCTCCCGGTTGTAGCCATTTTTCTATTTTGCTGTGGAGGACTAGTAGAGCTTTTTGGCTACTTGGATCAAGCACCCAAGCTGAGGCAGTAAAATGTCCTGCTTTGCGCGTTCTTTCAAAGGCTATTTTGCCCTCCGAAAACAACTCAAGCATTTGCGTTTTGTAGTTGGCTTCTTGGTCGTTTATGGGTTGATAAAGGCTTAGGGAAGAGCGTAAATCGAAATTGGACATCTAAATTAGAATTTAAAAAGCCCGGTAATTTACCGGGCTGATCATTGTTGAAACTGTATGATTATTTTTTAACTTCTACTGTCTGAGAGTAAACGGTAATCACGCCAGTGAAAATATTGATGATGAAATCTAATGGCGTGATAGAGCTTTTTACTGTGTAGTTTTCAGCTCCTGAGGCCATTGCCTTACTATCTACTTCGTTGATGGGTACAAGTCCCCAAAGTACATACCATTGTCTTTTTGTTTCTGATTCACCATAACCGCCGCTGCCTACGGTGTGTGTAAGCGACATACATGATGATAATGATGCTGCAAGTAGAATTCCAGCGAAGAATAAAGAGGCTTTCTTTTTCATTTTAATTGATATTAGGGTTATAAAATTGGTTTAGTGCTACCTATAGATGATTCTAAAGCTTTTGGAAAGTCTACATATTCCTGTCTTTGGAAAATGTAGTCTAATTGAAATTTTTCCTTACCACCCTCAACAAAAAAAAGTTTAAAATTAACTACGGCATCATTGCTCAAGAGTAATTGTACCACTTTGAAGTTATCGAAGGAAAAGCTTGTTGCCATTGCTTGATTATAGATGCCATCTTGGTTGAAGTAGTTATCGGGATTGTCGATCAAACCGAATATTAAAGAATCGGGCATATTGACAATGCTGGCTACCGACATGATGCTCTGTGTGCTATCGTCTTTGAATAAATGGCGAACTTCTACAAAGTCTGCCTCCGAAGCTTCAAGTGAACTAACAGGACTTTCTATTTTGCTAAAACCTTTGATGGGGCGGAAATTAATACCTAATGAAGCATCGGAAATGACTGGTTGTAAGTAGTTTTCGTCTACTAAAAATTCCAGCTCTTCCCATTGCTGATATTGTGGCTCATTTTGAGAGTTACAGCCTATTATAAAAAGAAATGTTACTAAATAAATTATGCGCATGATGATAATTAGTACTAATTATCAAAGATAGGCTTTTAATTAGTCAATTGTTTTATTAACCATATTTTTTCTAAAACTCGTAGAGTAATTGGTGGGGTATCCTTCAAATAAATAGCTTATGTATTCCCTTGAATATCAAGCATGGCTCGTACAAAATCGTCGAAATTTTTTGCCTCAGTAAATAATCTGTCTTGATAAATATTCGCCATCAGTTTGATGTATTGCGGCTTTTCATTGAAACTCACATGCTCAATCATAATATTACCGTATCGCTGATTGGCCTTTTCGCTGCTGTGTCCGGGATGCGGTTTTAGGTAATGCATCTCACGTGTTTCTATATAATTTTCCTTTTGGATGATTCGCCGATCCGAGCCGGATGGACGATAATTTAAGCTAAGCACACGCTCCTTAAGCAAATCGAAAAAGTGCTGAAAATGAGCTTTCGAAAAACTGGCTTTAAAATCCAACGCAAAGCCATTGGAATAGGGCGATTGGTGGATGAGGATATTCCATTCCGATTGTATATCCAGTTTGGTGAAATTGTAAGCACGCGAAAATTCTTCGAGCCATTGCTTTCCTTCACCTCCCGCTTTCCATTCTTCGAAATCCGCTTTTTCCTTATCTGAGCGCTTTATGACTTCATGCACCAGCACTTCATTTATTTTTCCTTTCTGCGGAAAAAGCGTATTCATCAAATTATCTATAAAACTCATTCCCTTATTAACCCAGATTTGAAATAATAGTTAATCCGTATTTTTTGATTTAGGCAAAGCCTGTGATAAATTGAACCACAAAGAATCAATATAAACCATGCAAAGCAAAGCAAAAACTTTTCAATCACTGATTTTCAGTATACTACTCATACTGATTTTCAATGTGGGACTAAGTGCCCAAACCATCCAATACAATATATCTTTCGAAAAGGCTGAATTACATGAAGCCGAAATTGAAATTACATTTACCCAAGTACCCGAGAAAGTACTTGAAGTAAGAATGCCTCGAAGCTCACCCGGCAGATACGCCATCCACGAATTTGCCAAGAATGTGTACAATTTTGAAGCGATGGACGAAAACGGAAATCAGCTTGAAGTGTACCGACCGAATCCTTATCAATGGGATGTGGCAGGTCATAATGGTACGGTAAAAGTGAAATATACGCTGTTTGCCAATAGAGCTGATGGCACTTACAGCGGCATCGATGCTCGCCAAGCGCATTTGAATATGCCGGCTACCTTTATGTTTGCTCGCGGATTGGAGTTTCGTCCTATTGAAATCAACTTTGATGTGCGGGAGGATTTAGATTGGAAAGTCGCTACACAATTGCAACCATTGGGAGGGAATAAATTTGCTGCACCCAATATGCAGTATTTTATGGACTCACCTACGATGGTCAGCAATTGGACGATCCGTGAATGGGATGTAAATGGTCAAACCATCCGTTTTGTGCTATTGCATGTGGGCACCGAAGCCGAAGTAGATGCTTATGCAGAGCAGGTAAAAGCTATTGTGCTAGAGCAAGAAGCTATTTTTGGTGAATTGCCTCAATTTGATTTTGGCACTTACACCTTCCTAGCTTCTTACAATCCTTGGGTTTCTGGCGATGGTATGGAGCACCGAAATTCCACCGTATTAACGGGCGGCCGTTCATTGGCAGCGGGTGGAAATATAGGCACTGTAAGTCATGAGTTTTTTCATGCATGGAATGTAGAGCGTATTCGCCCAAAATCATTGGAGCCCTTTAGTTTTGAAGAAGCAAATATGAGTGGCGAGCTGTGGTTTGCCGAAGGTTTCACCAGTTATTACACGCCACTTGCAATGGTCCGTGCAGGGCTTATTAACCCTACCCAATATGTAAATGGCTTAGTTGGTGGCATCAATGCGGTAATAAATTCTCCCGGCCCGAAGATTCATTCTGTGGTGGAAATGAGCTATCAGGCACCTTTTGTAGATGCCGCTACGAGTATCGATCCTGTCAATAGAGCCAATACTTTTGTGTCGTATTATACCTATGGAAGTGTGCTTGGTTTGGCATTGGATTTAGAAATTCGCCAGAGATTCGCGGGCAAAGATTTGGATGGCTATATGACAGCGATGTGGCAGCAATTTGGCAAGCCGGAGATTCCTTACACTTTGCAAGGATTGCGCGACGTATTGGCCGATTATACCGGAGATAGACAATTTGCAGATAATTTCTACGATCAATATATCCACGGCAAGAGCATTCCTGATTTTGCTGCTTTGCTCAAAGGAGCTGGCATTGAAATGAAAAAAGCCAATCCAGGCAGAGCGATTCTTGGGCCTACATTTATCCGTGTGCAGGATGGAAAAGCTACTGTAGCTTCGGATGTGATTATAGGCTCACCGCTATACGACGCTAAGATTTCACGGGGTGATGAAGTAATTTCCGTAGATGGTAAAATACTAACGGATAATAATAGTCTTGGGACAATTTTATCAGAAAAGAAACCGGGCGACCGTGTGGAAATTGTGTACAATCAATTAGGAATGGAAAAGAAAGCTACTGTAGCCCTAATGGAAGATCCGGCGATGTCGCTACAGATTGTAGATGAAAATAATGCGCTTCTTCAAAATTGGCTGAAGAGTAAAGTGAAATTTTAATCGTAAATTACTTTTTCTAATATTTACTATGGTAAAATTAACTTCTAATACTTTCAGAATTTTCGGTTTATATATAATTGAAAATCAATTGTATAGTATTTATTGAGTTATGGAAAAAGGAGAACAAATATTAGAATTAAAGAAAAAGCTTTCCGAAGAAATTCAGAAGGAAAGTTCTGATAATAATGTGATTTTAGCTCTATCCAGTGAGATTGCGAAACTTGATGACAGTCAAGTGAGATTTTCTGTTGATGCGGGAATTATAAATAGACTTGGAAAAGAACTAGTTGGAAAACACGAAACAGCAGTTTCTGAATTAGTCAAAAACGCTTTTGACGCTGATGCTACAGAAGTCAATCTAGTTTTTGAAAACGCTTGGAATGCAGGCGGAACGTTGACCATTGATGACAATGGAACTGGGATGACAAAAGACCAATTGATTAATGGTTTTATGAGATTATCCTCTTCAGATAAAATTCATAATCCAATTTCTGATAAGTATAAAAGAACAAGAGCAGGAAGAAAAGGTATAGGCCGTTTTGCTACTCAACGATTAGGTAGCAAGCTTACCATTATTACACATACAGCTAAAAGTGATTTCTCAATAAAAATATCTATTAATTGGAATGATTTTGAAACAGACAGGGATTTACTAAGTGTCTCAAATAATATTGAAGTAATTCCGAAAACGAAACGAGAAGGCACTACCTTAATTATTGAAAACCTCAGAGATGGTTGGTCAGATGCAATGATTAAAAGAGTTTTTAGATATACATCTGAACTTTTACAACCTTTTCCTTTATCAAAAAAGAATAAAGATGAAGCAGAATCATCAATAGACCCTGGTTTTAAAAGCTACTACTTCAGACAAGAAGGGCAAGAATTAATTCCAATTATTGACGAAGAAGAAGCGATTTTTAAACACGCCCTTGCTGAAATTGAAGGCTATGTTATGGATGATGGACAAGGATGTTGGGCGTTGAAAAGTGATAAACTCAATTTTCCTCAAGAAGTATTTCTTATAGGGAATGATGAAAAGAACCGAGAAAATCCTGAAGTTAAATTTAATTTAATCAAGGGGCTTCATTTCAAAGTACATTATTTCATTTATGAACCAACTCTATTTGCACCCGGAACATTCACGTTTATTCGTGATTTAAGTTATGAAACAGGTGGAATTAGATTATACAGAAATGGTTTTCGTGTTCTGCCTTATGGTGCGCAAGGAGATGATTGGCTAGGTTTAGATAAGTCGAATAATAGGAGTATCGTACTTGGTCCTCATATGAATAGAAGCTTTTTTGGCTTTGTAGAATTAGAAGATAAAGAGGGTAAGTTTGAAGAAACATCGAGTAGAGAAGGTTTAATAGAAAGCGAAAACCTTAATGAACTAGTAAATTTCGTTTATAGGTCGATTGTAAGTGCTGTTATGAAAGTTTCCGAGCTTAGGGGTAGAAAAGCTACAGCATCTCAAAAGAACTTTACCAGAAGTGATGATGACCCGACAGAAAAAGCGGACAAAGCAGTTGAGGAGTTAGAGGATTTCTTTAAGAATGACGAAAATGAACAAGAATCTTCTGAGAAATCGGATTCAGGCAAATCAAAGCAAAGAGCAAAGAAGATTTTTGAAGAGTTTAAACAAGCTCGTGAAGAAGAAAAGAAGAAGAAACAAGCATTAATTGATGAAGTCAATATGCTAAGAATTCTTGCTGGTTTGGGATTAGTTATTGGTGAATTTATACACGAAGTTCAAAGATTCTTACCTGGTTTTGATGCTGATATAAAATATTTGAAGAATGCAGTTAAGGATTATAAAGAAGTTTATGAACGAACAGAGTTACTTGAAACAAATATCAGGTCATTTTCATCCTATACATCTTATTTTGATAAGACCATATCAAGAAATATATTAAGAGAATTAGAGCCTATAGAATTAAGAATTGTGGTAAGGCGCTTCATTAGTATTATTCAAAATGACTTAAAAAGGGCTGAAATTGAATTTATTGAACCTGAATTTAAGGGGTACGATTTATTTACAATCCCAATGCATCCATCTGAATGGGCGTCAATCTTATTCAACTTATACACAAACTCCAAAAAAGCTATTTACAGAAAAAGAATTAAAGGAAAAATGTTTATAGAATGTGGGATTGAAAATCAAAATGTTTATTTAGAATTTTCTGATAATGGTGATGGTATTCCTCCTGAAAATGAAGATACTATATTCAATGCATTTTATACTACAACGTCAGCTGCAAATCACAGCGGAAATGATGTTGATAGTTTGGTAGGAACAGGATTAGGCTTGAAAATAGTTAAAGATATAGTTGAATTTTACGGAGGACAGATTTTTGTAACCAGCCCTTCATCAGAATTTAGCACAACAATTCGTATCGAAATACCTAGAAAAAGCAATGAAAATGAGTGAGGTTAGATATTTGTATATAGATGATGAAAATGATGAGTCAATCAATTCATTAATTAATGGATTTAATGACTTAAAAGAAATTTATGTCGAGAGGATGCCAATAACAAGAGGATTAAGTTTTTCTGACTTAAAAGACTCCATTATAAGCAAAATTAAGAGTAATGAATTCCAAGGATTACTAATCGATTTAAGACTTGATGGTACAGGTCCTGAACACCTTGAATATAGCGCAATTTCAGTAAGTTCAGAACTTCGGTCTATTGCGGCCAGAAAGGAGGTTCCTTCTTTTCCGATTGTGTTGTGTTCTACAATTGATAAAATTCGTGAAACATACAATGCAGACAAGACTAGTCAAGATTTATTTGATTATACTTTTAAGAAATCCGAAGACCCTAACTACCCTAAATTTTCAAGGAAACTATTGTCACTTGCAAAAGGCTATGAATACTTGAACATTGGAGATGAAAATTTGGAAACTATTTTTAATAGAAATGATTTAAAATCACTTGACTCAAGAATATTTGAAAGATTTTTAGACCAAGAAACTGTACCTTACGATTTTGCTCATTTCACTATAAAAACCCTTTTCCATTGCACAAATCCACTAATAAAAGAAACTATTTTAGCTTCAAGACTTGGTATTAATATTCAAGAGTCAAAAAAATCTTGGATAGAGCTAAGGGATTCTATTTTTATTGCCGCTAAATATCAGGGTATTTTTTATAATGGCTGGGATAGATGGTGGTCTGATGAAATAATTCGAATATTTAGAGATGTAACAAACGAAAAGCTTTCTTTTTTAAATGCAGATGAAAGAGTTAATCTTCTTACTAAAAAAACTGGCATAGAAGGTTTAGTTGCAGCCAAACCCATAAGACATAATGTTAGTTCTGAATTTTGGACAATCTGTGAAGCTTATAAAAAACCTTTAGACCCTCTGGAAGGATTTAGGATTCAAACATCAATGGCTTTAAAACCTTGGCAAGAGCCAAAATATTTATCACTGGATGCTATATTAGAACAAGTAGGTGTTGATAAAAGCTTGAAACCACATTACTCCGAAAAAGAAAGAATTGAAGAATTAAAGAAAAAACTGAAGTAATGGCGGTTAGTTCTAAAAATATGGCATTTAGAAGAGATAGGGCTTCTGAGTTACGGCAAATTGCTGACCTATTAGACAAACATATAGGTGATGCAAATACCTACTGTATTCATAACGCTATTGCTTTACTTCAAAACAGCGAAATAATTCCTGTTATGAAAGATGGAAGTACAGATGAAAATATTTGGGGCTATGATATTGTGGACTTTGAGCTACCAGTAAAGACAATTAAACACATTAAACCTGACGACATAAAAGATGCTAAAGCTATTCTTAACCTGAAATTAAGAGCTGACATAAGAAAGTGGAATACTTTTGAAGACCCACTAATTGAGTTATCATTTGATGTGACATTAAAAGGAATTGGAAAAAGTGTTTATTTTTTTGGTTTTCATATTGATAAGCATACTTCTACTACACAAAGTGATGAACCTCACCCAATTTATCATTTACAATATAATTTAAACCCTAGAAAGTCTGAAAAACCTAATCTAGGTGAAATATTCTACATCGATACACCAAGAATTATGCATAAACCTCTAGATTTTATATTAGGAATAGGTTTTCTTACTTCAAATTTTTACCCTACAGCATACAACATTTTAATTGAAGAAGCCAACTATATAAAGCTTTCTAAAAAATATCAAACGAGTGTTTGGAGACCATATTTTCACACACTTGCTAATCATTGGAAACCTTTTGAGGAGGGAAATATTGCGTGGAAACCTACTAGTCTAATTTGTCCGATATTACAATGAAAATCGCATTCAAATATTTAAGTCAATATTCTACAACTCCAAAAGATGTGGACAGACTTATTATTTCTGCATTTCTTGAAACCAATAAATTAAAGCCACTGAAAAATAATTTTCTAAAGTCTTACTCAATTAATAAAAAAGACAATGAGGAATACTTATCGCTGGTTGAATTTATATCAGTGATTAATGCAGAGGTTAAAGAATTTGGCTTTGAAGAACTTATCGAACTTTTTGAGTTCGTAGTATCTCCTGCAGATAGAGTTATCAATGGTGCAATATATACTCCTCAGAATATTAGGACTTTTATTGTTTCAGAGGCTTTTAAGAAAATTGACTCCATAGATGATGCGATTAAAATTTCTGATATAGCAATGGGATGCGGTGGATTTTTATTCAACGCTTCCATTGAATTAAAAAAAAGAACAGGTAAAACCTATTCAGAGATTTTTAGGAGCAACATTTTCGGTTTAGATATACAAGAATATAGTGTTAATCGAACTAAGTTACTTCTTTCTCTATTGGCATTGCAATCAGGAGAAGATAAAAAAGAATTTGAGTTTAACTTGTTTCAAGGAGATTCATTAGATTTTGAATGGTCTTTAAAAATTGATGACTTCAATGGGTTTTCCATGATATTAGGAAACCCTCCATATGTTTGTGCAAGACACTTAGATGATGCAACCAAAACGAAATTGAAGAATTGGGAAGTATGTAATTCTGGTAATTCAGACCTGTATATTCCATTCTTCCAAATTGCGATTGAGAATCTGGCATTAAATGGGATTCTCGGATTTATAACAATGAACTCCTTTTTTAAAAGTTTAAATGGAAGGGCACTACGCGAATATTTTAGAAGAAGGGAGCTTGCATTTAGTATTATTGACTTTGGTTCGGAACAAATTTTCAAATCTAAAAACACATATACTTGCATTTGTTTTATTGAGAATAGAAATCAAAACTTCATTTCTTATGGGTATCATGAAAGTGAAAATTTAGGAGATAAACATTCATTTAATGAAATACCTTACAATATTTTGGATTCAAAAAAAGGGTGGAATTTGAGAGATAATGAAACCATTTCAAAAATAGAATCAACAGGCATTCCATTTGGTGAGCTCTACAAAACAAGGCATGGAATAGCAACACTAAAAAATGAAATTTATATCTTCAGACCTATTGATGAGGATGAGGAATATTACTATTTACAAAATGGTAGTTTATATAAGATAGAAAAAGGTATTTGTAAGGATATTGTAAATTCAAATAAGCTCAGTCGTCAGATTAGTTTATTTGATCTTAAGGAAAAAGTGATTTTTCCTTATGGAAATCAAGAAAAGCCTAAGCTTTTGCCAGAAGAATTCATCGCTGATACCTTTCCTGAAGCGTACAAGTATTTGCAGAATAAACGTAAGGTTTTAGATCAAAGAGATAAAGGAAAGGGGAAGTATGAAAGCTGGTTTGCTTTTGGACGAACGCAATCTTTAGAGAGAATTAAGAACAAAATGTTCTTTCCAAAATACTCAGATATTACTCCAAATTTCTTGATTAATTCAGAGGATGACTTGCTATTCTATAATGGTTTAGCAGTTGTTGGTAGCTCAGATACTGAAATGGAAATACTAAAAAAGGTTTTGGAGTCAAGAGTTTTTTGGTATTATATCAAATCTACTAGTAAGCCCTACTCATCTAACTACTATTCGCTAAATGGGAACTACATGCGAAATTTCGGTATTTGTGACTTGAATGATAGCGAAATGAAGTTCTTGTTGAGTGAGAATAATCAAAAGGAGCTAGATGAATTCTTTGAAAGTAAATACGAAATAATTTTATAAGAAAGCTAATTTTTAAGAATACCAAATGAAAACCATCCATTCACCAAATGCACCGGAAGCCATAGGACCTTATGCGCAAGCCATTGTTGTCAATGGCTTTGTGTATTGCTCAGGCCAAACACCGCTTTTGCCCGAAACCATGCAATTGATAGCGGATGATATCGAAACGCAGACCAAGCAAGCGCTTGAAAACTTAAAAGTAGTTTTGGAGCAAGCAGGGAGCGGATTAGACAAAGTGGTGAAAACAACGGTGTTTCTCAAAAATTTCCGTGATTTTCCAAAAATGAATGCTGTTTATGCCGAAGTTTTTGGAAGCCATCGACCGGCAAGAAGTACCGTGGAAGTATCCCGCCTTCCGATGGATGCGCTGGTAGAGATAGAATGTGTAGCCATAATTTAAGATCCTCTATACCGACAGCCCATTTTATTAATGGGCTGTCTTTTTTTTCTTTTGCCCAATCCCATTTCTTAATTAATAATTTTCTTAATTAAGCTTTTATCCTATTTTCTTAAATAAGGATTAGTCTTATTTAAGTTTTTGGCATTTTTCTTAAATAAGGAATGCTCTTATTTAAGCTTTTGCCCATTTTTCTTAAATAAGGATTGCTCTTATTTAAGTTTTTTGCGTTATTTGTTAAATAAGAACATTGTCTATTTAAGTCTATGGCTTTAGAAGTTAGACTAACTAATGACATGTAATCGATCTAATTGGGCAAAATGACATTCAAATGAATACATTTCAATCGGGCAAATACGTAAATCAAGGCTACTATAAAGCTTTTATTCCAAGCGAAATCAACAGAGAATGGATCTTGGATAATATGGAAGTAATCAAGCTTTTGAGTCAAGCAGATCGGCAGTTGGGAAGATTAGATATGTATTCAAACTATGTGAATATCGATTTATATGTAAGTATGCATATTGCCAAGGAAGCAACTCAATCATCAAAAATTGAAGGCACTCAAACGAATATGGAGGAGGCTTTTATGGAGCGTGATGACCTGTCTGTAGAAAAGAGGAATGATTGGGAGGAAGTGCAGAATTATATTGAAGCCATGAATTTGGCGGTAAATGAATTAGATAAACTGCCTTTTTCGAGCAGACTTATTAAAAAGGTGCATAAAATTTTGCTTCAAGGTGTGCGAGGAGAAAGTAAATTACCGGGAGAGTATCGCACCAGTCAAAACTGGATTGGTGGGGCAAGTATTGATGACGCTACTTTTGTGCCCCCACCACATACAGCAATTGCTGACCTAATGAGTGATTTGGAAAAATTTGCCAATGACGAAGGAAATACGATTCCAGATTTACTTAAGATTGCTTTAATTCATTATCAATTCGAGACCATTCACCCATTTTTAGACGGAAATGGAAGAACTGGCCGTCTATTGATCACCTTGTATTTGGTTAGTAGTGGAATATTAAAAAAGCCGATTTTGTATCTGTCTGACTATTTCGAGAGAAATAGAATGTACTATTATGATAACTTAATGCGTGTAAGAACCCACAATGATTTGGTGCAATGGTTTAAATTTTTCTTGGTGGGTATAATTGAAACTGCTAAAAAAGGCATACAAACCTTCGATGGAATTTTGCAATTACAAACTGCTATTGACGATAGATTGAAAGGTTTGGGCAATCGAGCCAATGATGCTCGAAAGGTAATTTCTAGCTTATATTCTAACCCAGTGACGGATGTAAATAAAGTGACACAGATAATTGAAAAGTCGAATGTATCCGGATATAAATTGATTGCCTTGCTAGAGGAACAAGGTATATTAAAAGAGGTAACAGGCAGCCAAAGAGGTAAAATTTACATCTTTGATGATTATATAAAACTCTTTCATAAATAGAGCAGAACTCAAATTTCAATAAAGCTCCAAAAAGCTAAACCTCCTTTTGATTAGCTTATTATCATCTGTATGAAATTCGAAATTTCTGGTTTCGATCTCGCCTTTTTGAAAACTAACAGCTTTATAGAAAATTGGCCCGTCGAAGCAAAAGCTATGAAACTCGCCATTCTCACCGCAAGGGTCAACGCTGGTAGGTAGCTTATCGATAAAGGATTGGTTGTAAAGCGAGCCGGCAGCATCGGGAAGTAAATCAGCATCGGCGCTACAAATAATCAAATGAAAATTAGTGGCAATCACCTCCCGCGCCATTTCACGTGTGTTTTGCTGCCAAAGAGGAAAGAGACTTGTCAAACCTGCTTTAGCTAGAATGGCTTCTTTGTATTTTCTCAAATCTTCAAGAAAAATATCTCCCATGGCAATATGACTTATTCCATTACCAGCTAATTTTTGATAATAGCCCAGCATGGTATCTTCGTAGCTTTCATCCTTACTCAATGGAATTAAGTCGAAAGGCAACTGCAATGCATCGGCTTGTTTTTGCAAAAGCTCAATAGGAATTTCGTGCAACCCGGACTTGCCGCTAGCTGCATCGATGGTGGTATGGAGGCCGGCAATATTCCATTGATCGGATATTGCCAGCTTCCACAAAGCAAAGGCTGAGTCTTTGCCGCCACTCCAACTGAAATGTATTTTCGGCTTTTCAGTCAATTGATATTTTTTTATTTTCTAAAGTTAGCCAATAGTTGCAAATAGAAACTTCTGCCTCGCGTTGCAAATCCATTAATCTCTGAATACTGATTATCAAATAGGTTTTCAGTTCTGGCGGTTATTTTCAACGAGGAGTTGATGGCATAGCTCAATTGCAAATCTACAGTAGAGTATGCAGCTACATTTTGCGCCAATAAGGCACCATAGGGACCTAAGGCAGAACTGTACGAAACATCAGGTCTTGAACCTACATAGCGTGCATATCCTCCCGCTTGCCATTTGTCGTCAAAGTCGTAGTACAACTGCAAGTTGCTTAGGAAATTTGGACGGCGAACTAATTGATGATCCGTTTTGTCCGAATCTAAAAATAGGCCATTGTTGTACAACTGTAAATGATGTCCTGTAGTAAGGTTACTTGGTAAATCTTCCGCTTTGTATTCATACTCACCTTCTATATAGCTCAGATTCAATTCAGCTCTTAACTTGTCGAACAATGTGGTATTGAAACCCAGTTCGGCTCCATAATTACGTTGTTTGGCAATATTGATGTAGGTATCGCCTGCATAATCTGAGCCCGTTAAATTGGGAATTGAATTATTATTATTCCACAAGTAAACGTATTCGATTGCATCGGTTACTACACTGCTGAATAGGGAGAAATTCCACTGAAAGTTGCCTTGATTTATGCGCGTGCCAAGCTCAAATGATTGTGAATTTTCTGTTTTCAAATCCTGATTTCCGCGGGTGGTAAACGCGCCAAAACCTCGGTTTGGATCGTACAGTTGATACAGCGAAGGCGCATTGAAACCCGAATTATAGTTTAGAAATAGGATTGAGCCTTCTCCAAATTTGTAATTGGGACTTAGCTCAAATGAGAAATTATTGCCCGCTGTATTATGATTGGTAAATCGCCCACCAATACTCAGCCCAAATGCTGATAAATTACTTCCAAAAGCTCCACCTTTCAGATTCAATTGGCTGAATATGTAATTTTGCTGAGCAGTGAGATCTAACGAATCGTAATTTACAATGGATTCATAAGGTCCCCATTGGCCATCGCTAAAAAAGTATGTGTCGAAATTCATTTCCTCCTGATAGGTACCAATACCACTTACCAATCGAAATGCATTAGTATTCCAAACGCTTTGTAATTCGGCTGTGAGCAATTGCCCTTTATAATTGCCTTCGAAATAGCTTTGGTCTGTATTTCCTTGATTGTCAATCACCGACGAGTCGTTAAGGCTTAGTCGATTTGAAATTGAGTAGCCGCCAATCAGACTTAAAGAAACATTGTCTGATGCATCAAAATTGAGTCTGCTTTGTAGCCAATCACGCTGAAAGCGGAGGATGTAATTGTCATCGTCATTAAATGCTCCAGCATCAATATCTGCTTCCTGCCATGATCGACGATAGTTAATGGTGAAATCTCCTTTCGAAAATGCTTTGCCAAGCTTAGCGCCAAAGTCAATTTTCTCGAACCCATCTTGATCATTTGCCCGAAATACACTTGGGTCGTTTATGGTATCCAATGCAGCATTGAGCCCTTGTACCAATCGATGATCTACTGAAGCACCAAATATCCACCCGCCTTCCGTTCGGTTTTCTACTTGTGCTTGGTATTGAAATAGCGAACTATTGTCACCAAAAGTACCCGTTTGCACTCGACCAGTGATAGCTGTGCCGGCAGTTCTTTGCTTGCGGGTAATCAGATTTATAGAGCCTCCAATTCCGGAAGTTCCGTACAGACTACTTTGTGAGCCGCGCACAATCTCAATGCGTTCAATATCCATCAGACTTAATTCCGATAGATCGATTACACCGTTTGGTGTGCTTGGGTCGGTCACTCTGATGCCATTGATCAATATGGCCGTTTGATTGCTTGCTGCTCCACGCATAAAAATGCTTTGCGTGCTTCCCGGTGTTTGACCGGCACCTACCACAAAAATACCAGCCTCTCTTGTAAGTAGCTCGCCAAGATGCATATAGCCACTTTTCTCAATTTTTTGGCGGTCAATTACAGTCACATTTCGAGGAATGTCCTTGATACTTTCCTCCACTCGGCTACCAGACACCATTACCTGATTAAGGTCAATAGTGCGTAAGCTGTCCTGTGCCTGGGATTGGAAAACAGTAAATAATAGAATTGTTAAAATCGAAAACAGGCCACTCCCGACCTTTTTCGGCGTACGTGTGTTTTTTCTCATAGTGTTTCCTTTTTGGGATGTACTATGAGCTTTGGGAAATGGAATCGGATTAAGGAATCATGCAGACCTTAACCGTTCAAGCCTTTCACCCGAAAGCTCTGAATGTTACAGAATGGGCAGGTCTCCTGACTTTCCTGAATTGCCGCCTTCTCATTTCAAATTCTCGAAACAATGGCATGGGTGGCAAAAAACTCGCTGCAGCGAGCCAGAATTACAGTTGCGGGGACAGCTCTCGATTTTCACGAGATTCCCTTTTAATCCGCCGCACCGATGGGTGCTTTGGAACCAATTCTATGCGGCGAAAGTAGCTAAAAATTTTTAGGTCGCAAGTTTTCAGTTTGTGATTTTGACAAAAGGTAAGGTTCGAATTTTCTTTTTCTCAAAACGAAATAATCTATTTCTACAGCGCTATTAATTAGCTTTTGCTTTTCTTTGTGCCAATGAAGAGAAGTCAATTCAATAGTATCTTAGCCTTTTTGGTACTTGCAGTAATTGCTGTATCAGCGTGTGATTCAGCGGAAAATAAAAGCGGGAGGGTGGAGGATACTCCACCTGTACAGTCCGAATTGCAATTGGATTATGCTCGCAATTTTAAGGTGGAGTATTTTGATGGCTACAAAAAAGTCACTGTATTGGAAGCATTTCGAGGGGCTTCCAAGCCCGAAGAATATTATTTGGTAGATAAAGAAATGGAACTGCCGGACTTGCCAGTTGATGCAAAAATCATCCGGACTCCGGTTTCGGAAACGGTGGTTTTTTCCACTTCACACCTGCCCATGTTGGAGCTTATTGGCGAAGCGGAAAGCTTGGTTGGTTTCCCTAGCTTAGATCTTATTTCCTCCCGCATTTTTCGAGAGAGGATTGATGCCGGTGCGATCCGTGATGTCGGCCATGAAGCCGGGCTCAACAAAGAATCCTTGATCGATTTGCAACCTGAGTTAGTTGTGGGATTTACTTTAGGAACTAATATGGATGCATATTTCGATATCAATCGAGTAGGGATTCCGGTGGTTTTTAATGCTGAATATCTGGAAGAAACTCCTTTGGGTAGAGCTGAATGGATTAAATTTATGGCTGCTTTTTACAATAAGGAAAAGCTGGCCGATTCGGTTTTTACTGAGATCAAAAATCGCTATAACGAATTACTTGAAATGACACAATCTATTGAAAATAAACCAACCGTACTTAGTGGAGTGATGTATGGCGATACATGGTTTGCGCCTGGAGGTCAAAGCTGGGCATCTAAATTTTTTGTAGATGCAGGAGTCAATTATTTATGGCAAAATACTGAAACTACCGGTAGCTTAGAGTTGAGCTTCGAAAGCGTATTAGATAAAGCAGAAAATGCGGAGTTTTGGGTAGGTGTAGCGAATTTTAGCACGCTCAACGAATTGAAAAATAGTAATGCTCGATATGCGCTTTTCACTTCATTTCAGCAGGGAAAAGTGTTTACTTACAATAAGCGAATGGGAGAAAAAGGCGGGAATGATTATCTAGAAATGGGCTATGCTCGGCCAGATTTGATATTAGCAGATTTGGTGAAAATCTTCCATCCTCAACTTTTACCCGATTACGAAACATACTTTTTTCAGAAGCTTAGCGAATGAGCCAAATCCCAAAAATATCATCAGATAAAGGCAAAAAGCGATTTATTTTCCCTTTGATGATTTTGGTATTGGCGTGGCTTTTTTTGTTAAGTATTTCTCTTGGCTCAGTGCGAATTCCATTTTCGGAAATCCTCAATATGCTTATGGGCAAGTCCGCTGAAAGGAGCGCTTGGGAGGTAATTTTATTTGAATTTCGAATTCCAAAAGCAATTACGGCTATTTTGGCTGGAGCAGCATTAGCTACAAGTGGCTTACAAATGCAAACTTTTTTCAGAAATCCATTAGCTGGACCCTTTGTATTGGGCATCAGTTCGGGCGCAAGTTTAGGCGTAGCATTATTGGTACTAGCTGGCGGATTATTCGGATTGGGACTCACTTGGGATACTGCCATTGGGCCTTGGTTATTGATCATTGCAGCTGTTGCTGGCGCAGCTACGGTAATGAGCTTGATCTTAGTCACAGCCATCAGAATTCGCGATAGTATGACTTTGCTTATCATCGGATTAATGTTTGGCAGTGCGACCGGCGCAATTGTGAGCGTACTGCAATATTTCAGCGATGCCACGCAAATTCAAGCTTTTCTGATTTGGACATTTGGGAGTTTAGGCAATTTGAGTTGGTATCAATTGAAAGTGTTTTTTCCTGTGATTTTCATTGGCCTTTTGCTATGCGTTTTTTTGGCGAAGCCACTCAACGCACTTCTTTTGGGTGAATCTTATGCCAAAAGTATGGGAATGCGCTTGTCGAGAGTGAGAATTGGAATTATCATTAGCACATGTTTATTGGCGGGAGGAGTTACAGCATTTTGCGGGCCTATCGCTTTTATAGGGATTGCTGTTCCACATTTGACCAAAGCCCTATTACCCGTTTCGGATCATCGAAAATTATTTCCCGCCGTTGCATTGGTAGGTGCAGTGGTACTACTGGTTTGCGATATGGTTGCTCAGCTGCCAGGCTCTGAACAAACTCTGCCTATCAATGCAGTAACCAGCCTAATTGGTGCGCCAGTAGTGATTTGGGTAATTGTAAGACGACGTTCCATCAAAAATTCCATGGCATTATGAGTATAAGCATGCAAGCAGTGGATTTGGAAATCGGTTATAAAAATGGCAAGAACCATAAGTCCATTTTTAGTGGATTGAATTTTTCTCTTTTGCCTGGTGAGCTAGTCTGCCTGATTGGACCAAATGGTATTGGTAAATCTACCTTGCTGCGGACTTTAGCAGGTGTACAAGCTCCATTATCAGGTAAAGTACTTATGGATGGGCAAAGTATTCACCAACTTACGCCCATTGAACTTGCCCGTAAAATCAGCTTAGTTTTGACCGATAAAATCAATGTCGGTAATCTTCGTGTGCATGAATTGGTTGCTTTGGGTCGCTACCCTTTTACCAATTGGACAGGCCATTTGACGGAGCGTGATTTTGAAGTGGTAGATCATATCATTCAGCTTATTGGCATTGGTTATTTGGCCAATCAAACAGTGCATACGTTGAGTGATGGGCAGTTGCAGAAAGTAATGATTGCTAGAGCATTAGTTCAGGATGGTGACTTGCTTATTTTGGATGAACCAACGGCGCATCTTGATATAATGAACAAGGTGTCAGTGATGAAAACGCTCCGCAAAATTGCTCATGAAACGCAGAAAACAATACTGCTAGCCAGCCATGAAATAGAACTTACCTTGCAAGTTGCAGATAAACTTTGGTTGCTCGATTGCAATAGGCCATTTACGCAAGGTGTGCCGGAAGACTTGATTCTAAAAGGAGCTTTGTCTGCTATGTTTGATAAGGAGGATTTTAGCTTTGATTTGAATTCAGGTCGATTCAAATTCAGTCAGCCTGCCAGCATTCCTATTCAGGTGCAAGGCGAGGGGCTGGTTCGTGCGTGGACATTGCATGCTTTGGAGAAGTATGGCTATTATCATAGCGAAGGTGCTAATGTTCGTATCCAATACCTCCCGCATTCCAAAAAATGGCTCATGGAGCAAAAAGGGCAAACTAAGGAGCTAGATACTATTGAAAACTTATTGCTTTATTTGAAGCATAATTTACCTCTTAGCAAATAGGTCTAGCTTTCTGATTTTCAGATTTCTCTATTTCCTTTCTCAAAAAGAGGAATTATTTGCGCTCTTTTGAGTTTTCATACTACCTTGTATTCTTTCAAATCCAACATATTCTCTAGCCAATGAACGTCGTAATAATTGGAAATGGCATAGCAGGGATCAGTGCTGCTCGGCAAATAAGGAAGTTAAGTGACCATTCAATTACCGTTATTTCTGGAGAATCAGATCATTTCTTTTCGCGGACAGCACTCATGTATCTATATATGGGGCACATGGAATACAAGCATATCAAGCCTTATGAGGATTGGTTTTGGGAGAAAAATCGGATACAACTGAAAAGGGCTTGGGTTAGCCATATCGATTTTGAAAAGCAATTGCTGCAATTCGAGAATGGTGAAAATTTGCCTTACGATAAATTGTTGCTCGCTACAGGTTCCAAACCGTATGAGCTTCCAGTACCCGGAATAGAAGCGGGAGGTGTGCAGGGATTGTATAGTTTGCAGGATTTGGAGCAGATGGAAGCCACTACAGTAGGGGTAAATCAAGCTGTGATTATTGGTGGAGGATTGATCGGAATAGAGATGGCCGAAATGCTTCACAGCCGTGGAGTAGAGGTGACAATTATGATTCGTGAAAGCCATTATTGGGGAAATGTTTTACCAGCCGAAGAAGGAAATTTGATAGCCAAGCATATTGCAGAAAATCATGTGAAGCTCATTCGTGAAGATGAATTAGCAGAAGTATTTAAGGATGATGCTGGCAATGTAAAAGGCATTCGGACTAAAAATGGAAATCAGCTGGATTGTCAATTTCTTGGTATCTCAGTCGGCGTGATGCCGAATATCGAGTTTCTGAAAAATTCTGCTTTGGAGACTAATCGAGGCATTATGGTAAATGAATTCCTCGAAACCAATATCCCAAATGTATATGCAGCAGGCGATTGCATTGAGCACCGAAATGCACCTGTAGGACGAAATCCCATAGAGCAAGTGTGGTATACAGGTCGAATAATGGGCGAAACTGTAGCACATACGATCAATGGTAATCGACGCTCCTACAAACCGGGAATTTGGTTCAATTCGGCGAAATTCTTCGATATAGAATATCAAGTCTATGGCTTGGTGCCCAATAAAATTAGTCCTGATTTAGCCCAGTTTTATTGGGAAGATAGCAAGGAGCCCAGAGCAATCCGTGTGGTTTGGAATAAGGAAACGATGATCTTTTTGGGAATCCATTCTTTTGGTATTCGCCTTAGACATGAGCAATGTGAAGAATGGATTGAAAAGAAATTTACTATTGATAAAGCCTTGTCACGATTGCAAAAAGCTGCTTTCGATGCTGAATTTACGAAACAGTGGATTCCATCTTTCTTGGAAGAATTTCAAAAGACGAATCCGGGTTTTGCTGTGCAACAAGAAGCTAAAGGTTTGTTTGCAAGGATTTTTGGTTAATTGAATGAGAAGTGATCGAACTGAAATAAATATAGGATAATGGGAAAGGGATTGAAATTTTTAGGCTTGAGTATGCTGTTGGCCGGATTGGCATTATTTATCTCATTGCCATTTTCCGGGCCTTTTGTCTGGGATAATTCTTATTTGCAAAATACAGGACTTAGCGAACAACAGCAGGAAAGCCTTGGCGAGAGGTTGGCTGATTTGGAAGGACGACTATTTTTCACGGGTTTTGAATTGGCAAATGAGATTAATCAAACCAAAGATATCCTTAATGAAGAATTGAAGGCTGCAGAAGAGTGGGATTTGGTGATTTGGAGCAACGATGTTGTATGGCAAGGCACCAAGGCTTCCTATCAAGGACTTGCCAAAGGAAACGAGTTATTATTCTTCATTCTATGTATTCTTATGCCTTCGATTGGTGGTTTTCTCTATATTCTACCAAGTTTCAAAGAAGGAACTCCCGGCATTAAGAACAATGGAATCTTCCATTCCGATATGAAAAATAGAGGCTGGGTAGGCATCCTTACCGGCACCATGTTAATTCTTTTTTATATCATTTTATATTGGTTTCCACAATACATTACACCATTAATTTCCCTTTTCGATCCACTCAGCGAAGTGCTCAATGGTGACCCAGCTAGTCAGTGGTTTTTGTATGGGACTTTATACACCCTTGCGATTATTGTAATGGGAATCAGGATGTTTTCGAAATATCGCCATTCTCGATATCATCAAATTCGGACGGCTTCATTGATGTTTTTTCAAACTGCTTTTGCCTTTTTAATCCCTGAGATATTGGTTCGTTTGAATAAGCCCTATTTTGATTTCAAGAATATATGGCCATTAGATTATGATTTCTTCGACGCTTGGCATATCAATATGCTGCAAGAAGCGGGAGGTTTGGGCATTTTTATGCTTGCTTGGGGGCTAAGCTTAATGATTATTGGCGTTCCACTTTTCACTTATCTGTATGGCAAGCGATGGTATTGTAGTTGGGTATGCGGTTGTGGGGGTTTAGCCGAAACGCTGGGTGATCCTTATCGCCAATTATCAGACAAATCGCTCAAAGCTTGGAAGTATGAGCGAGTGATTGTACATAGCGTTTTAGTTTTTGCAGTCCTTATGACGGGTGGAGTACTTTATACATATTTCACCGGTTCAGATCGCGTTTTTTGGCTATCCACCAACGATGTACGACAGACCTATGGTTTTATGATTGGGTCGATATTCGCAGGAGTTGTAGGCACTGGATTTTATCCTTTGATGGGGAATAGAGTTTGGTGTCGCTTTGGTTGTCCATTGGCTGCCTATTTAGGTTTGGTGCAGCGCTTCAAGTCCAGATTTAGAATCACTACCAATGGCGGACAATGTATCTCTTGTGGCAATTGCTCCACCTATTGCGAAATGGGAATCGATGTAAGATGGTATGCC
The DNA here is from genome assembly GCF_049340005.1 of Peijinzhouia sedimentorum. Taxonomy (NCBI): domain Bacteria; kingdom Pseudomonadati; phylum Bacteroidota; class Cytophagia; order Cytophagales; family Peijinzhouiaceae; genus Peijinzhouia; species Peijinzhouia sedimentorum. Next base: position 108,542 of record NZ_JBMPIY010000010.1, read on the forward strand.
CAAAGAGGTCAAAATATAGTTCGCTCCAGCTGCGTGGGTTGCGGGGTATGCTCATCCGTTTGCCCAAGAGGTGTCCTCAAACTCGAAAACAATGAAGAGGAAGGGCGTTTTGGAAAGCCTATTGAGATTGGTGAAAAGGGGTTTAGGGTGCATGTTTAAGCATCACAAGCTACTACGGCCTTCATTTTTTACATCTTAAAACCAATATGGGATTAATCTATCTTAATGGGTTTTTTATTGATATCAATTGCCACAAAGGTGAATTCACCACTTACTGCCTTTTCCCTTTCCTCTGAATACATTTGTTCAATAAATATATCTACTCGTACTTTCAAACTAGTGTTTCCAATATGGGAGACCTTTCCTATTAATTCAATGATTGTTCCGGCGGGGATTGGTTTTGTAAAGTCAATTCGGTCGCTACTTACAGTCACCATTCTTTGTCTACTAAAACGAGTCGCAGTGATAAAGGCAACTTCATCCATTAAATGCATTGCCGTGCCACCAAATAATGTGTCATAGTGATTGGTTGTATTAGGAAAAACCGCCTTAAAAATGTGGGTTTCTGATTGTTTTATTCTTTCATCTTTTGTCATTGTATTTCTTTTTCTAATGCTAAAAAGGCTTTTGTTTCATGGTACTTATTCAAGAGTGGGTAGATTGTGATTTCACACATATATGCTGACCCATCTTTTTTGTAGTTCAAAATCTGCTCTGAAAATGGTTTCCCGGATTTTAGCTTATCTCTAATCGAGTTTCTACTACTGTCCAAGGTATCAATCCCTTGTAGGAATTTAGGATTTTTCCCTATTGCAAATTTTTTACTGTAACCGGTCATCAGCTTAAATCCATCATTAACCCAGATGATATGTTTTTGAGAATCAGTAAGCACTAAGGCTTGGTAATCCTTATCATCAAGAATACTCCCATCAAGCAACCATCTCCTCTTTTTTGACAAATCAAGAAGTGCTTCTTTTTCCTTTTGCCTCTGTGTTTTTTGGGTTAGCCAAGTTTGATCCATAGCTATAATATCCCAACACATCAAAGGGACGGAGCTAAGTTTCATGGTTTTGACATCCTTTCAGTGCAATTTGGTTTTGATTTCATTGATCTATTTTACTTAGTCATCCTCTATCAGGATTTTTTATTGTAAGGGCAATGTTTGCAACCATTTTTGCAGCAATACCCTCTTTTAGCATGATAGACTTCAGTAAATACCCACAGCCCATTTTCGTTAATATAAAAATCTATCCCTTCGATTAAATTATTCTTGACCGATGACTTTTGATCATCAATTAATTTCCTTTTTCCGGTGTCATTGATTTTATATTTTCCCACTGATGCCCAATAGTTTATTGATTTTTTTTGTAAAGTTAATATTGTGATAATCGGCTTTTTCTTCTTTCATGCAGGTTGCGCAAAGGCAATCATCATATTTATTTCTCATATAGTCTCGTTCTTCTTCGTTGAGCATTACCGATGTACATTGACAAAGTGAAATAGAACCAACTTTGCATTCGAAGAGTGAATTACATCTTGGACAATATTTTTCTTCATGTTTATACATTTTTCAACGTGGTATAGCAGGGTTTTTTGAAAATGAAGTAATGACTTTCACTACATAGGTTTAGTTTATTTTGCAGTTGCATTTAAAAGATAAATTCAATCGCAGCAATTTGAAGAGCGACTCAATGCTTGTCGGAAAGAGAATGGATTAGAGAGGAAAAAACACACTAATAAGAAGGCCTACATATACAGAAGCTTCTGATTGTAGATGATAGATGTATCAAACCTGACTATACGCTTCAAATCGCGAAAGCAATGTCAATATAGAAATGGCAGGTCTCCTGACTTGTAACAGTTTTATCTTCCTTCCCGCTTAAGCAGTGGATGCGTTGACAAAACCTTTGAAATGTTACTTACAGTTGCGCGACAGTTCGTGATTTACACACGATTCCCTATTAATTTGCACTTAAGCAAAACCCTTTCTTTGTTTCAAAAATTATATAAAGAACTTATTTAAAAGTAAATATACTGTAATTACTCTTTAGCTAACAAGCATAATTCTTTATTGGGTTTTTTATTGTCTTAAGGCCAAAGAAAACAGCCGGTTTACCAGCTCCAATTGTTGAGACAAAATAAGCATACTGTAAATGCTATTCATTTAGCATTGGGATCTTAAAGTTTTTTATCAAGCGTATAGCTTCAAAGATATCGAACCAGGCTCATGTGGTGTAGATTTTTAATTACTTTTGATTTTAATCAAGCGCGAATAATGTCCAAAAACCCACTCCTCAAAGTCAACAATATCAGTAAAAGCTATCATGCCAGTGGAGCGAAGGTGTTGGATGGTTTGTCCTTTCAGCTTAATAGGGGAGAGAGTTTGGCCATATTGGGCTATTCTGGCGAGGGAAAAACTACGCTGCTTAATTTGATCGCGGGTTTGCTAGATGCAGATGCAGGTGAAATTTGGCTTGGAGATGATAAAATATTGGGGCCGGCAGATAAGCTTGTTCCCGGGCATGAGGAAATCCGATTGGTCTTTCAGCATTATGGTTTGGATCCGAATCTGAGTGTAGAGCAAAATCTGATGCATAGGATGTTGGGTTTTAAACCGGAAGTGAAGAAAAAACGCACGCATAAATTATTGAAGTGGTGTTTGCTCGATCATTTGGCTGGCAAGCGAGTGGAATTACTTTCTGGAGGTGAAAAGCAGCGATTGGCTTTGGCTAGGGCGGTGGCAGATTTTCCATCACTTTTGTTGTTGGATGAACCATTTAGCAGCATCGACCTCCCGCTTCGAATGCGTTTCAAGCAAGGATTGAAGGCCATGGCTGCAAGTGATGGTTTTGCTATGATTATGGTCACCCACGATTATCAAGATGCGTTTTATCTTGCGGATAAATTGCTGATTATTAAAAATGGAAAAATCATCCGAACGGGCAGTCCGGAGGAAATTTATCTTGATCCACAAAGTGAAGATGTAGCCTTACTCTTGGGAGCACGTAATATTTTGCCTACTAATAGAAAGGCTGAGAAAGTGTGGATTAAGGAAGAGCTTATACAGCTAAAAGCAAGAGGGAAAGGCTGGCAAGGAGCCATTGTTGATAAGATTTTTCTGGGTGATTTCTTCGAATATATTGTTGAAAATGAGCAAAAAGACCAATTGATCGTTCGCTCCAAAGATCGTGATTATGCTATTGGTCGTAAAGTGAGCCTAGAATGGCGGGAGGATGCCACCGCCACTCTTAATTGACTCAATTTAATGCTCATTTTAGAAATTGACTTGTGCTTGGATCCTTAATAGGCTACCTGATTGAACATTATTTCTAAGAACCGCATCTTCAAATCTTCTGTCAGAGATTGTGTACATGGTCACAAGCTCAAAATTTCGTGAAGGTTGGTATTCCACACCAATTTCTAATTCTGTAACATCATAACTTCTTGCGTCAAGCTCGTGCTTTTTGCCACCTTGGTACCTTTGAAATCTTGTAAAAGGAATAATTAAATGATCGTTGAACTTTTTGAAATAAGATAAGGTGATATATCCACCTTTTGCAGGCTGATTTTCGATGGAGTTAGTCTCTTTATTGTATTCTGGGCCACTGCCGATATTGTACTCAGCCTGAATGCCAAATGGCCTAGGATATAGTACAAATGTTGCGGCAATCCTCTCATCTAAATAATCCATTCCTTCCGCTACTTTCACACCTGAGGTAACGCTGTTCAACACATAATTTCCCGTAAAACCTTGGATGGACGTTTCAATTATTTGACTGCCAACTTCGAAAGGGTAGGTAACTCTTGCTACAATATGCTTACCCTCATTTTGTTCAGGGCGGTTTGCCGTTTGGCCATTGTATACACCAAACCCAACTATTCCATAATCACCGCTGGTTTTCATTCCTTCTCTAGATAGCCTCGAATAAAGCTGTCTTTTTTCTTGTGGAGCCCAATAAAAGAAAATACCTAAATCTCGCTCATTTCTTAAGGGACTATTCAGTGCATCATTTCTATCTAGCGGCAGTCTATTCTGGCTGGATTGCATATTTTCGAAACCATAAGGAACTTTGCTTTGGCCTATTCTGAAACGAAACTCATTTTTGCTGTCCAACCCAATATCAAAGTAAGCATCACGAATTTGTGCAAAGTGGAGTGAGTTTGAAGATGCTGCACTAGCGAAATCAGGTTGGATGTAGAAATAGACTCTTTCACTTACTTTCCCATAAAAGATTACTCGGATTCGACGCATAAAAAAACCTCCACCTTCACCCCAACTCCTATCACATTGTTCGCACTTCAATAAAGGGTTGGTTTCTAATAATCTATTATATCTCACCTGAGCATAGCCACGGATATTCACTTTATCGAACCATTTGGAGCTTGCCGGAGCAGTATTTCCTCCCGCATTTTCTTGGCTTTGCTGAGCAATAGCAAACGTAGTAATTAGGTAAAATAGGCTTAACAGCAAAAGGTTTTTCATAGTGTGTTTTGAATGTTTTTTACAACATCTATAATAGTTATGTTTATTTTGGACAAAAGTAGGTCTACTAAAAAAGCTCAGTGTTAATGCTTTGTTAAGAAATTGTTACCATGTACTTTTCAAAGTCAATAGCAGGCGGATATACAAGAGAATTCAGTAGATAAATGGCCAAATTGGAGTCAAAAGCATCAAAAATTTTATTTTGAAAAATTTAGCTTCTATTTTCAGCATCCATTTAAAACATTAACCCAAAATGACTGAAGCCAAGCAAAAGAAAGGGGCTGTAGATAAGTTTTTGTCTATAGTCGAAAGAATTGGAAATGCACTGCCCCATCCAGCCACATTATTTGCACTTTTTGCCTTTGGAGTAGTCCTTCTTTCTTGGGTTTTCAGTCTGTTCGATATTGAAGTGACCCACCCGGGAACAATGGAAACGATTAGGCCATTTAGTCTACTTTCCATAGAAGGCTTGCATATGATGCTGACCAAAATGGTGGTGAATTTCACTGCATTTGCTCCATTGGGAACAGTGTTAGTTGCTTTGCTTGGAATTGGCATCGCCGAAGGAAGTGGATTAATTGGTTCGGCACTTCGCTTGGTGGTAATATCATCTCCACCTCGATTGCTGACTTTTGTGATTGTATTTTCAGGCGTTATTTCCAATACTGCGAGTGAAGTAGGCTATGTATTATTGGTGCCATTGGCGGCTATTATTTTCCTAGCTGCAGGTCGCCATCCATTGGCAGGTTTAGCTGCTGCATTTGCCGGTGTTTCGGGCGGTTATAGCGCCAATTTATTACTGGGCACCATCGATCCATTATTGGCAGGATTATCAGAAGAAGCTGCTAGAATCATTGAACCAAATTACTTGGTAAATCCGGCGGCAAACTATTATTTTATGTTCTTTTCTACTTTCATCATTTCATTTTTAGGTACTTGGGTTACCGAAAAAATAGTAGAACCACGATTGGGTAATTATACGGGAGATGAAAAACCTGAGAAAGTGGATGGGCTTGATAAGTCTGAAAAACGAGGATTGAGATTCGCTTTAGTTGCTTCATTGGTTTTCCTTTTTTTACTTATATGGTCTATCATGCCCATTGTGGTAAGCAATCCATTCAGTAGCGAAAGTGCTGAGCTTTTCCGAATAGACTTAGCAGGGAGTGGTTTCTTGCGCGACCCTGATACGGGAGGTGTATTGCGATCTCCATTTATGAGTGCTATAGTTGCGTTTATCTTTTTGGGTGCTGCCGTGGCTGGCATTGCCTATGGCATTGGAGCTCGCACTATCAAAAGCGATAATGATGTAATGAAGGGTATGAGCAAAAGCATGGAAACGCTTGGCTCATATATAGTCTTAGTATTCTTCGCTGCGCAGTTTGTTGCCTATTTCAATTGGACAAATCTGGGATTGATCACTGCTGTGAAAGGAGCAGATTTTCTGCAATCTACAGGCTGGGGCCCTATTCCATTGATGATCAGTTTTATTCTTGTAAGTGCTGTTATCAATTTGGTGATGGGTAGCGCAAGTGCTAAGTGGGCCATTATGGCGCCTGTGTTTATTCCAATGCTAATGCTACTGGGCTATTCACCTGAATTTACCCAATTAGCCTATCGGATTGGTGATAGTGTTACCAATATCATTTCTCCCATGATGTCCTATTTTGCCCTGATTGTAGCATTTATCCAGCGATATGATAAGAAAGCCGGGATTGGTACCGTAATTTCGCTGATGCTTCCATATACCTTTATCTTTTTGATTGGGTGGACCATTTTGTTAATCATTTGGATCATCTTCGGATGGCCGATTGGTCCAGGAGCACCGCTAGATTATGTGATACCTACAACAATGTAATGCCGAAAATAAAGGAGAAGATCTGTGTAATAATTCCAGCGCTGAATGAGGAAGCTTCGATACCAAAAGTAGTCCGAGATATTCCTTCAGATTGGATTGCAGAAGTGGTGGTGGTAAACAATGGCTCAAAAGACAATACCGCCAAAAATGCGCGGGAGGCTGGTGCAACAGTCATAAACGAGCCCCGTCGAGGGTATGGAAGTGCCTGCTTGGCAGGAATTGAATACTTGAAAAATCTGCCTGAACCTCCCGCTATTGTGGTGTTTATCGATGCGGATTACTCTGATTTCCCACAGCAAATTCCTGAAGTCCTTGCGCCGATATTCAAACAAAATATGGATATGGTCATTGGCAGCAGAGCATTGGGCAATAGAGAGAAAGGCTCCATGACTATTCCACAAGTTTTCGGAAATAGATTGGCTACAACATTGCTCAAATGGATGTATGGAGCACATTTCACAGATTTAGGGCCATTTAGAGCTATCCGTTTTTCTACTTTATTAGATTTGAATATGGTGGATACGAACTATGGCTGGACAGTAGAAATGCAAGTGAAAGCGGCCAAAAAGAAAATCAGCTTTTGTGAAGTGCCAGTGAACTATAGACAGCGAATTGGGATTTCTAAAGTTTCGGGAACGGTAAAAGGCGTAATTATGGCAGGCTATAAAATCATTTGGACAATTTTTAAATATGCGGTATGATTTGGCTGCAAGGGTTCATTCTGATTTTATATTTCGGCTCATTGCTCTTTATTTTTGGTTATGGGCTAAGCCAATTACATTTGGTTTGGCTGTCTAGAAAGTTTTTTAAGCTGCAAAAAAAGACTGTAGAAGAGTCGGATTACTTTCCACTGGTGACTATTCAATTGCCTGTGTACAACGAAGCGTATGTTGTTGAGAGGCTCATTGATTCTATAGCAAAAATAGACTGGCCTAAGGATAAATTGGAAATCCAAATTCTTGATGATAGTACAGATGAAAGTGTCCAAAAAATTGCCAATAAAGTTGCTGAATATCAAAGGATAGGGTTAGACATAAAGCAAGTTCGTCGTGAAGGAAGGGCGGGTTATAAAGCAGGCGCATTAGCTTATGGAATGAAGGAGGCAAAAGGAGAGTTTATCGCTATTTTTGATGCCGATTTTGTACCGAATCCAGATTTTCTCAAGCGATTGATTCCTGGAATGCTCGATCCCAAAGTGGGCGTGATGCAAGCTAGGTGGGGGCATTTGAATAGAGATTATTCATTACTCACTCGACTACAAGCATTTGGTTTGGATGCACATTTTATGGTGGAGCATCCTGGTCGTAGTCAAGGAGGGCATTTTTTGAATTTCAATGGAACGGCAGGTATTTGGCGCAAGGCATGTATTGAAGATGCGGGAGGATGGGGCAGCGATACCCTTACCGAAGATTTGGATCTTAGCTATCGCGCTCAGCTCAAAGGTTGGAAGATTCACTACTTACCCGAAGTGGATGCTCCGGCAGAATTACCTATTGCCATGCCAGCCATTAAAAGTCAGCAATTTCGCTGGACAAAAGGAGCCGCAGAAACTAGTCGCAAACTGCTTTTGAAAGTTTGGAGATCAGATATTAAGCTTCTTTCCAAAATTCACGCTACCTATCATTTGCTTAATAGTACAGTCTTTATTGCCATTGTGATTTCGGCGATGGTGAGTATGCCCTTATTGCTTATCCGCAACCTCACAGATCGCTGGGACTTGGTCATCAATATTTCTTCTATTTTCATAATAGGCTACTTGTTTCTCGCCATTTTCTATTGGACAGGTTTCAGGAGGATTTATGGACGAGGTTTCAAGACATTGATGCTTTTTCTCCCGAGAATGGCTATGTTATTATCCATTTTTTTGGGTTTATCGGTGCACAATGCCATTGCCGTAATGGAAGGCTGGCTAGGAAAAAAGAGTCCATTTATTCGTACACCCAAGTTCAACGCAATGGGAAATACAGGCACTTGGAAGGGCAATAAATATATGATCCAGAAATTGCCAATAGTCACCTATTTAGAGGCATTTCTCACATTGTATTTTGGTGCGGGATTGTACTTAGCATTTCATTTCCATGACTATGCACTTTTGCCATTTCATACTTTATTGACGCTCGGATTTTTTCTAGTGACCAGCTATTCCATTAAGCATAGCCGATGAAGCCAAGCGTTCAAAATATCCTACTCATTTCAGCCTATTCAGGATTGCTTATTTGGATGGGATATGGAATTACTCGCAGTGAACATCATTTGCTTTTCCCTGTATTTGTTATGCTGTTTTTGGGAGGAATTTCCTTGAGTCGAAGATTCAACTCGATAAAGCAATTTCTAATCATTGGGATAGTATTGAGACTTCTATTACTATTTGCCACGCCCAATTTGTCAGACGATTATTTTCGCTTTGCTTGGGATGGTCGATTATGGGTAGCGGATGAACATCCCTTTTTGCAGACACCTAATCAGTGGCAAGAAGACCCAAACAAACCCGCAAGTTTAGACGCTGAACTTTATAAAGGGCTCAATTCAAAAGAATACCACAGCATTTATCCGAGTCTGCATCAAGTGGTTTTTTACATTAGTAGTACTATAGCCGGCAATGATTTGAAGATCAATATAATTGTAATACGATTGATCTTGATTTTGGGTGAAGTGGGTACCATGTGGCTGTTGGGTTATTTACTACATTTTTACTTCAAGCCCATTTTTTGGTTGGGCTTTTATGCTTTTAACCCAATGGTGATTTTGGAGGTGACAGGGAATCTTCATTTCGAAGGGCTGATGCTGTTTTTTATAGCTTTGGCGGTGACATTACTATTGCATAAGCGACTTTGGCAAGCTGCAATTGCATTGGCTTTGGCCGTATCTACTAAATTACTTCCGCTGATTGCATTGCCTGTATTTATTAGGCAATTGGGCTGGCAGAAAGGAATTATTTTCTCTGTATTAGCGATGCTGTTTTCCATACTTTCTTTCCTCCCGCTTTGGCACCCTGAGTTATTGGAAGCTATGAGTTCAAGTTTAGATTTGTACTTCCGTAAATTCGAATTCAATGGCAGTATTTATTTACTCGTTCGTGAATATGGCTTTTACAAAAAAGGCTTTAATATCATCGCAGATTCTGGGCCTGCATTGGCATTTACTTCATTTTTTCTCCTAGTTACTTTGCCATTTGTATTTAAGAAAAAGTGGAAAATCAGCGGTTGGTTATGCTTGAGCTGGACGGTTTACTTATTGCTCAGTACTACGGTGCATCCTTGGTATATCCTCCCGCTTTTGTTTTTTGGAATACTATCGGGGTGGTTGTATCCATTAGTTTGGTCATTTTTGATCTTTTTCACCTATTTGCAATATCCTGCTGGCGGCTATGTAGAAATGCCTTGGCTTATGGCCATTGAGTACCTAATTGTGCTTGGTGTTTTAATTTTTGACCTGAAAAGGACTAAATTGCCTTTTCCTTTTGCAGGCAAACTATTATGAAATACTTCCTTTTCTTAATTCTCTTTTGCGCATATTTCTCGAGTCTTGGTCAATACAAATTGTTATTGCTAGAAGATGGAAATCTTCCCAAAGGAGCCGAAATACAACAAAGTGATTTAGAAAATACTGAATTTGCCATTGCCCTAGATAGTGAAGGAAATCTGCTGGAATGGTCGAATTCTACGGGCAACAAGCCTTTAAAAATTCCTGCCGAAGTATTGAAATTGGCGGATTTTGAGACTTGGCAGAGCAAGTGGCTAAATCCTTATTTCGGAATGAGTCCTTCCACGATTCAATACCTAAGGTCAGATTCAATGGCGGCACTTTTGGAAATGCCAGCAATGGAAATGCCGATGCCCAGCTCATCGCAGCTTTATTCATCGATGGTAGGCCTCACTTGGACACCCGATGATTCGGTAAGAAGTTGGGAAGTGGAGTTTAGAAATCAATACGATGAAACTGTAGGGGTAGAAACGGTAGAAGAAAACAAGCTGAAATTGGTGTTGGATAATGGCGAAAAGGTGAGTGTATATGTGCGCAATCCACGAACCATGGAAGGCTCGGGAGTATTTGTGCTCAATGGAATGACTAGTCCAGCCAAAGAAAAATATGCGGGGGGAATTAGGCAAATTATTCAAGCAAGTGGAGAAGCTAGTATTGCAAGCCATTTATTAAAAGCGGCTTATTTTGAAAGTAAAGGCCTTTATGTAGATGCGTTAAGTGAGTATGTGTTATTGACAATTTCTTATCCTGATGAAGATTTTGCAGAGGATTTACTCCGTTGGTATATATTTCGTCATGCATTCCGTCCTTGGTTTTAGTCTTAATCCGAATAATGGCGTAAATTCGTGCCCGTAAAAATCTGCTGCATTGAAGTATCTTAAGTATTTTCTTATCTCTATTGCGATTATTGCTATCGACCAAGCTTTAAAACTTTGGGTTCATCAAAACATGTTTCTGGGTGAAGAAATCATGGTAGTGGACGATTGGTTTCGTTTGCTTTATGTATTGAATCCAGGCTTTGCTTATGGCTTAAAGTTAGACTGGGAATACGGCAAATTGGCGTTGAGTTTATTTAGACTAGTTGCGACGGGTTTTATTGCTTGGTATTTATATAAATTGATCAAAGAAGAGATGCCCAAAGGCTTGCTTGTATGCCTAGCAATGGTGCTAGGTGGTGCTACAGGTAATTTGATCGACAGTGTTTTTTATGGCGTATGGTTCAATAATGCTCCTTATGGCTCCCTTTTCGATCTTTTTCACGGTCAAGTAATTGATATGTTTTACTTCCCCATTTGGGAGGGCTACTTGCCGGATTGGTTGCCATTCAAAGGTGGCGATTATTTTATCTTCTTCCGTCCGGTATTCAATGTCGCTGATGCATTTGTCTTTACGGGTTTTGCCACAATTCTGCTTTTTCAGAAGAAATTGCTTAAGGAAAAAAGTCCAAAGCAAACTAATATTGAATCAAGCTCAACTGAAAAAGAGGAGCCACTTTTATAAAGGCATCATTTTTATTAATCAGTAATTAGTCCCTGAAACACCCATAGCTGTGATAAGCTAATCCTGTAGAATTTATTGACTTTAAGCATCTCAAGTGAGAGAGATTTTTTTCCTTAAAATACAACAGGTCGAGTAAAAATCATATTAGCATATCCTAATTATTGTGTTTGCCTTCGTCAGGTTTACTTGAATTCTTCAATTGAAAGAATTTTAATTTTCTCGAAATTAAAATTAACTATAACCTTGGGTTAAAAGTTGAATGTATATTTATTGATTTATGTATTATTTGTTATTCAGGGCTAAAAATACACTTTTGAGTGATTGTTAATTACCTTTTGTTCCTAATTAGGATGCTGGATGGGTTTTTAAAATTATACTTTAAAATAGAAAAATATTGTAAAAAATCTGAATCATTGCATTAAATTTATTTATCACAAAAAATTTTCAATTCGTTGATTTTTAATTCATTAAGAATTATACAAATTATTCTAAGAAGTTTTAATGGTTAGTTTCTTCAAATTTGGTATAGAATATAATTTTTAGTTCTACCTTGTATGGAATATCCATTGCAAACCATGTAGAACTATGATTAAAACCTTTACAAATTATTACAAATATTTAGTATTTTCTGTCTTACTCCTTTTAGTTATAGGCTTTAATCAATCGGTTTATTCCCAAACTGCTACAGCTCCTGTGGGAGATGGCAGCTCTGGGAATCCCTACCAAATTGCTACCTTGGAAAATTTGTATTGGATAGCAACTACGTTTAATACAAATTTAAGTAAACATTATTTACAAACAGCTGACATTGATGCCAGTTCAACCACCTCATGGACTACTACTGGAGGTACTGGCTGGATGGGAATTGCTACCTATTCTGATTTTATAGGCACTTATGATGGTGGTGGATACTCCATTCGGAACCTATACACCATGAAGACTAGTTTCATGAATGTTGGGCTTTTTGGTACAATTGGTGTGGGTGGTATAGTGAAAAATTTGCGCCTAGTTAATACCAGAATGACTGGTTTTTTAAGAGCTGGTGCATTGGCGGCTGAAGCGGAAGGTGCGATAATTAGTAATGTAATATCTGTAGGCGGTACAGTAAGTGCTGGAAGTAATGTTGGTGGTTTGGTTGGTCAAAGTAATTTAGCTACCACAATCACAAATTGTTATTCTAGTACAACTGTGTCAGGTAGCGGAACTCAAAAAGGAGGTCTTTCTGGAAACCTACTGGCTTCTTCGGTCATTACAAATTCATATTCTATCGGTCAGGTAAGCGGTACAGGAGGTGGCTTGGTTGGATCCATTACTAGTAGCACTGTAACCAATAGCTTCTATAATTCAGAGACGAGTGGTAAGAGTGATACCGGTAAAGGAGTACCCAAAACTACAGCTCAGCTGAAGACTTTAGCTACTTTCACTACTGATATAGATCCAAATGATTGGGATTTTACTGCAGGTACAGGTGTTTGGGCGATCAACCCTACAGGGTATATTTCTTATCCCTATTTGCAAGGATTTACCTACGATGTACCTGGGACTATACCAGCGGTTAATCCAATTCTTGGTTTGGAAGTTTCTGCACCTACGTCCTATGAATGGGCTGGCGGTACAGATGAAGCTGGCGAGGCAGGTAATTGGGATAATGGTTTACCCCCTACCGGCGCCGATATAGTGATTCCAGAGGGAGCGATACCTTACCCTGTTTTCGAGGCAGATATAGAACTGGGCAACATTACCATTGAGCCGAATGCGACGCTTACGATGGCTCCAAGCTTCCGATTGGACATCACAGAAGATAGCAATATCACTATCGGAGCGGGAGGAAAACTGATCCTCAAAAGTGATGGCACAGGTACCGCGTACATTGGTAGCTTTACAGGAACAAGTACGATCACCGGTACGGTGTTACAAGAGCGCTACATTATGGGCAGCAATCGTAGTTTCCGCTTTATGGGACATCCTTTTAACAGTGCGATTCCTTTGAGTGCTTTAGGCGATAAAATTGACATTACGGGCCCTGGCACAGGTTTCACCCCTACTGCCACGAATGAACCTTCGGCGTTTTATTATGATCCAGTGACAGGCGATGGGGATGCAGAGAATGATGGCGGCTGGACAGCGTTTACGGCGATGGATGACAGTTGGGAACGATACCAAGGCATCCGTGTCTTAGTACGTGGTTCGAAAGGCCAAGCCGGCAGTTTTGATGATATAGAATACACACCAGATGCGGTGACCTTCGAATGGGAGGGTGAGGTGAATACAGGAACCCAAACGATAATGTTAGAGTTTGGGTTTGGTGATATATTTGACACAGATGAACAAAAATCAGACTTCAACTTGGTGGGTAATCCTTTCCCTTCAGCGATCAATTTGAAGGCAATCTCCCGCAGTGCTGGGATGGTAGTCGGTAGTTTCTATATCTGGCAGCCAAGAGAGAGCCCAAGTGGTACATCAGGCCGTGGAGGAGCATATTTAACAGAGCCTTTCGATACAGGTAATCCAACATTTATTTTACCCACAGGAGGAGCCTTTTTTATTCGTTCTAGTGAGGAAGGTACATCAATAACCATAGAAGAAGCAGACAAAGTAAGTAGCAATGAGCCACTACAAGGCTCTGCTGGTAGCACCCTGAGAATGGATAGCAATGTAGCTAGTAAATATGGCAGCAATAGTATCCAATTAGTACTGAGTAGCGAAGACGAATGGTGGGATCGAAGCTTGGTTTTCTTCAAAGAAGATGGAGTAAACACCAGCCAAGACAGAGAAGATGCCTCGAAACTGGCGAACCCAGAAGTGAACCTATTCACTGTAAGTTCCGATGACTTTGCAATGGCGATAGATGCTCGTCCCTACCAAGAAGCTGAAGGAGTAGAAACTAATACCAACCACATTCCCTTACATATCCTCAGTCCTGCAAGAGCATACACGCTTAGCTTACCAGACTTCGACCTTGAAGAAGGCCGAACACTAAGACTGTATGATCGTTTCACCGAAGAATACATCACTCTAGCAAAAGGCACGACGTACGGCTTTGAGGTAACGGAGGATCCAAGCACCAAAGGCCACCGATTTGATATCGTGATGGGTATTGAGGTGATCACCAGTATCAACCCAAGCGGCAGTCGTTTCCAAGCATTCTTGCTACCAAACCCAGCACAGGAGCAGGTGAGGATCAGCATCCAAAAACCGGATCATATAGCAGAGACCACTGTAAAGATAGTCTCAATGGCTGGCGTAGAAGTGAGCAATGAAAAGTTGACCACAGAAACAACGGAACTAGATATCAATCTGAGCCAATTGAGCAAGGGTATCTACTTAGTAGAAATCACGCATGGTACCGAGCGGATAGTAAAACGCCTGATCGTAAACTAAACCGAACCCAACCAAAAGAAAGCGGGAGGGTAGACCATCCTCCCGCTGAATTACTCAAAACACAAAGCAACTCAAGAATCGATGAAATATACTCTCCTTACCCTTAGCCTCTTGTTCTTGTCCGCACTGAGCTATGCGCAAACCTTTGGCGGGCCACCGAGCTTTACACCCGACGTATTAGATAACCCAATCGATGGTGGCTTAAGCTTACTTCTTGGTGCAGGAGCCGCTTATGGGGCTAAGAAGTTACGCGATAAGAGAAAGACAAATAAAGATCGGAAGAGAAAGTAATAGTTTCTATTCTAGTTCGTTCAGATGGTTTAGCCACAATTGTGCTTTTTAAAAAGGAGTTTGCTCAAAACAAAGTGACGAATTCAAGTACTACAACTCAGTAAAAGTAATTTGTTGAAAAATTGTTGTTCATGTATATTTATATGTCATTAGATTAAGTAATGTTTTTTTTCATTCGTTTTTATGTGTTTTATTTAATGTAAAAGTTATATTTGAAATTACTTAGTTAAAATAAAATAAATGGTTTTTTACGTGAAATATTTTCCACTTAATTTCGTAATAAGTAATTGGTTATCAATGCTATAATCGAATATCTAAAATGGATTTATCAACTTTTTTAAAGGCGATACTTCAGATTTAGTATAGAATATGATTATTAGTTTTATCTTGCTTTTTTGATTTTCCATTGAAAACCATAAAAGCGATGATTAAAACTTCTACTAAAAATCAAAATCTTTTTTTTTTCATATTCTTACTTCTCTTTACACTAGGGTTTAATATTAACATTCAGGCGCAAACAGCTACAGTACCTGTCAATGGTGACGGAAGCCCTGGAGATCCCTATCAAATTGCAACTTTAGAAAATTTGTATTGGATAGCGGCAACAGATGCTGTAGTAGCTAGTCCGGATCGTACAACTAGGCAAGGTTATCACTACATTCAAACTGCCAACATAGATGCTTCGGCTACCACAAGCTGGTTTGCAGGTGAAGGTTGGCTGCCGATAAGCAGTTTCACTGGGTCATATAATGGAGATGGTTATGTTGTAAGTGATTTATATATAAATCGTCCATTAGAACCTTTTATGGGTTTATTTTCATATTTAAATGGAGGGAAGGTTGAGGGTCTTGGGGTGGTTGATGTGAATATATCCGGCCAAGATGTTTTAGGTGGTTTGGTAGCTGTTGTAGACTTAGGTTCAACAGTTACGGAATGTTTTGCTACAGGAAGTGTAACAGGAAGGAATAATATTGGTGGTTTAGTTGGTGTAATAAATCAAGCAATAATTTCAAACTCTTATTCAAGGGTTTCATTATCAGCCAGTGGAATGTTTGCTGGAGGCCTAATTGGTGCTTTTATAAGTTCTACAGTCACTAATTCTTATTCAACCGGAAATATAGGAGGCGCAGCAACAAGTAAAGGTGGATTGATTGGACAAATTCAGACGGCAGGCACCATAACGAACAGTTTTTGGGATACCGATACTTCTAATCAAGCTACATCGGCAGGTGGCACTGGTAAAACAACTGTACAGATGAAGACGCAATCAACCTTTACCGATGCGGGATGGGATTTCACTTCAATTTGGTCTATATGTTCAGGTGTAAATGATGATTATCCCAATGTATCTTTTACAGGAGGAATTGCATCAGAGGCACCTGTTGTTGGTGATGGCACCGTTGGTACCCCTTTTCAAATTGCGACTTTGGCGAATTTAAAATGGATTACCGAAAGTGCTGGAAGATGGAATGCTCACTATATCCAAACGGCTGATATTGATGCTTCTTCAACGGCTAATTGGAATTGTGGAGAAGGTTGGAGTCCTATTGGAGATAATAATTTTAATTTTATTGGGTCATATAATGGTGATGGACATACAATTAATGGCTTAACAATCAATAGGCCTTCTGATGGTTTTATTGGTCTATTTGGGTACATTAATGGTGGGACGGTGAGTAATTTGGGAATGACTCAGGTAAACATTAATGCATCTGATGGAATAGGAGCAATTGTAGGCTTTTGTGAAGGTTGTTCTATTAATGACACTTATAGCACAGGTACTATTGAATCATCATTCGGAAGTACCGGAGGAATTGTTGGATCAATGATAACTAGTTCATCTTTACTTAACTCTTTCAGTCATGTTTCGATTAATAATTCAAGTGGAAATAATGTAGGTGGTTTAGCAGGTTCTGTGAATTCTAGCTCTACCGTAACTGGATCCTTTTCTACTGGAACAATTTCTAGTAATGCAGGTCAAATTGGAGGAATTGTTGGGAGCTTATCAAGTTCACAAATTCAAAATTGCTACAGCCTAAGTTCTGTCTCTGGCAATAATTATGTGGGAGGAGGTGCTGGATCGGTCTCCTCTGGAACGATCATTAATAGCTATAGCACTGGTTTAGTTAGTAGTCCGGGTGCCAATATTGGGGGATTCGTTGGCCTGTTATTTGGAACAAATACCTTCACCAATAATTTTTGGGATACGGAGACTTCTGGGAATTTGACTTCTGATGGCGCCACAGGAAAAACCACTGCCGAGATGAAAACCCTAATGACATTTACTGGTTGGGACTTTACCGCCAGTACAGGAGATTGGAACATTAATCCGGCTGGCTATATTTCGTATCCCTATTTGCAAGGATTTGCCTACGATTTGCCCGAAATAACTCCTGCCGTAAATCCAATCCCGGGTTTAGTTTCGATTGCTGCTATAGGTTCTATCACTATAACTAGTGATCCTAGTGACCCTGCATCTGATTGGATGATAAGTGATGGTAAACTAATCCCGCTAAAAGATGGTGCCAAAGTGAATGTAAGTGAAGTAACTTCTGCATTAGCCACTGGCGATCTCATTATTGAAGCAGTAACAGATGTGATTATTGATGCGAATATTGCTCCGGTGCTTCCTGCGGCTAGGAATCTAACTCTTAAAGCAGGTCGAGATGTCATGCTTGAAGTTACTCGTACTATAGAGCCTTCAGCCCAGGCTCTTAACACAATATTCTGGTCTGATGCTGATGGAAATGATGAAGGAATGATTTGGATCAAAGAGTCCACAACAATCAACACTAATGGGGGGCATCTTTGGATGGGTGGAGGAAGTGGTACAGTTACATGGAATAGCTTAGCGGTTGGTGATGGCAATGCAACTGGTAGTTTCGCCTTTATCCCTGGAGATAATTCTTCTACAACACAAAATGGTTTTCACGGAATTACTTTAGACTTACAAGTTACTATCCAAACAGGTGCAGGGCACATTGAATTAAATGGACAAAGCGGAAATCAATATGCACCAACACTAGCTTCCAGTCCATATAGTACGAATGTTGGCGTTTACTTGGGGGATGGTTCACAGACTTCAACTATCTCAGGTAACATTACAATAAATGGCACTGCACGATTAACTTCAGACCAGCCTTCATCTGGTTGTACAGCTTGTGGTTTTAGATACGGTATACTATTCCATAGAGCAAGCCAATCCTCTCCAAGACAAATTATGGTGAGTACTCAGTCCGGTAATATTGTACTCAATGGTTTGGCTCAAGATTATACAGGAAGCACTACGGATTTGATGAATAGTGGTGGCGTTACGATGTTTGCTGGAACACAAGGTCAAGTTGTTTCGACCAATAGCGGGAATATCCAGATTATAGGTCATAACCAAGAAACCACCGCACCAACAGGTAGAACTGCTCGTGGAGTTTGGCTTACTTCTGGACAAACGGATTTGATTTCCACTTCCGGATCCATTGTAATTGAAGCAGGACTGGGAATCACTTCTACTGAAGCATTAGCACTTCAAAGCGATACTAAAATTGGTGATGGAACCAGTGGGGATATTGAAATTATTTCTAATGGCTGGACTGGTTTAACGGCTACAACTTTAATAAGTGGTACAGGTGAATTAACCATTCGCCCTCAAACAGCTTCCACCACTTTAGGCATAGCGGGAGGTACTGGTACTTTGGAGTTACCGGCAAGTTATTTTTCCGCCAATTTTGTGGATGGTTTTTCTTCCATCATTATTGGTAGTGAGGATGTTGGGCAAGTTAATATTGGAACTTCGGTAGTAAATTATAATGATCCATTAGTCATTAAAACTGGTAACAGTATTTATTTCGATGCTGCATCTGCTATTACAGGAAATAATAATGAGATCACTCTATGGGCAAGAGCTGGTGGTAATAATTCTGCTTCAGATAATGTGCCAGGTGCTATTTGGCTGCCTGAGGGCTCTACTTTAGATACAGAAGGCGGCAATATCACACTAGGAGGAGGAAGCGATCCAAGTATTGGCTATGCAGCTGGAGACAATATTGGTCCTGCGGGTGAAAATAATGCAAGGTTTAGAGGTATTACCATTAATGGTACGTTAGCTGCGGGCGGAGGCAATATCAGTATTTTAGGGAAAGGAGGAAATGTTGGTATTTCACATGCAAGAGGAGTGAGTATTGGGGGAGATATTTCTACTACAGGAACTGGGAGTATAACAATTACCGGTATAGCACATGCTAGTTCAGATGGTTTTGCCCTTGGCGATGGGTCAATAACAGGGCCTGATGGCACTATTAGTGCAGAAGAAGGAGCCGTAACCATTAATGGTTTTAGAGCAACCGGCGATGCAATAAATATTTCGACTGCGGCTAGCGCGATCACTTCTGAAGGTACCATCACATTAGAAGCGAAAAACGATGGAAGGTTAACGATAGATGGTGAGATTTCAGGTCTTGGTGGCGTTAGTTCAGGGAACATCATCCTAATAACAGATGATTTAAACTTAACCGGTTCCAGTCAGCTTTCAAGTCAAGGTACATTGACTATGCAAAGTCGAACACCAACCACAACCATAGGACTGAATGCTGCCTCAGGTACCCTCAGTTTGTCTTCGGATAATTTAAGTACCAATATTTTAGATGGCTTTGAAGAAATTATCATTGGAGGCGCCTCCCAGCAAGGAAATATTTATGCGAACACCTTCATTATCCGTGATAATTTTAGATTTAATTCAACAGGCAATTTAATTCTCGAAGGCAACTTAGACCTGAACGGACAGACGGTGACTTTAGGTGAGGATATCACATTAGACGAAAGTGCAGGCAGATTCTTTGGTAGTACAGGAGAATTAACGACCACGCGTACTTTGGGATCCTTAACTGCCGAAAACATAGGTGGTATGGGTGCTACCATTACGACGAGTACTAATTTAGGCAGTACCACCATTACCCGTACGCATGGCTCCCAAACCAAAGGTACAGCCAATAGTATATTACGAAGTTACGATATTGTACCTACCACAAATACAGGTTTGGATGCAACCTTGGTTTTCAGCTATTTAGATGCTGAACTCAATAGCTTAACTGAGTCCAGCCTTTCACTACATCGCTCGACTGATGGGGGTACGAATTGGATAAACAGAGGAGGTACAATAGATGCAAGTGGCAATGTGGCGACTCTTACTGGTATCGAAGCCTTTTCTTTATGGACTTTATTCGCAGGTGAATTCATCTGGTCAGCGGATATGAGTACAGAAGATGGAGCTACGGATGGCAACTGGGAGGGAGGTTTGGCACCCCCTACAGGATCAGACATCGTAATACCCGAGGGAGCGACACCGTATCCTGTTTTTGATTTTGATTTTGAGGCGGGCGATATCACAATTGAGCCGAATGCTACGTTGACGATAGCGCCTACACGTACTCTTACCTTCACCGCAGGCAGCGGTGTATCAGGTGATGGCAAGATTATTTTACAAAGCGATGCCACAGGTGATGCGAGCATCGGTGATCTCACAGGTGCAGGAAGCATCGATGTGAATGTGATCCAAGAGCGTTTTTTAGCGGGTGGCAATAGAGCATTTCGATTTTTCAGTCATCCATATACCACCGCCGTACCATTGAGTGTGGTGGCCACCGCGATTGACATTACGGGAGTGGGTGGCTCAGCGAATGGCTTTACCACGACAGCGACGAATGCACCTTCGGCTTTTCGTTTTGATCCTTTGAATGCAGATGGTAACGAAGATAATGATGGAGGGTGGGAAGCCTTTACATCTATAAGCCAAACGATAGATCCACATGAGGCGATTCGTATCTTATTTAGAGGTTCAAAAGGCCAAGCGAGTAGTTTGTTGGATGATGGCAGCTATACCCCGGATCCGGTGACGATCGAGTGGGAGGGCACGATTAACCAAGGCACGCAAAATATAGCCTTGGTAGGTGTGGCCTCAGGACTAGAGTTTAGCGATTGGAACCTAGTGGGTAACCCATTTCCATCTGCGATTGATTTAAGTGCCGCAGGCGTTAGCCATAGTTCAGGGGTTGTTGATTATGCCGTATGGCGTCCAAGGCAGACTTATACGGGAGATTTCTCGTTAATCGCAGGCAGTGGTCGAGGTGGAGCATATTTACAAGAGCCGTTTGATACAAGCCCAACAAATGCGAAGATCCCTTCAGGTGGAGGCTTCTTTATCCGTGCAGGTGGCACTACAGGAACCTTAACAATTCCTGAGCCAGCGAAGACGAGCGCGACTCCTGGAGAGATCACGAATGTATTGCGGATGGAAGATGTGCCAAGTCGCTATGGACAGAATACCTTACAAATAGCCTTAGAAGCAGAGAATGATTTTGTAGATCGGGTATTGGTATTCTTAGGGAATGAATATAACCCAACACGTGAATTGCAGGATGCACCTAAGATGGCGAACCCATTGGTGAACTTCTTTACAGTAAGTGAAGATGATTGGGCTTTGGCGATAGACCGTCGTACTTATACAGAGCAAGAGGGCGAAAACCGGATTCCACTACATATCCTAGCACCAAACTTTAAATACACGCTTAGCCTACCTGACTTTGATATCGAAGAAGGCAGAACGATCCAACTCTACGATCGCTTTACGGAAGAATACGTCACTCTAGCAAAAGGCACGACCTACGACTTTGAGGTAACGGATGATCCAAGAACGAAAGGTCACCGATTTGATCTCGTGATGGGCATAGAAGTGATCACCAGTATCCACCCGAGCAACCATCGCTTCCAAGCATACTTACTACCGAATCCGGCACAGGAGCAGGTGAGGATCAGCATCCAAAAGCCAGACAATGTAGGCGAGACTACCGTAAAAATAATCTCAATGGCTGGCGTAGAAGTAAGAAGCGAGCAGATCAATACAGCAACCACGGAACTAGATATCAACCTGAGTCAATTGAGCAAGGGGATCTACTTAGTAGAGATCACGCATGGTACCGAGCGGATTGTAAAACGCCTGATCGTAAACTAAACATAACAAAACTAAAAGACAGCGGGAGGGTAGACCATCCTCCCGCCATATTTTACCAGTAAAAAGCAATCACAAATGAAAATAGCTATACTTACCTTCAGCCTCTTATTTCTATCTCTTCTCAGCTATGCGCAAACCTTTGGCGGCCCGCCGAGCTTTACGCCTGACGTGTTGGACAACCCGATAGATGGTGGCTTGAGCTTACTGCTTGGTGCAGGAGCCGCTTATGGGGCTAAGAAGTTACGGGATAAGAGAAAGACAAATAAAGATCGGAAGAGAAAGTAATAGTTTATATTTCTTGTTCATACGGTTTAACCTCAATTGTACTTTTTCAAAAGAACTTGCCAAAGAAAGAGCAGAAAACTCAAATCGAAGAGACGAATTCAAGTACTATAACTCAGTGAAAGTGATTTGTTGAAAAAATGTTATTCATGTGCATTTATATGTCATTAGATTAAGTAATACTTTTTTTCATTCGTTTTTATGTGTTTTATTTAATGTAAAAATTATATTTAAAATTGCTTAGTTAAAACAAAATAAGCACTTTTTTATATGAAATATTTTTAACATAATTAGGTTTCAAATAATTGATTATTAGCACTTTAATTGTAGATGTAAAATATATTTATCATTTTTTTTCAAGATGATACTTCAGGTTTAGTATAGAATATAATTATTAGTTTTACTTTGTATGGAATATCCATTGCAAACCATGTAGAACTATGATTAAAACCTTTACAAATTGTTACAAATATTTAGCCTTTGCTGTCTTATTTCTATTAATCTTAGGCTTTAACCATACAGTTAGTGCTCAGACGGCTACAGCGCCTGCAGGTACTGGTACAGCTTTAGACCCATACCAAATAGCCACTTTGGAGAACTTGTATTGGATTGCTGCTACTGATGCCGTTGTAGCTAGTCCAGATAGATTAACTCGATGGTCTGCACATTATATTCAAACAGCCAATATTGATGCATCTTCAACTTCAACATGGTTCTCAGGTAAGGGATGGACTCCTATAGGTAATGGGTTTAGTGGGTATAATTTTCTAGGAACCTATGATGGAGATAACCATACTATTAGTGGTCTTTTTATTTATGATGATAGCTTCTCTATTATTTATGTTGGTCTTTTTGGTTATATATCTGGGAGTAGTGCAATCCGAAATTTGGGAGTAATAAATTCAAATTTTTATGGAAATACCTCGGGAGGAGTAGTTGCCCTTAGTGATGGTGCTGGGACAAGAATTATTGAGAATGTTTATTCAACCGGGGTAGTTTCATCTGATAGAACTGCTGGCGGGATTATAGGCTCTTGTGGTAATTGCCAAATTAGTAATAGCTATTCCAGAGCAGCTGTAACGGGTGGTGATTTTGGCTATAGTGGAGGCCTAGCAGGCCAAGTGTTTAACGCTAATTCTTCTATTTCCAATTCCTATTCAACAGGTGTGGTATCTGGGACTACGGGAACTAACGGTACTTTAAAAGGAGGCCTTATTGGAAGAATCGGAAGCGGAAGCCCTTCAATTGCAAATAGTTTCTACGATTCAGAAACGAGTGGTCAGAGTGATGACACAGGCAAGGGTACTCCCAAAACTACTGTGGAGATGAAGACTCAAACAACCTTTACGGATGCGGGTTGGGATTTCCCTTCTACATGGACTTTCTGTGCAAGCTTGAATAATGGCTATCCAATTTTAACTTCATTTACAGGAGAGATTACATCCGTTGCACCTGCAGGCTCAGGTACTGTTGGATCTCCTTATCAAATTGCTTCTTTGGCGAATTTGAAGTGGATAACTGAAAGCTCAGTGAGATGGGCTTCGCATTATATCCAGACCGCCGATATTGATGCTTCATCCACAGCTGGCTGGAATTGTGGTTTAGGTTGGTTGCCAATAGGGAATGGTACTACCAATTTTACTGGTACGTATAATGGAGGTAACTATACTATTCGAAATCTTACACTCAATAGAACTTCGGATTTTTATACAGGATTGTTTGGGAGATTGCAATCAGCCACAATAAGTAATTTAGGTTTGGTTAACGCCAGCTTTACTGGAGGTTTTTCCTCAGGGATATTGTCTGGTGACGCGAATACCGTAACCATCCGCAATACTTACTCTACTGGTAGTGTAAGTGGGTCAGGATTTTCAGTTGGAGGAATAGTAGGAGCTAACATTAATGTAGATATAATTGATTCTTACTCAAATGCTAATATTAGTGGTGGAGCTTCAAATAAAGGTGGATTAGCAGGTGAAGTCAATAATGGTTCTGCAATTATAAATTCCTATGCTACTGGGATAGTCTCAGGGACTGGAGGAGGCCTTATTGGAGCAATAAATAGCTTTGGTAGTGCTAGTACTGTTACCAATAGCTACTACGATTCAGAGACAAGTGGCAAGAGTGATACAGGTAAGGGAGTGCCAAAGACAACTGCAGAGATGAAAACCCAGTCTACGTTTACAGGCTGGGATTTTGCTCCACTTGCTGGCGATTGGAGTATAAACCCATCTGGCTATATTTCTTATCCGTATTTACAAGGATTTACCTACGATGTACCGGAAGCGATGCCGGCGGTTAATCCAATACCGGGACTTGCCGTTTTTGTTCCTACTGATTACACCTGGACAGGCAGTACAGATTCCGACGGCGGCGAGGCAGGCAATTGGGATAATGGTTTGCCTCCTGCGGGATCAGACATCGTGATACCCGAGGGCGCGACACCGTATCCTGTTTTTGATTTTGATTTTGAGGCGGGCGACATTACGATTGGCAACAATGCTACTTTCACGATGGCACCGGGCTTTACCTTAACGTTTGCAGCAGGAAAAGGCGCCACAGGCGATGGAAAAATCATTTTAAAGAGTGATGGTACAGGCGATGCGAGCATCGGCGATTTAACGGGAGCCGGTAGCATAGCTGTAGCTGTCCAGCAGGAGCGTTTTTTAGCGGGTGGCAATAGAGCATTTCGATTTTTCAGTCATCCATATACCACCGCCGTACCATTGAGTGTGGTGGCCACCGCGATTGACATTACGGGAGTGGGTGGCTCAGCGAATGGCTTTACCACGACAGCGACGAATGCACCTTCGGCTTTTCGTTTTGATCCTTTGAATGCAGATGGTAACGAAGATAATGATGGAGGGTGGGAAGCCTTTACATCTATAAGCCAAACGATAGATCCACATGAGGCGATTCGTATCTTATTTAGAGGTTCAAAAGGCCAAGCGAGTAGTTTGTTGGATGATGGCAGCTATACCCCGGATCCGGTGACGATCGAGTGGGAGGGCACGATTAACCAAGGCACGCAAAATATAGCCTTGGTAGGTGTGGCCTCAGGACTAGAGTTTAGCGATTGGAACCTAGTAGGTAACCCATTCCCATCTGCGATTGATTTAAGTGCGGCAGGCGTTACGCATACAGCAGGAGTCGTTGATTATGCGGTATGGCGTCCAAGGCAGACTTATACAGGAGATTTCTCGTTAATCGCAGGCAGTGGTCGAGGTGGTGCGTATTTACAAGAACCCATCACGACAGCAAGTGCAAA
>NZ_JBMPIY010000011.1:0-131501 GCF_049340005.1 Peijinzhouia sedimentorum
TAAGCGTGATTTTATCCTCTAATATACTATTTAATATATTGATATACAATGTTTAGTGACCTAAATGAGTAACCCTAAAACGCTTTCAGCTTATTGATATTACAATCTCCCAAAAACACCAATTTATACTATTTCATTTGATAGTATCTGTGTAGTAACGCGTGAATTGCTCATCAATCTCTTTTTTAAGCCCTCAATCTTAACCAACTCATATTCAAAGAAATATTCCAATGCATGTAGTTTCGATTTATAAAACTTTTTATCAGTATCATATTCAACATTTGGCAAAGCAGCCAAAGCAACATTAGCTTGCGCCAGCCATTGCCAAGCAATCACCATAATACCCGTGAACTCCAAATACAGACTTGCATCTGCCAAGAACTCATCCGGACCTTCGCTTTCAGCTATTTTGAATAAATGCCTAGTTACTACTTGAAAATCCTTTAGCGATATTTGAAATTGCTGCACAAATTCATTTAGCTCTGAATATCCTCCCGCTTTCTTCAAACAGTCGGTAATCTCAGCCATCAAAAGTTCAAGAGCTTTCCCATCCTTTAGACGTACTTTTCTACCCAACAAATCCATCCCGTGTATGGCTGTGGTACCTTCATGGATCGGATGAATTCTCATTTCTCGATAATATTGCTCTACAGGAAAATCTTGCAGATAACCCGCTCCACCTAAAATTTGAACTGCCGCACTCGTGGTAAGGCAGCCCATTTCAGAAGGATAACTTTTGGCAATTGGCGTTAAAAAATCAAGCAATAAACCCGCATTTTCCTTTTCTTCTCCAATAGCAGCAAAATGCAAGTCGGACAATTTGGAACAGTATAAAAGCAAACTCAAAGAGCCTTCAATCACCGATTTCTGGAACAGCAGTAATCTACGAATATCAGCATGCTCTATGATATTAACTGGCGCTTGGGTAAGGTCTTTATTAGATGGTTTTCTGCCTTGAGGACGCTCATTGGCATATTGCAAACTGGCATAATAAGCTGCTGAGGCAATACTTGCTGCACTCATTCCTACGGCAATTCTGGCTTCATTCATCATCTGGAACATATAGATCAAGCCTCTATGCTCCTCACCTACCAGCCACCCTTGGCAATCGTCATTTTCGCCAAACATCAAATGCGCAATGGGTGCTCCTTTATAACCCATTTTGTGATAAACTCCTGCAGTCTGCACATCGTTGCTCTCAAGTTTCCCATTCACCTCTCGCTTTTGTGGAACTACAAACAGCGAAATTCCTTTCACTCCAGCTGGTGCTCCTTTGATCCGTGCCAACAGCAAATGTACCACATTTTCTACCGCATCATGATCGCCACAAGAAATGTAGATCTTCTGCCCTTTTATTTTGTAACTCCCATCGGCTTGCGGATAAGCTGTGGTAATAATATCGGACAATGAACTGCCCGCTTGTGGCTCGGTAAGTGCCATCGTTCCCTGCCATTTGGCTGAAAAGAGCTTGGGAACGAATCGATCTTGCAATTCCTTAGAACCAAAATGACGAATGAGATTGGCTGCTCCTGATGATAGAAATGGATAAACACTCGCCGAATAATTGGCTGCTCCCAATATAAAACTTGCAGCAGAGCCAATCACAAATGGCAATTGCTGTCCACCTTCTTCGAATGTAGCATGGCTCGAAACCCAACCTCCATCACCGTACAGTTCCATTATCCGCTTCATGGCTGGATGCACCTTGATTTGCCCATTTTCAATTTCAGGCTGATTACGATCCATCTCAGTCAGATACGGCCATAGTTCCTTTTCAGCCAATTGATCTGCCATATCCAGCACCATTTTCATGGTTTCCCTGCTATGATCTTGATAATATGGCAATTTGCAAACGCTGGCAGCATTGTGCATTTCGAATAACAAAAAGGAAAGATTTCGGCTGCTGTAATATTGGTTGGGCATTTTCTATTCCGTTAAAATGATTTTGCCTGTGCGGCCTTCTCGCTCATAATGAGCCAAAGCTTCTTTGATTTTAGAAAGTGGATAAGTAGCCTCAATATCAAGTTTTAAATCGCTTGATGCCAAGCCACCTAGCACTTCTGTAAAGGCTTTTTCTCTTTGCTCCTTACTTAAACTTTCCAAATAAGTAGTCAGCCAGAATCCTTTGATAGTGAGATTCTTGAAAATCATCAAACCACTATTGAGCGGGAGGTTTTCTAGACTTAATAAGCCGAAAACATGCATTGTACCACCTGTTGCCAAGGAAGCTAAAGCACGCGCACCGAGTGTACCGCCTACCGCATCAAATACCGCATTTACGCCTTTTCCATCTGTAAGAGCCAATACGGATTTTTGCATTTTTTCAGTTTCTGTATTGACTACATGCGTAGCTCCAATTGCTGTGAGCATTTCCTTTTGCTCTTCTCTTCTGACGGTTGCAATGGTTTTAATGCCTTTTTTAGCAGCCAATTGAATCACCAATTTACCATAAGCCGAAGCTCCAGCAGTAATCAAAAGCCAATCGCCACTTTTCAGACCGGAAACCTCCAACATTCCATAAGCTGTAAATGGATTGACAAAAGCTTGGCAGGCAAATTCAAAACTCATAGGCTTTGGCTTTGGGATAATTCCCTTCGCCTTAGTTACTACATATTCCTTCCACACACCGATATGTGAGAAAATCACTTCCATGCCAATAGGAAGATTTACACCTTCGCCTACTGCATCAATAATTCCCGCAGCTTCGAAACCCGCCGAAGACGGCAATTGTGGAGTAATACCGTACATTCCTCTAATAAACATAATGTCAGAGGGGTTGATATTGGCAGCTTTCACTTTGACTCTCACTTCACCTGCAGCAGGTTCCACATTTGGCACATCTATATATTCCACTACCTCATTTGGTTGACCTGTTTTCTCAAAAATTGCTGCTTTCATCATTTTAATTATTAATTAATGTACCGATTTAGAAAATTCATTTATTCGAAGAAAAGAACTATAAACTCTCCCACCAAAGCAGGCTTGTGAATTCCTTCTATCTCCATTTTACAATCAAAAGTTACTTTCACTCCATAGTTTGCAACATCTTCAAACACTGTTGGACTCGAATGTAATCGTATTCTTGATCCGGATGGAACTACAGATGTAAATCGAAGTCTGTTGAGCCCATAATTCACACCCATTTTCAGCGATTTGATTTCTACTTGATCGAGCAATAGTTTTGATAGCAATGAAAGTGTTAAAAATCCATGGGCAATCGTACCACCAAATGGTGATTCTACATTGGCTCGTTTTTCATCTATATGCACCCATTGCGTATCGCTAGTGACAGCGGCGAATGCATTAATCATTTCTTGATCTACCAACAGCCATTCGCTTGGCTCTAGTTGCTCTCCCTCCCGCTTTCTTAATGAGGCAATTGAATCGTAAATCATGGCATATTTTATTTGGCAACTTTTATCAAAGACAAACAAATTTAACCAAATATATTATGCATGCATAACAAATTTTACATAACTTAAGCTTTCAAAACAAATTAACAAGAATGCAATTCATCGATAAATTCAAACTAGATGGCAAAGTGGCCATCGTTACAGGTGCCAGCAAAGGAATTGGCGAAGCAATGGCAGAAGCATTAGCCGAAGCTGGAGCGAAAGTAGTGGTTTCAAGTCGAAAGCAAGAAGCTATAGATGAAGTAGTAGCAAACTTGAAAGCCAAAGGCTACGAGGCCACAGCGATTGTGTGTAATGTAGGCAAACAGGAAAGCATGCAAGAATTGATCGATAAAACCATAGCCACTTATGGCGGCGTTGATATCCTGATCAATAATGCCGCTGCCAACCCGGTTTTTGGACCTGTGGCACAGACTGAATCTTGGGCTTTTGATAAGATAATGGAAGTGAATGTGAAAGGTCCATTCGAGCTGAGTAAACTTGTATATGAGTCTATGAAATCTCGCGGTGGTGGTAGCATTATCAATATCAGCAGCATTGGCGGAATTCGCCCTGAGTCGGGATTGGGCATTTACAGTGTAAGTAAAGCTTCATTGATTTCGCTCACAAAAGTATTTGCCAAAGAATGGGGCGAGGACAATATCAGGGTGAATGTGATTTGCCCGGGATTGGTCAAAACCAAGTTTTCTGAAGCACTTTGGAGCAATGAGAAAATTGTGAATATGATGATGAAAATGCAGCCGCTAAAATGGGTAGCAGAGCCGGAAGATATGGGTGGATTGGCATTGTTCCTCGCAAGTGATGCAAGCAGATATGTGACAGGTGCTGTATATACAGCCGATGGTGGTTTTACAGTATAATTCAGAAATATGGAACCCTTATTTAGCACCGAAAAAGTTGAAAAACTGCTGCCAGCCATCAAGCAATTTTTGGAAGAAAAAGTATATCCTAATGAAATTGATTGGCTTAATAAAGACTTAAAAGAGTCATTTAAGGCCATTGATCAATTGCGGGAGGAAGTAAAAGCTAGAGGACTATGGGCACCGCATTTAGCTGAGCATGAAGGTGGCTTGGGATTGAATTTAGTTGAATTTGCTCAAGTGAGTGAATTGCTCGGTACTTCTCCTGTTGGCCATTATCTGTTCAATTGCCAAGCACCGGATATTGGCAATATGGAATTGCTTCATCAGTTTGCAAGTGAGGAACTTAAAGCCAAATATCTAAAGCCATTGATGAATGGTGAAATCCGTTCTTGCTTCTCTATGACTGAGCCTGAGTTTGCCGGTTCCAATCCGGTATTTATGGCCACTACTGCTGTAAAAGATGGCGATGACTACATTATCAATGGGCATAAATGGTTTACCTCATCAGCGGATGGAGCTGCCTTTGCCGTGGTGATGGCTGTAACCGATTCTGAGCACAGCAATCCCTATCAGCGAGCAAGTATGATCATCGTTTCAACAGATAATCCCGGATTCGAACTGGTACGCAATATTCCTATAATGGGAGAAGCAGGCTACGGCTATATCAGCCATGCAGAAGTGAAATACACTAATTGCCGTGTACCACAAAGCAATCTGGTAGGCAAAGAAGGACAAGGGTTCGCCTTGGCGCAGGAACGATTAGGACCAGGCAGAATTCACCATTGTATGCGATGGATTGGTATATGTGAGCGAGCCTTCGATTTGATGTGTCGTAGAGCAGCCTCCCGCCTTTTGGATGCCGATGTTTATCTTGGAGACAAGCAATTTGTTCAAGGTTGGATAGCAGACAGTAGAGCAGAAATAAATGCATCCAGACTAATGGTTTTGCATACAGCTTGGAAAATGGATAAGCTAGGTGCCAAAGCTGTCAGAGAAGAAATTTCTACCATCAAATTCTACGTAGCCAATGTACTACATCAAGTACTCGACCGTGCCATTCAAGCACATGGAGCATTGGGCATTACGGAAGACACGCTATTGTCATTTTGGTACCGTCACGAAAGAGGCGCTAGGATTTATGATGGTCCGGACGAAGTGCATAAAAGTGTGCTTGCCAGAAGGATATTGAAAGATTATGGATTAGATTTGAGAAGATGAGCATAGACAAACCCACCTCAATTCGTAAAGGAGAAGAACTAGACAAAATTAAATTAAAAGCCTATTTAAAAGCACATTGGTCGAACTTCAGTGGGAATCTAAGTATTGAGCAATTTCCTTCTGGCTTTTCTAACCTTACTTATTTTATCATTTGCGATGGCAAAGAGTACGTACTTCGTCGCCCGCCATTTGGAGCTAATATCAAAGGTGGACATGATATGGAGCGGGAATACAAAGTACTTTCCCGTCTGCAAAACGGCTACCCGAAAGCACCAAAACCTATTCTATTTTGTGAGGATGAATCTGTTCTGGGAGCGCCGTTTTACTTAATGGAAAAGGTTACAGGCATTATTCTAAGAAATGAGGCTCCAAAGGATTTGAAACTAGATGAGGAGCTGATGCGAAAAATATCTGCTTCGAGCATTGATACTTTGGTCGAACTGCATGCCTTAGAATTGGAAGGGAGCGGTTTGATTGAAATGGGCAAACCGGAAGGCTACGTAAAAAGGCAAGTAGAAGGCTGGGTAAATCGCTACTACAAAGCAGAAACAGACAAACTGGAAGCCATGGACGAAATAGCAGATTGGTTGCAAAAGAATATCCCAAATCAAGAGCAAACGGCTTTTATTCATAATGATTTTAAGTATGATAATTTGGTGCTCAACCCAAGTGACCCTGCCAATGTGATAGCTGTACTGGATTGGGAAATGGCCACTGTGGGCGATCCGTACATGGATTTGGGCACAAGCTTGGCCTATTGGTGCGAAGCAAAAGATGATGATGCCTTAAAGCCATTTAATCTCACGTGGATGCCCGGGAATTTTACGCGGGAGGAAGTAGTGGAACATTACCAGCTTAAGTCTGGAAAAGATGTTCCTGATCTATTATTTTACTATGTATTTGGAGCCTTTAAAATCGGTGTAATTGTGCAGCAGATTTATGCTCGCTACAAAAAAGGCTTCACTAAAGATCCACGTTTTGCACAATTGATTTATGTGGTAAAGGCTTGTGGCAAAAATGGTGTTAAAGCATTGGAAAAAGGACATATTTAATTAATAGTCAAAACATTAAGCTACATGGATAATCAAGAACTTGAACTCAAGAATATACAAAAGGTGCTTATACTCGGCGCTGGCACTTTAGGACTTAGAGTAGGTTTGCAATCTGCCATTAGTGGATTCAATACTACCATTTATGATATTGACGAAAGAGCCTTCGAAGCGGCCAAACAGGTACATGCTAAGATTTTGCATGGCCTTATAAATGAAGGTAAAATCAACCAAAAAGAATCCGAGGCAATTGTCGAAAGAATCACTTGGACGACAGATGCAGAAGAAGCCGCCAAGGATGCTGATTTTGTGAATGAATCCGTGACCGAAAATGCAGGAATCAAAAAGGCAGTTTGGAAACAATTTGGGGAGCTCTGCCCTGATCATACTCTATTTACAACCAACACAAGTTATCTACTCCCATCCTATTTTGCTGAGGATTCCGGAAGACCTGCCCTTTTTTGTGCGTTTCATTTTCACGACGTATTTTGGGCTAATGTGGTAGATATCATGCCGCATGCAGGCACCGCAGAATGGGTGACCCCTTTCCTATATGAAATGGCATATAAGCTTAATCAAATACCCGTTTTGGTCAAGAAGGAATCCAATGGCTATGTATTCAATAATATGCTGGGAGCATTATTAGGTTCGGCTTTTCAATTGGTAACTACTGGCGTGGCAAGTATCCAAGATGTGGATCGCTCATGGATGGGAAATTTCAAAATGCCTTCAGGGCCATTTGGGATCATGGATAGTATTGGTTTGGAAACGGTGCACCATGTGACTAAAAACAATGGCGGACCAGGTTCGGATAGGACTTTAGCCTTTTTGCAACCTTATTTGGATACAGGAAAATTAGGGATTAAATCCGGTGAAGGTTTTTACAAATACCCAAACCCTGAGTATCAGCAAGAAGATTTTCTTTTGAAAAAATAAAGCTTCACTACAAATATGGAATTGGAATCCTCCCGCCTTGTCTTTAGCAAATTTGCTAAACAAGATGAACCTGACTATTTACACTTAGTCACCAATAAGGAATTAATGAAGTTTATTCATAATGGCGCAATGTCTGAATTGGATGCAAAAGCGAGATTTGAAGTGGTAGTGGCAAATAATCAAAATTCTCCTTTATTGGGTTTTTGGGCAGCGCGAAGCAGAGAAAGTGATGCCTTAATTGGTTTTGTGAAAATCGCTGAATTTGAAGGTGATAAAGTGGAAGTTGGATATGCAGTAATTCCCACTTTTTGGGGGAAAGGATATGCATCAGAAATGCTGCAAGCAATGATTGATTTTTGTAATTATCATTTCGCACAAGTACCATTGTATGGATTGGTGCAGTCTGAAAATTTAGTTTCCATCAAATTACTTGAGAAATTCAAATTCCATCAATACAAAGAAGAAAAGCAGGAGCATTATACTTTGCTTTATTTTGTGCGGGATTAAGCTGACTTATAAAATAATAAAGGGAGAAACTTAAACGCAAAGAACGCCATGGGAAGACGCTGAGTGCGCAAAGAAGAAACCTAAAGCTTTGCGTCTTACCGCCTTTGCGAGATATTCTTTACCATGGACTTAAAAACTAAAAACACCTTGCCCACCCCTAGTTCAAGCCTGTCCTCGGTAGGCGGGCGTCCGCTTGGATTTTTTAAATTATTCTCGCCAAGCCGCCAGGACGCAAAGAAAATATAAAGCTTTGCGTCTTACCGCCTTTGGGAGATATTCCGTTGCTATGGACTAAAAAACACCTTGATCTGGGTTCTTACCTTTTATTCCTCTAAAGTAGGACTTCATCTCTTCGATATCCTTATCCAAATCACCCGATACATATTGCGGGGGAGCAACTTTCACTTGTTTATTCTCAAAATCAAAAGCACATTTCACAATCGGGACATTAGCTTTTTGAGCAACGTAGTAAAAACCCGTTTTCCATTTATCCACCCGCTTTCTTGTACCTTCGGGAGTGATAGTAATACTGAATGTTTCTTTACTATTAAACAGATCCACAATAGCATCAGTCATACTGCTATTTTTTCCTCTATCTACAGGATACCCGCCCATCGATCTGAAAAACCAAGCTAAAGGAGCGAACTTAAACAACTCCTTTTTCGCTAAATATTTAGAATCAATTCCACCGATTTTTCTAGCTGCCACCCCTATAGGATAATCCCAATAACTCGTATGTGGAGCAACGATAATGATAAATTTGGGCGTTTCCGCTCCAGGAAATTTTCCTACTATTTTCCAGCCTAAAAGCTTAAAGAAAAATACACAAATAGCTTGAAACATCGAATCTTTTTGTATGCCTAAGTACTAAGAATAATTAATATAAAATCCTATCTATCAACGCACTGTCTACCAAATTAGGTAATGTTACTTGCAAGGATTTTGTTCTCTCCATTTCCCGTTTTATCGCAAAAATAGCTTCTTCATTTCGAGCCCAACTTCTCCGTGCTATACCATTGTTCACATCATAGAAAAGCATGCTCTCTATATTCTTTTCGGCTTTTTTGGTACCATCCAATAGCATCCCAAAACCGCCATTGATAACCTCACCCCAGCCTACGCCGCCGCCATTGTGAATACTCACCCAAGTGGCTCCTCGGAATGAATCGCCAATAACATTATGAATAGCCATATCGGCTGTGAACTTACTGCCATCGTAGATATTACTCGTTTCGCGATAGGGCGAATCCGTACCACTTACATCGTGATGATCTCTACCGAGAACAACAGGTCCAATTTTCTTTTCCTTAATGGCCTTATTGAAAGCTTTTGCAATTTCGATACGACCTTCTGCATCGGCATATAGAATGCGAGCTTGCGAGCCTACCACCAATTTATTCTTTTTGGCTCGCTTTATCCAATTGATATTATCGTCCAATTGTCCAAGAATTTCTTTGGGCGCATTCCGACGAATTTTTGACAATACTTTAGCCGCCAACATATCCGTATAATCCAAATCTTCAGCCTTGCCACTTGTACACACCCAGCGAAAAGGGCCAAATCCATAATCAAAACAAATAGGACCCAAAATATCCTGCACGTAGGATGGATAACGGAAATTCACCTTGTCATCGGCCAGTACATCCGCTCCTGCCCTACTTGCTTCAAGCAAAAAGGCATTACCATAATCGAAGAAATAGGTGCCTCTAGCAGCGTGCTTATTGATAATGTTTGCATGCTTTCGAAGGGAATCCTTCACCTTATCCATAAATTTTCGTGGGCGCTCTGCCATCATGCGGTTGCTTTCCTCGAAGCTTAAACCAACCGGATAATATCCTCCCGCAAAGGGATTGTGAAGTGAGGTCTGATCAGAACCAATTTCCACGAAAATATTCTCCTTATAGAATGTTTCCCATACATCCACCACATTTCCCAAATAGGCAATAGAGAGCACTTTCTTATTTTCCTTGGCTGATTTTACCAAGTTGACCAATTCTCCTAAATCCTCTACCAACACATCTACCCAGCCTTGCTCATGGCGTTTTCTCGCCGCTTTAGGATTGACTTCGGCCACTACTGATACACAGCCGGCAATATTACCGGCTTTGGGCTGGGCTCCACTCATGCCGCCCAAACCTGAAGAGAGGAATAATTTGCCGGCAAAATCATCACTTCCTCCCGCTATTTTTCTCAAAGCATTCATCACTGTGATGGTAGTGCCATGCACAATTCCTTGCGGACCAATATACATGTAGGAACCGGCTGTCATTTGCCCATATTGGGTGACTCCTAAGGCATTATATTTTTCATAATCATCCGGCTTCGAATAGTTTGGAATCATCATTCCATTAGTCACCACCACTCTGGGTGCTTTCTTCGAGGACGGAAAAAGTCCCATTGGATGCCCAGAATAAATATGCAGGGTTTGATCCTCCCGCATTTCACTGAGGTATTTCATGGTGAGGCGATATTGTGCCCAATTCTGAAAAACCGCTCCATTGCCGCCATAGGTGATTAATTCTTGCGGATGCTGCGCCACAGCTGGATCCAAATTGTTTTGAATCATCAACATGATAGCCGCTGCTTCCTTACATTTTGCCGGATAGTCTTTGATTTTTCTAGCGGAAATTGGATTGTCAGGCATCAGGCGATACATATAAATCCGTCCGTGCAAGGTCAATTCTTCTGCAAATTCCTTGGCTAAAACATCGTGTTGTTCTGCGGGGAAATATCTTAAAGCATTGGTAATGGCCAACTTCTTTTCATCCTTATTCAGGATATCCTTGCGCTTGGGAGCATGACTCACACTTGGATCGGGAAATTTGGCGGGAGGTAAAACAGCAGGAATTCCTGCTTTCAATTCATCTTTAAAACTCAATATTTTCTCTGTTTCCATAGCAGCAATCTGTAAAGGCTTATAAGCTATGAAACCTTTTTGTTTTTTGAATGATTTTCGACCAAAGAAATTAATGCCGAGTCATTGGCCAGTGCATGTTTTGTGTGTTCATAACCAATTTTAAAAATTTCTTTTGCATGCTGCACATCGAAGGCACTATGCCTGTATATCTCTGTTGGTTCTAGCAATACCTGACAATATCTAGCTCTATCGTAAGCATTGTAATTGATTGCCATAAGCAATACTCTTTCCAGCAAATCCCTGAAATTCTTTAAGTTATAATCTGGACTCACCTTATTGGTATTTACACCAATAATAAAGTCACATTGCTCTTGCAATGGCTCTGCTGGCAAGTTGTTTAGCACGCCGCCATCTACATAAAATTCACCTTCAATCTCCACAGGGTCGAAAATAACGGGAATACAAGAGGATGCCATTACCGACTTGATCAAATCACCACTATTGAAAAAAACCGTTTTACCTCTTTTCAAATCCGTCGCCGCTACTGTCAAGGGTATTTTCAATTTGGCGAAATCATTATGCGGGAGGTATTTTCGGTAAATGGTTTCTGCAGGAGTCATTTTCAGAATACCCGTTTTGCTGATTGCAGGTCGGATAAGTCTAAAAAAACTGGTGGAAATAATGATGTTTAGCACTTCCTCAGGGTCATAGCCATTAGCATAAAGTGCACCGGCAATAGCACCAGCACTTGTACCGGATATAGCACTAATCTCAATTCCTGCTTCGTCCAATGCTTTGAGCACACCAAGATGGGCAATTCCTCTTGCGCCTCCACCTGAAAGTGCTATTCCTATTTTCATCGATTATTGGGGTAAATGCTTATGTTCAGAATAGTTAAAGAATTTCTCGCAAAGCGAAGGTTTGATCTACTCTTACGCCTTTTTCAGTCATCTTCACTGTGCAACATTCATGCGCCGCATCATGTTCAAAATACAAGATATAGTTCTTTTCCGCTGCTTCATTCAGGAAGGCTTCTTTTTCTTCCAAAGTAAGCAAAGGCCGCGTATCATAACCCATTACAAAAGGTACAGGTAAATGCCCAACAGAAGGCAATAAATCCGCTACAAATACGATTGTTCTACCCTTATACTTAATCTTAGGCAGCATTTGCTTATCTGTATGCCCATTTACATAGATTAATTCGAATGGCATTTCAGCAGGTTTATTTCCATTCAAAAAATGTAAATGACCGCTCTCTTGCATGGGTAGAATATTCTCCTTGAGAAAACTAGCTTGCTCTCTCCTATTTGGTTTAGTCGCCCATTCCCAATGTTCGGCATTTGACCAATATTTAGCATTCGGGAAAGCCATTTCTACTTTCGCCGGATCGTTGTTTTTGTATTGCACACCCCCACCGCAATGATCGAAATGCAAATGGGTGAAAAACATATCTGTAATATCCTCCCGCTTAAATCCTGCATTTGCTAGCGATTTATCCAGACTATCATCTCCATGAAGGTAATAGTGACTAAAGAATTTTGCATCCTGCTTATTGCCAATACCATTGTCTATCAGTATGAGTCTATCTCCATCTTCCATCAATAAGCAACGCATTGCCCAAGTACACATATTATTCTCATCAGCGGGATTGGTTCTTTGCCATAAAGATTTAGGCACCACACCAAACATTGCTCCGCCATCTAACTTAAATAAGCCTGTATTGATTACATATAAATTCATAAACTAAAATTAGGAATGATTTGCTAGCTGGCAAAGATGTATTTACAATTATCAATAATGGGTAATGGAATAAATATTAATTGAAGTAATTGAAATGTGAAAAAGTTTTGTCCACATTTAGGATTGTAGAGACAAGGTATGCCCTGTCTCTACTAGGAGGAGTTGAAGAGATAAATGATATTGGTTTTGGAGTCTTAATTTTTTCTGCTGTAGGTTTTATTAGATTCTACTAACCTAAATAAAAATCTCAAATCTAGAGAAATACTCTTATGTTGACTCATAAAAAACTAGTGATTGCCATATTCCAAATAATAACATAACACGATTGAAAAGTAGCCGAATTATGATCCATTTGAATAGTTTTTTTCGGCTTATCTACACTGAAACAATTTCATAATCAAATCGGAAAATTGCCTAAAGAAATGATAGCATCATTTTGAATCATGAAACTAGAAAATAGTTATACATAGCTTTGCTACTCACTCCTCAAGCTTGTCGCAGGATTTGCCATAGCTGCTTTTACTGAGCGATAGCCAATTGTAAGCAATACAACAACTAGAATAATAGCAAGTTCTAAGGCGAATACCCAAATTCCTAATTCAATCTGATAGGCAAAGCCGGTCAACCAACGTGACATCAGCACCCAGCCAACAGGGGCTGCGATAAGAAATGCATACAGTACCAATCTAGAGAATTCTTTTCCGAAAATCCAAAGTATCTGAAACATATCACTACCCAATACTTTCCGAATACCTATTTCCTTGGTTTTTTGAACAGCCATAAAAGAAGCAAGACCATACAAACCCATACCACCTATGAACAAAGCGATAATAGAAAAATATTGGATCAAGGTCATGATCATTTGTTCCTGTTCATAGAATTTTGCGATATGATCGTCTAAAAATTCATATTGATATAGTTGATCTGGATACATAGTGCTCCAGGTTTTCTCGAGTGCTTTGAGCGTGGAGCTAAGATCAGCCGTATTGATTTTGACGGCAAAGCCGTTATATGTCTCTTTGGCTGTGGTGATAAAAATAGGTTTGATTTCTGAATGGAAAGATTGCTCATGAAAATCACTCACAACTCCTACAATCTGTCCTTTCCAACGACCCCCATTCACAGCAATATGATTTCCTAAAATTTCGTTCGGATCAGTAATTCCAAGTTTTGTCAACACCATCTCATTAACCAAAAAATCCCTAGCCGTATCAGAAGGTGTCACATTCCTACCTGCCAACAGTTCAATATCGAAAGTCTGCAAGTAGTTTTCATCGGCATTCTTTACACTGATACCAAAAGCTTCCGCTTCGGTGTTGTTGTTATAGATCAGAGATGTAGTCCAATGACTGGAGGATGCTGGAGTAGATAGACAAAGCGAGACGCTCTGTACCTGAGGTAATGCCAAAAACTGTTCTTTGAGCGTATTCATTTTTTGATCATTGGATCCAACGTCAATCATGACTATTCCATCGGAATTGAACCCCATGTCGGTCTGGGTAAAATACTTCATTTGAGAAATCATTACCAATAGCGCAATTAAGAGTACCTGTGAAATACTAAATTGGGTAATCACTAATCCCCTCCGAATATTAAAACTATTGCCTTGTTGACCTTTCGTGCTGCCTTTCAATGCCGAAACGACTTTGAATCCTGAAAGCACTATTCCAGGATAAGCGCCTGCCATTAATGTCACTGTTAAAAACAACAATAATAGAAATATAGGTACCTGAAAGTTTTCAAACAGCTCTATTGATATTTGGGTGTTGAAAAAAGTATTGATATAAGGCAATACCAAAAACGCAGTAGTTGTAGCCAATATCATGGCGAACAAAACAATTAAGCCAGTTTCGGTGGTAAATTGCCAGAACAATTGCCCCCTGGTACTTCCCAATGCTTTCCTGACACCTACTTCTTTGGCACGGGTTGCTGCTTGGGCAGTGGCAAGGTTGATAAAGTTAAGACAGGCAGTAAACACCAGCAATCCTCCAATCACAGATAGCAGCCAAATGGTAGTTTTGTCCATAGTACCACCGTACCTCGGGTCATAGTGTACCTCTGCAAGTGGCTGTAATTTATAATGATGTACATTCTTATTTGTAGGTCTGAATTTCTTAACATATTCAGGTAGCACTTTCTCTACGTCCGATGGACTAACTCCTGGTCTTAACCTGACAAATGTCTGAAGATTGTCAGTGATTCCTCCCCATGTATCTGAGGCAATCCATTCGTTGATCTCCTTCATCGTACTATAGGAAAAATAGATCTCCGAATAGAAATTCGTGTTACTGGGAATATTTTGTAAGATACCTGTTACTTTTAGATCGATTTTGTTATCATACCGGATTACCTTTCCGATGGGAGAATCATCGCCAAAAAACTTTTTGGCAATTCTATCACTCAAAATCACAGTATTGGGTTCTTTAAGCGCATTTTCATGACTTCCTTCCAACATAGGAAAATTGAAAATATCAAAGAGTTCAGGATCTGCTACCGCAATAGCTTCCAGGTATTTGCTGGTTTGTCCATCCTTTTCAATCGTAATCAATTCATCAGTATGGCTCAGAATTCGGGCTATCTTTTCTCCATAAGTATAATCTTCCTTAAATGCATTCCCAAAGCCAGGAGGAACACTTCCCGAGTAATCGATCATATCCTGGTGCTCATCCGTCACAAACCTGTATATCCGGTCAGGATGGTGGTGAAAATCGTCGAAAGCGCTGTGGTAGGAAACGAAAGCAAAAATCAACAAGGCACATGCAATGCCCAATGCAAGTCCGGTAACATTGATTATGGTGTAAAGTTTCTTGCCAGTGATGTTTCTCCAGGCAATTTTGAAGTTGCTTCGATACATTGTATTGATGGTTAAGTTTTCAAATCCTTTTATTGGTCTAATGATTCCGGGACGCAATAGCAATAGCACGTCTTTAGAAAATTTGGCATCTGCCTTCATCTTCCCAATCTCCCTGAGCCTTTCACTATAGAGCTCCATCAGGTCGCCTTCTATGGAATCCATCAAATCTGGATGGCAAAACCACCGGAAGAATCGGAGGGGAAGTTTTGGAGGATGAGGTTGGGGCATTTTGTTTTAGATAGTTGATTATGAATTATCGTTTTCCAGTACACAGTAGATAGCTGTTAACTAAATACTTGCAAACCTTAGATTCCCATATATTTCTCTTTTAAGGCGATTTTAGGAATGGCATTCCAAAGCTCTTCTCGAGTGGTTTTGTTGTATTCCAATGCTTTTTTGCCCAAAGCAGTGATCTGAAAGAATTTTTTGGGTCTTCCTGCCCTTTCCTCGGTAGCTTCTCCTTTTCTTGAGGAGAGATAGCCTTTCTCTTCCAACCGTTTGAGTGCTGTCTGTAATGCACCCACGCTGACACTTCG
The DNA here is from genome assembly GCF_049340005.1 of Peijinzhouia sedimentorum. Taxonomy (NCBI): domain Bacteria; kingdom Pseudomonadati; phylum Bacteroidota; class Cytophagia; order Cytophagales; family Peijinzhouiaceae; genus Peijinzhouia; species Peijinzhouia sedimentorum. The sequence goes on from NZ_JBMPIY010000011.1 coordinate 15,974, forward strand.
AGCCAAACGATCTTCAATTTCCTTTTTGATGGAAACCCCATAAGCCCCATCATACAAGATGCCAACGGTCAGCATAACTACTTCTTCGAATTCTCCCAACTGGTATTTTCTCATATGCCAGATATTTTTTCCTATTTGTAGTAATAATCTTGCCAAAAAAAAACTGCGTAATTAGCCTGTATAATGCTTTTGGATTTACTGCATTGTTCGAATCAGCACAAAATCGTCCGATTCTGGGATCGTTTTTAAATTTTGTTTTCTTTTGAAAACCAACTGAAACTTCTCTCTGTGCGAAAATAGAGATCTATAAGAAAATCCTTTAGATAGGTTAAATTCATAGATTTCAGCTTTCCGCAATTTGGTTATTTGAAAAAATTACCACTTTAATTTTGATAAAAAACAGATGATTAATATCAAACCTTACAGGAAAACACACTCACTGAAATAGCAAAAACAGAAGATGAGTTGGTTTGATTTTGGCCTCACTCTTTTGATAAAATTCACAATAAGGTTCTGAAAAATACACCGTTTAGTAATGCCTTAACAAAATACCTTACTCTTAACAATGAGGGAATTTAGGTTTTTAGATTGTTACATCATCAATTATATGTGCAATAACGGATTTCAAGAAGATGGCTTACAAATCCTCCCGCTACAATAGCTATTGGAAGAAAAAATCCTGAATTGAGGATTAAAACATGCATTAAATTTTACAATATTAGCTAGAGGATTATCTTTCAATTCAGACTCCTATAGGTCTTTGGACTTATGCCTGTTTTTGATTTGAATAATTTGCTGAAGTGATTAGGATAGTCAAAACCTAATTCATAAGCTATTTCATTTATGTTATCATTAGAATTTAATAAAAGTGCTTTTGCCTTTTCTACCAAAGCCAAATCAATATGTTCTTTAGCACTTTTCCCTGTTTCTATTTTTAGTAAATCACTCAAATAATAAGGTGATAGGTTCAAGGCTTCACCACAATCTGCAACAGTTGGCATTCCTTTTTCAACTAAACCGGTTTGCATATAGTTAGTTAAAAATTGTTCGAACTGAATTAAAATACCTTTATTTTGAGTCTTTCTCGTAATAAATTGTCTGCTATAATAGCGCTGACAATATTTTAAAAGTGATTCAATATTGATCGCAATAATCTCATTTGTATGAGTATCTATTCGTTGATTGTACTCATCTTCTATTTTATAAATGATTGAGGTAAGCGACTGATTTTCTTCGTTTGATAAGTGCAATGCTTCATGTTCCTCGTAATTGAAAAATGGGTACTGACGTATACTGTTAAATAGATTCATGCTATGCACAAAATCGACATGTACTACTAAAGTCCATTCATCTTCTGCTTCTGAAAAATCTGTGGAGCTGGATGAAAAAACTTGATTTGCAGAGATGAAAACCATCGAACCTTCTTGAAAATCATATTGATTCCGTCCATATTTTAAGATAGATTTTTGATTTCCTTTAAGGGAAATAAGATACATATCCAAGATAAACCTTTGCTCCGTAAATTTTTTATCAATCTTAAAATCTGAATGCCTAACTACCGAAACTAAGGGGTGCTTAGGTTTTGCCAAACCAAACAATTGGTGTAACTCTGGTATAGTTTTAATGTGTATGACAGGCTGGTTCATTCGAAGAAGGAATTTAAAGTTGCTGTAAAGTTTTCAAATAGATTTTCAAGCGTAAATGTAGAATAGTGTCAAAAAAATATGCCACAAAGAAAAATCCAGCAAAACCAATACTCATTCCTTTATAAAGTGGATGGTTAAGCAAAAATGCAAATAATAAAGATCCCAAAAGTAAACTCACCCAGAGTATTCTTATCATACGATAAACTAGATCATCTTTTCGTGATTTTTTCAGCTGCATTTCAAGAGCTGATTGAGGTCTTTGAATATAGACTTGTTCAACCTTTACAATATATTTTGGTCTCATCACCAACTGATAACTGCTGTATCCCAGCAGTACTATTTCAAGTATGACAAAGGGTATAATCATTCCTTTATAAAAAGGATGTTGAAAATCAGCAAAGTTTAAAAAGGCAATCCCAATTAGAAAACCAATGACAAGACCGATTTTACCTTGCAAAACTTCGCCTTTTACCCATCGGGTTGTAAGTTCAATAACTTCCACTCCAATTGATTATTTTGTCTCTACTTGAAGTTTCAATTCTTGATTGAAAGCATCATAGCCTTTCTTCATTTGCTTTTCAAGTATCCCTTTCAACAAGAAACTTGCTCCGCCCGAAACACTGTCTGTTTGAGTGAATTTTGTCTGTCTCGGTGAAATCGCTTCTAGCTTGTACAGATGGTAGTCTTTCATTCCCAGCAGAAAAACGCCTGTCCAGCCAAATGATCTGCCTTCCTTAAAATGAAATAGGTGCTTCTTCAGCTTTTGAATACCCATTGGTGTTTTAAATTCAATCTCAATATAGCTGTTTTGGCGAAAGGCTCCTTTCAAATTAATAAACGAATGACTCCACTTTTTCAAGTTTTCAAAGTCGGTCAATACCTGCCACACTTTTTCAATCGGGGCATCAATAACGATTGATGCCTCGACAGATTGTTTATTATTATTCATTACAGATCATTGGGGTTTACCGTCAAGAAATCATTCTTTTTGGCTCTCCATGCCTGCTCTTGTGTGGCTTTTATCCAAGGGATAATGGCTTCAGGAATCACATTTCTAAACAATGAGTTTTCCTCTTCGGCCACACGTATCATTGCATCTATCATCATTTGCGGATCCAATTGTTGCGATAGAGCGGCCGGATTTGTAAATGCTTGAATGATTTCCATTTTAGATAAAGACTCTGCTGGGTTCCACCATTTCAGAAATGTTTCTGCTCCTCTATCATTAAAACCTGTCCCGAAAACTCCTGGGTTTACAGTACAGATTTCAATACCAGTACCTGCTAATTCATCTTTTAACCCTTCTACTAATCCTTCTAAAGCGTGCTTAGTAGCAGTATAAACTGCGGCAAAAGGAACCGTAACTAAACCACCCATTGAAGATGTGAAAATCACTTTTCCAGAACCACGCTTAACCATTTGCGGAAGGAAGCCTCGTGCCATTTCTAAATTGGCAAAAACATTCACTTCAAAGTTTCTTCGTATGTTTTCAAATGGTATTTCAGCTACGGGTCCGGTTTCCATAACCCCGGCGTTATTCATTAATACATCTATGTCTTTCTGAAAAATAAATTGACGGTCACTTTCTTTGGTGATATCTAAAACGATGACCTCCAGATTTATACCTTCCTTTTTCGCTTCATCCAGCAAAACTGATTTTTGAGGTTCAATTTGCACGCTGGCAATTACATGATGTCCTTTCTTTGCCAGCCCAAAAGCAGCTCCTTTTCCAAAGCCTGAGCCCGCTCCAGTAATTAAAATTTTCTTACTCATCTGTAGTATATTTATGTTATTGATAATACTACAAAGGTGAAGGTCAGCGAACCTTTAAAAAGATACAAATTATAGGTAAACGGATAGATTTTGATGATTTAAGTTTCTCCCAATTTAGATAACAGTATTGACTGGGTGTAGCTATGTGGTTTAGTACTTAAATTTGTAATTGCAAGGTCAGTAATCTGACATAAGTATAGAGGATTCTTCTACGTTGGCGCGACCAGATTCCTGTTCTGGTTAATTAAAGGTTCTGGTGGAATCCTTCATTACTCTGTATCCATAATTAGCCCCAATATGAACTTGTTTTCCTAAGTGGGAAAATTGGATATTAGGCACATCGAGAAGGTTTGAATGTAAAACGTATGTGTAAGTCGAGTCTAAACTTTTATAATCATCTCCAAACCATCGATCATATGTTGTTTTGTCCTAATCTGTTGCATACGAAAAAATAGGATTGGCACCAGTACCTTGAATAAAAACCACTAGATGGCTTAGTTTTGATTTGTTATCCTTTAAAAAATAGACTATTGTGTCATTATCGCTCACAATTTGTTCTTGAATAAAAATCATATCTCTCAAGAGCATTGTGGATAATTGAGTTATCATTTATTTGGGCTACGCAAATTGAGGTAATAAAAGTGAGTAAAGCAGTGATAAATATTTTCATTGAATTAATCTTTTTAACACACATATTATTGATTTTGACTCAAAATGATTGTCAATAGATAATAGCATTGTTGTGCGGGTTTAGAAGCGCCTTTCCTTCGGATCAACTATGAATTTGACTACACAATTCATTTAAATTTAGCTCTTTAGCCAGCACTAAACGTACATGATATTACGCATTTTTTACTATTCGGCTAGTATTAAGCTTCTTAATTTCTCAAGTTGTGTATCTGATTTCCACAATATTTGATAGAGGTCTCTCTCAATCTTTATATCAGGTTCGGTTCCATAGCCATCAAGGATTTTTCCGTCTTTTTGAAAGGAAACCATTGTACTTATTTTACCAAACAGCTTAGAATTTGGTAAATCAAACCACTCGCTGTTGCCACTAGAACCATCTGTTGTTACTCCAACAATTTGCACGTTGGGAATTCCTTTGAAAACAGAAACGAAAACTGATGCTGCACTAAAAGTCTTTTCGTTAGCTAAAATATATATAGGTTTATTGTAGTAAAAGGATGGTTCTGCCAATTCCTTTCCATCCATAAGCCCGAAATAATACTCACTATATTTTTTTCTGTCTAATTCATGCATTGGTTTAAAGGTTTTCAGAAATTCTGTCACCCTCTTTTGTTTTCTGAGGTCTAATTCTGAAAAGGAAAACAAAAACCTGGAATTTAAACTTTCTCTGTATTCCACTGGTAATGGAAGCGGGCCTCTTTGTCTGGTTACATTTACTACATAAATAGAATCAGGATGAATAAGATATTTGGCAAATTCATACATTAAATCACGAGTTCCTCCACCATTACTTCTTACATCAATTATCAATGCTTTGCTATTGTTTTGAATAGACTGCATAAATAAATTGAGCTTTTCAAAAAGAAGAGGAGCTTCTTCCTTATTGGCCATTTCAGGAAGCCTTATGTAAGCAATATCATCTTTTATACTAAAGAGGTTATCAATTATCTCAGGTTTATTAAAGTCTTCATCTTTTACTCCAATATACTCTCGTTCAAATTGCTCATCCCAAGGGCGTAGTCTTTTTGACCTATCAATTACAGGAACTATTAAAACCGTATCATTTTGAAGTCTGGCATCAGAAAGTCTTAATTCAATCTCTTTAGGTAGTGGTTTATCAAGAAGTATGTAATTTTTTTGAATATCTCGAATATCTCTAACAGCCATTGTGAAATACGTTTCTTTAGGTGCTTTTGTATCCTCAGGACTTGTTTTTTTAAGGAAGTCATTAATATCAATTCCGTCAATTTCTTTGAGATAAGGGAATTTAGGGTGAAGTATTTTATAATCTTCATTTTGGTCTAAATCCAAAACAACAACTTTATCCTTTTCCGGCGCATAAACAAATGGTAAAAAAAGAGTTTCATTTAAGTCAAAACCCCTAATTGTTGTTAAAGAAGAATGTCTGTCACCAATTTTAGCTAAAGCTTTGGTAATAAATAAACCAAAATCCTTAAGTCGTGTGGAATCGCTTATGGTTTTGGGATAATCTTTAAAATCGTTATTGAAGTTATATCCATTCAAATAAACATAAGAAGATTTTTCATTTAAGGTTTTTGTCAGAAATTCGATGTCTTCGTTTATTTCCTTTTTTGTTAGTAAATTATTCTGCGCGTGTGAGGTCACAGCGTATAGACTGAATAGAATTGTAATTAGGATTTTCAATTGTATTTATTAAACTAATTTTAAACAAATAGTACTATTCAAAGTTAAACGGTGGAGATATTATTTTGGTTTTCATTTACTATCTATTTTTAGTTGGTATTGAGGCTATCGATAAGAGTCTTTCCTTTCCCTTAACCAATTGGATGCTTCTTTTATTTCTCACCGTTGGTGCTTATAGTTATTCATTTTGATAAGATATTTCTGAGAGCAACAGTATTTAGCACCGACGATGCACCAGCATTAACATAGCCAAAAGGGCTGTGAAAAAATGCGAACCCTAATTCTAAAGCATCAAAGGTGCACAATCAATCCCACAGATATCGCTCATCATATTCCACACTATACTTATCTAAAAATGCCAAATATTCCTCCTGGAAAGTTTTTTTCTCATGATGCTCCGCCTGATTCTCTATATACCGTCTCACAACATCAATTTCAGATGGGTTGACTGAAAAACTACCATAACCTCTCTGCCAATAAAAATTTTGATATTTTTTGCCTTTGGTCTTTATCCATTTGGAGGAATGTGATTTGACTTCTTCAATAAACTTCATCAAAGTAACTTTTCGAGACAAAACACATAGAATATGGATATGGTCTCTATAGCCACCAATTTTCACAGGTTTAAAATCTAACTTTTTACAAACACCCCCAATGTATTGAAATAGTTCATCTTCAATTGCTTCATCAATAAATGGATACCTCCTCTTCGTACTAAAGGTGATATGGCTGTAATTATAAGCTATTGATTGTGGCATTTTAATTAGCTATGTGTTAATTCCTTTAAGCTTATCAATATCGTAATTAGCCTCTTAATAGATTTTGAATAAGCTATTTTGATTTTTCAGTGAATTGATGCGGTTTTTGTTTGAGCAATTCATGACGCACTACTTATACATATATATACTCTATTTCGAAGGAAGTAATATTGCTTTTTTTCTTTCTTTGATTATAAATATAGAAAATTTTAAGAAAATAACATATACCAAGCCTTGCTAAAAAAATTCACTTGGATATTTCTTTATTTCGCACCGTTGGTGCTTAACTATATTATTCTCGTTGCCTTGAGCGGATGCTCAAGGCTAATGATTATGCGCCGTTGGCGCTTATGGTTTCTAATTTTTATAAATGTTTCTATCGGCAATAGAATTTAGCACCAACGGTGCGCCACCGCTAACATAGCCTGAAAGGGCTATGAAAATTCATCACATCACTGCCCAGCACCAAAGGTGCGAAATATCCCTTGGCTCTTGAGATTAATTCATTCTTTTGCTAATACATAAAGGATTTCGCACCGTTGGTGCTTTGTTATATTATTCCCGTTTCCTTGAGCGATGCTCAAGGCTAATGATTTTGCGCCGTTGGCGCTTATGGTTACCTATTTTGATAAGTGTTTCTATCGGCAATAGAATTTAGCACCAAGGGTGCGCCAGCATTCACATAGCCTGAAAGGGCTGTGAAAATTCATCACATCACAAACCAGCACCAAAGGTGCGAAATATCCCTTGGCTCTTGAGATTAAGCCGTGCCCCATCATTAACATAGCCTACAGGGGCCATTGAGCAGTAGTATTTTTATTTATTCAACCACATAGGCTTAAGCTTAAGTGTTTTTTGATGGATAGGACAATGTTCAGAGTGGGCTCCTGGCAAATAACCTATGCTCATCAAAAATTCACTTACAATCTCCCCTCCTGTAAATCGAAATGTCTTTTTGAACAGTTTGACCCATTCTTCCTTTGTTTTAGGGTGATGCTCCATCAACCAGTTTTCAAATGAACCAAACTCATTTTGTAATACAAGAATCTTGTTTGCATTTTCAATCGCTGCATTAACTTTTAGTTTATTACGAATAATACCTGCATCATTCAATAGTCGTTCACGGTCTACTTCTGTAAAAGCTGCCACTTTCTTGATATTGAAATTACTATAGGCCTTTCTGAAAGAGGCTTCCTTCTTTAGAATAGTTTCCCAACTCAAACCTGCTTGATTGATCTCCATCAATAGCCGCCCAAACAATTCATTGTCATCGTGAATCGGAAAACCATAGTGATTGTCATGGTAATTTTTGTGCAACGCCCTTTTTTCATCAGATTGCATTGCCTCTATAGCGGTACAATAACTCATCATAAAATTCTTAACCTGTTATTCTTAATGATTGAATAAGTCCATCTTTTAACTTTAAGTGATAAGTCAGAACAAGAGGACTTCCCGGAAAATTGCCCGAAACTTCAGCTTTTAACATTTCTTCTGTTGCTGAATACTCGATAGGTTTCATCATGGTTTGGTATTCCTCATTAGCCTTTTTAATCCATTGTTGAATTTCTGCTTTTCCCTTATGCGTTTTTCCCTCGTCAATAACGATAGCAGTTTCAGAAAAACAATTTGAGTAAGCCAAGCTATCAAAGTTATTCTGGGCTTGTGCTAGATCTGTAATTACATTCGGTAAGTTCATATTATTCTGTTTTAAATTATTAAATAGTTGGTATTGTTCCTCCATCAATTACATATTCAGTCCCAGTCAAATAATTGGCTCTTGGTGAAACTAAAAAACCAATAAATTCTGCAATTTCTTCCGGTTGCGCAGGCCTGCCGTAAGGTATACCACCCAAAGCATCCATAACATCTTGCGTTGCCTGTTCAATGCTTATATTAGAGCTCTCAGCAATTCGTTCCATCATTGCAATTGCTGAGGTAGTTTTGATCCAACCCGGAGAAACAGTCAGCACACGGATACCTTTGGGAGAAACTTCATTAGAAAGGCTTTTGCTGTAATTGATTAAACCTGCCTTTGCAGCTGCATAAGGTAACGTGGAATCATACAGAGGTAATTTGCCTTGGATAGAGGCAATATGAATTAAAACACCACTTCTCTGCTCTAACATTCGCGGTAAAAAGCCTCTGTCTAGCCTAACAGATGCAAGCAAATTGGTTTGAATACCCAATTCCCAATCTTCATCTGTCAAAACAGCAAAACCTCCACCCTGTGTTTCTGAACCTCCAAGGTTATTTATAAGTATATCTAATTTCTTATATGTGGATAATACTTCATTAACTACTTTTTGTGTCCCTGTGGCTTTACTCAGATCTGCCGAAATGAAATGCCAGTTCTTAGTAGGTTTTTCAGGTGCATTTCTCGCCACAATGATTACTGTTGCGCCTGCGCTTTGAAGTCGTTCAGCAATAGCTCTTCCCGTTCCTTTTGTACCTCCAGTTACCAGTGCTACTTTTCCTGACAACTCATTATTGAAATTAAACTGTTCCATATTTTCTTTATTCAAGGGCAAAATTCCGCTATATAAACAGTTTGTACAAGTACGGAAAATCGAATTGCATAGAGATAAATTATTCCCCTATAGCACATCTTGGAGCATTGGATTAATTTTGCAAAATGTATGAAAGAAAAATTCCTTTAAACCTCGAATGTGGGCTGGACCTAATTGGTGAAGTATTATATGGCAAATGGAAAATTCGTTTGCTGTGGTTTATTAATGAAGGTTATAAACGCCCTAGCGAATTACAACGTAAAATCCCTGAAGCTTCCAGAAGAGTTTTAACTATTCAACTAAAAGAATTGGAAAGCCACGAATTGATTTCAAAAGTTATTTATCCGGTTGTTCCGCCAAAAGTAGAATACTCATTAACTGATTTTGGGAAAACACTTATTCCTGTTATCTCGGCTCTAGGTCAATGGGGAGATCAAAACGAAGAACGCCTTCGTTCCGTTATTTTGAAACGGTTACACTCGGAAAATCAATAATTTATTTCTAAACACATTTTTAGGCTTAAAAACTTTCTCGAACTCATTACAACTCCTATTTATATGATAAACAAAAAACTTACTATTACACTTATCTTGGTTCTATTGTTTTGCAAACTTTCGGCTCAAACCATTAATAGTGACGAAAAGCCCTATTACAAAGAACGTATTTTAAAAGCACCTGAAAGTGTATTTAAAATGTTCATAGAAGCTGGGATGGAGCCATCAAACCATGTGCTGACTGATGAAGAACAAGCAAAAGTAGAGGAAGCCTTTTCGATATTACCACCATTGCATAAAAAAGTTCTTAAAGAGCATTTACATAGTATCAGCTTTATGGATAATATGCCTAATACAGCTCTTACTTCATCCTTAGAAATGACGGATTCAATCAAAAAATTTAATATAACTTTCCGAGCAGGAATTCTGAATGAAACAATTTCAGAATGGGCAACTTGGAAGGAAAAATCCGTGTTCGATAATTCTTCAAACCCAACATTAGAAATACAAATTGATGCAGGAAAGCTAAATGCCTTACAATATGTTTTACTACACGAAGCTACCCATGTGGTAGATGCCGTTTTAAGCTTAACCCCTCAAGCAGAAAAAATAGATTCTTTGGTTATACATACTGCGTTTACTGAAAATGTATGGCGTTTATCTAATACTCCAGTAGCTAAGTTTATTAATCCAATATTGGAAAAAACACGTTTCAGAAGTGGTAATGTTCAGCCTATTTCATCTGCACCTGAAATTTACAATGCCCTCGAGAAAACCCCATTTGCATCACTCTATGGAATGGCTTCATGGCATGAAGATTTAGCTGAACTATTATCTATTTATCATCTTACAAATAACCTAAACCAACCTTTCGTAATTTATATTAAAGAGGATGGAAAAACTAAAGCCACATTTGAACCAATGAATAATAAATTAGTGAAAAAGAGATTAAAAAAATTGCTTCTCTTTTATAATTAGTTGGTGTAAAATATGTTTTTCAATAAAGATTATAACCAATAAGTTTGTATGTATTTAAAAATGGTTCCGGTATAAGAGTAGATTTGGATCTTTCCTTTTTCTGAAATCCTGAGAATCTTTTATCTCGCAACATTGGTACTTAATAATCTATGGGTAGTGCCAAGGCTCAAGATTTTGCATCTACTAAATTGGCTATTATTGACATAACCAGTACATGTATTTATTCTTTCAGTTGTTTTAGTCTATCAATCGCATTTTGATTTTGAGAATTCAATGCCAACGATTTTTCAAAACTTTCGATTGCCTTGTCTTTATTTTCAACAAATAGATATCCCTCTCCAAGACTATCAAAAAGATTGGCTGAATTTGGATAAAGTTCTGTTGCAAATACTAAAATATTTATCCCTTGCGCTGAAGTAGTTGGGTTAAAAACAAGTTGAAGACCCAATGTATTTAGATTGCCCTCAGGAATTTTAAATGAAGGATGTTTTTGCACCGTCGAATCATACAATTGAGAAAGGTTCTGATAGTTCCGGTTTGACGCTAAATCATTAAAGTCCTTAAAAGTGAAAGCAACAATTTCGGGTTGCTTGGTTCTTTGAGTTATCAAACCATTTCTTACTCCATTATCCGTTGGCTTATTATCGATGAATTTTAATGCTCTATCGTCATTTTTTAAAAAGGCATTTAAAAAATGTAATGTATAAGTAGAAGCCCAATTGTAGGATTCCATTATTTCAGAATCGCTTTTATCTTGTCTATCATCCCTATTTGCGAATAAAACACCCAAAGTACTGAAATTGGAATGTGTTAAGTCATGGAATTTTAATCTGTAGGCTTTACTATAAGTGAGACTGTCATACAATTTAAATATCGAATTGAGTTCAGCATTTATGTTGTCTTCTTCAAGAACTTTTTTAGGAATGTCTTTCTGAGCCATATGAAGGTATGGAACATTCATTTTCTTAGAATCGAAGAAAGGTGATTCCTTTAATAGCGCATACTGATATCTTTCTGTACCGTCGAGACTGACAATCGCCTTTATTCTTTCATTACGATTTTGGACAATTATGTTTGATAAACCTCCAAAACTGAAACCCATAAGTGCAATTTTGCTATTATCGGCCATCGGAAATTTTCCAACCTCTTTGATCAAAAACTCCACGTCTCTGGCTTGAGTCTCTATTTCCTTTGTACTGTTATTGCCAAACCAACGTGTTTCTGCTCCTCGACTGGGACTTGATATCACAATGTAACCGTGACTTGCCAAGTATTCACAAAGCCCGAAGTTCTCTATGGATGATGCTTGGAAGCTTGGTGCATAAATTATGATGGGGAATTTACCATTAGCAAACGTGATTTCAGGGTATGCTTCTGTTAGCTCTTTGAGATGGTTATGATTGGCAGGCGTATTGGAATAATAAAACCAATTTAATATTTGATCGCTTGGAAGGTATTCCCATTCTTCTTCTTGTTTCAAGATTTCTAAGTAATCCAAAACCTTCAATGGTCTCTTATCTCCTATATTTTGTTCGGATGGGTACCATATACTTACAGAAATTGGTCTTGCAATTTTTTTATTGCTGTAATCATAAATCCGGCTGTAGGTTCTCGTACTATCCGAAGTGATATAATGCCGAAACCCTACTTTATATTCTCCAGAGTTCAGGTCAATTTCACTTAATGAAGTCTGTCCATTAATTATATTGGCCTGAAAAAGCACAAAGGTTAATAAAGCTACCAATCGCATAATAAATATTTTAGTATTCATACTAGTGATTTTCAGTATTTTGATAATTTACGGAGCACTCTACGTTTAAATAACCACCTAAAAACCAATGTTTATACTGCATATTGTACGTTCGCTAATTAGTCAATTTTAGTCCATTCAGTCAATCCGCCTTGATCTAATATACATTTAATAACAGAGCCATTGCTGTCGGAAACAAATTCAATTGTGGCTTGCGGTTTTACAATGTCGACTACAAATGTTGATTTGTTTAAAGCTGTCAAATTAGAACTCCATTTACCTTTTTCCGATAAGGTTAGCTGTTCTTTCTTAAGAGTAACATTAACTTCTCGATCATCCAAAGCATAAGTTCCAACATATTTACTTAAGTCTACATCATCAATGGCTAAGGTTGATGAGGCTTCAAACATCTTAAATCCAGCCCATTTATAAACTCGTGCAACGCTCCTTATTATTTCTTCTATAATCGTAGTATTTGGGCCATTGACCATAATGACGACACCATTTCCATTTTCTGCACTGAAGTAGAACTTCCCTCTAAATCCTCTATTAGAACCTGAATGTTGTAAATACAATTCTCCGTTTTCATCTTCGGTAAATAGTCCTAAAGCAGAATTACTATTTTCTAACGCGGGTGTAATTAATTCTTTGCTTGATTGATTGGAGAGGATCTTTGCAGATTCGGATTTTAAACTTAATTGAATATCAATAATCAGTTTAGCCAAATCTGTAGGTGTTGTCCACAATCCGGCTGCTGCAGATTCAGGGTAGATATTATAATTATTCTTCAAGGGTTTCCCATTTTGAGAATGTCCATAAGCTAAATTGTCTGAATATTTGTTGAATTCTGTCGAATAGAAAGAATGATTCATTTCTAAAGGCATAAAGACGTTCTCACTCACAAAACTCTCATAAGATGAATTTGATTTATCCATGAGAATAAGTTGAGAGATCATAGTGCCCCCACCAGAATACCGAAATTCTTTATTAGCAGGCTGAATTTGCTTTACTTTATCTGAGTTTGCTGGTTTATTACCCTCCAATATTTGAACTAGGCTTGGTAGTTTTTTTGAATCTATATAACCCCCAAAACCATGTGTTGATAAACCTGCAGTATGACTTAATAATTGACGTAATGTTATAGGTTGTTTTTCGTCATAGTTAAGTTGCCAACTACTCAAAAGTGTATTAATATCATCATCTAGCTTGATATCTGCGGATTCCTTAAGTTTCATTAAAGCCACAGCATTTACAAATTTACTCATCGAGGCAGCTTGAAAAACAGTTTGCTCGGTGATGTCTATTTTGTCTTTATTACCAGTTTCTCCATATCCTTTGGCCCATTCAATTTGATAATCGTTGATAACGGCAATGCTAAGTCCGGAAACATTGTATTTCTGCATTTGCTTTTCAAGATTCCAGAGTGATTCTCCTGAGTTTGATACTAATGGGCTAAGGCTATTTTCAACATTTTTTATTCTTTGTTGAACCGTCTCAGAGTAAAGAATATTAGTCGTTTGTGCGTATGAAAAAATTCCAATGTTACTAATTAGAATTATCGTAAGTAAAAGTTTTCTTAGTTTCATTGAGAAGGTTTTATTCTAGTCATAATGGTTTTTCCATAATGACACAATGGTCTCCTATATCGACTCTTTGTGGGAAAATTTCCAATTATTTTTAAAAATATGATTTTAATCCTAGAAGAACCAATCAAGCACCAATTCACGCGTAAGCCAGATAACGTCTCGGTTGCCTATGCATACCTTTTAAATGGCGGGAGGAAGGAACGAATGTGTCTCAATAGTATTCGGCTAAATCTTCATTTTCAGACCGAATTTATCGTTTTGTTTTTCTTATTCGCTTGACCAATCCGGGTTTTACTCATTATTTTCAATGGTATTTGTGATATTGCTTCGCTAAGTTCTTTTCTGATCTAGAAAGCTGTTCCTTCTAGCTTGGCATTTAGAACTTTATTGACCACCATATTCCAAATAATGACTGCCAGCTTTCTGGCTGTTGCGCTGTTTGCAGTAACACAGACTTCCTTATCTTAGAAAAAGTAACGGAAAGGGCATATTGGTGTAAAGAGCAGCATTCCTATGCTTTACGAGCTGCCGTGTATACGAGACCCGTACGTACGGTGCTGTGAGAGCCTCAACCTGAGCCAAATGGCTCAGGTTAGGCTACTCGATTGGTGGAAGTATTTTTTTCGTCTACAAGATTTATAACTAAAATGCAGTTATTACTTTGTAAGTCTCGGGACTATTTATCCCCATGCTGGTGGCAATACAATTTTTGGCAGCACTGTCTCTTCAATTTCTCCTATTACCAAATCCACAAAATATGCATTGCTTTTATCATTTAAAGCAACCGCTTGTTTAACTTCTTCATTCTCAAAGTAAATTCCTGCTTTATCATCGCAGGCATAGCCCGGTTTGTATTCACCACTCTTAATTTTTGACCAATAAAGTGGTTTTCTATCTCCTTCTGAGTCGTAGTGTGGACAATGACTACCGCTAATAAAACCTAATCCTTCCACAGTACTTAATTCACCTGGTCGGGAATCTGTCGTTCCATGGTCAAACCAACAAAGAGAACCAGCACTTCCTCCACCCAATACGACTCCTTTTTCATAAGCTTTGCGCAGAGCTATATCCATACCTTGTGCCTTCCAGATTGCCATCATATTTAGCGTATTTCCTCCACCTACAAGAATAGCATCCATACTGGTAAAAACATCTTCGAAGGAAGCCTTCTGATTGTAAGATGAGATAAATGACCTTTGGACAAAAGGTCTTATAGGAAGGTCCGCACAGTTTTCAAACCAACGCATGACGTATCCTGAAGCATCACCGGTTGCTGTTGGTAGGAAGCAAATTCTTGGATATTCTTTTTCTGTTAAGGCAGCAACGTATTTTATAAAACCTCTGTCGAAATCACCACCATAAATGAAGAGTTTCCTAACTATGGAATTAGAGTTTGCGGATTGTGCTTGAAGCAAAGGCAACGGAAAGGAAAGTGCTGTTGCTCCCATGGTAGTGGCTTTTAAGAAGCTTCTACGATTCATTTTTTAAAGTTATAAATAATAATTGTGTAACGATTCGATTTTGAAATTATTGATAATACCACTGTACTTTGTTGTGGTAATATTGCTCCCAACTTGTAACTAACTTTGCATATACTTCCAAATAGAGACATACAAGAAACAGTTTCATCTATTTCCCATTTATCAGAGGCTGTATAGTTACTTTTTTTTCTTTCTTTGCTTATAAACATAGGGCATTCTAAGAAAATATCCTACACTTCTGCCATGCAAAATAAACTTACCAAAATGGTTCAAGCAGAAAATATCTTAGTCTGATTTAGGTCTTTTCCTTTGATGATATATCTGGAAAATGCAGCGTTTTATGAAACGCTGAATAAAATGATGAAACCTTAATATTGAGGAGATGGCTATGGGAACTCGGTTATTCTCTCAATTGGTGAGAACTAATGTAGAGACAGGGCATGCCCTGTCTCTACTTGGTGTGAATATTATATCAATATCCTAAAAACCAGAATCTTATAAAAACGATGGAAGCTGGAGAATCGAAATTGCTACGACTGCTAAATAATAAAAAAAGGGCTTCAAAAGCCCTTTAAAATTTAGTTTCCTTATCTCCTATTGATAAACTCCCATCGCGCAAAACTTCTCGATCCGCTGCTCGATTCGTTTTTGAGGACTTAGTTTATCCAATTCTTTCAATTGCTCTAGGATCACTTCCTTCACTTTGTTGGACATCCATTGTTTGTCTCTATGTGCGCCACCAAGTGGTTCAGGAATAATGCCGTCGATCAATTTATTTTCGATCATATCTGGAGCAGTCAGTTTCAATGCTTCTGCGGCTTGCTCCTTATAATCCCAGCTTCTCCAAAGGATGGAAGAGCATGATTCCGGAGAAATCACCGAATACCAGGTATTCTCAAGCATTAGTACTTTATCGCCAATGGCAATGCCTAAAGCTCCACCAGAAGCTCCTTCTCCAATAATGATACAAATCACCGGAACGGTCAATTTGAACATTTCACGTAAATTTCTGGCAATTGCTTCACCTTGTCCACGCTCCTCGGCTTCCAAACCAGGAAAAGCACCTGGAGTATCTATAAATGTAACTATAGGCTTATTAAATTTCTCGGCCATTTTCATCAAACGAAGTGCTTTGCGATAGCCTTCTGGATTGGCCATACCGAAATTACGCTGCTGTCTTTGTTTGGTATTGCGGCCCTTTTGCTGTCCGATAAACATGACCGAACGGCCATCTAAAGTACCGAAGCCGCCTACCATTGCTTTGTCGTCTTTTACTTGACGATCGCCATGTAGTTCGATAAAATCATCGGTAATATCATAAATATAATCAAGCGTGTAAGGTCGCT
Organism: Peijinzhouia sedimentorum; assembly: GCF_049340005.1. NCBI lineage: Bacteria > Pseudomonadati > Bacteroidota > Cytophagia > Cytophagales > Peijinzhouiaceae > Peijinzhouia > Peijinzhouia sedimentorum. The sequence continues at coordinate 32,648 of NZ_JBMPIY010000011.1, forward strand.
CCGGATGGCGAGAAAGCTGCACTCGCTGCCATCTTGTTAGGTTCTGAAAGGTTTCCTTTTTCAAATTCTGGATCTTAACTTCCAGAGATGCAATATCTTTGGATACATCCACGCCGCTTTCTTTTGCAAGGCTTTTCATTTCCTCTAATTTGTTTTCTAATGCGGCTATGGGTTTTTCGAAGTCTAATACCATGTTTCAACGTTTAAGGTACAAAAATACATCAATAAACTTGCGATGCTATGCTCTAATCAGATAAATGATAGAGTTGAATTTGAAATGGGAAGCTAGCTAATTACGATCTTTGGCTAAAATCCAAAGCCAAAAATTGGTTTAGAATTTATAAATAACTCATTCACAAATCCTCCCGCCTATTCTCTTATGCTAAGCTCCTTGCTTTACTTTTACTTTCTGGGTTTGAGTGCTGGTCACTGTTTTTTCTACACTTGTAAAATAAACACTCGCCACCAATGAAAATCCAAAATAGAATATGATCAGCAAATCACCACCCGGCAATATTTCTGCAAGATTAAACCATCCACCTAAGTAAAAGTATATAGCCAACCCGGCAATTACTTTCACCAACTCTGCTCCTGCTGCCATCGGATGCTTGTCCATCAAGGTGGTAAATGAGAAAATGGAGACCATCATAAAACCGGCATAGAGCAAAATATGATTGTATTCGATGCTAGCAAAACTTGTAAGCACATGAAAGACCAATAAGAAATGCACTACCAATTGCACCCAAGCCCATGTGCGTAATTTCTCAGAAGGCTTTGAGTCGTATTTCACTTGCTTATATGGGTCGGTGATCACTTCATAAGTAATTCTATCTTTTACATCATCCGGCCGCCAACCTGTTGGCATAAACCAAATCCTAATTTTATCCCAAATATTTCGGGTGTACCAAGCATCTTTTACCAATGCCCAAAAGTGCATATAATTGATAATGATGGGATTCCAAGTATTCGCTGGACGTTTGGTTCCATACACGGGCGGAACTTCAGGCAACTCCTCTTGAAAAGTGCCAAAAAGCTTATCCCAAATGATAAAGATTTGAGAATAATTTCGATCTAAATAAATATCATTGATAGCATGATGCACTCTATGATGTGATGGAGTCACAAGGATATGCTCTAAAAATCCCATCCGATTGATAAGTCTTGTATGATACCAAAACTGTGCAAAAAGATGAATTGGAGCGATTACAGCGATGATTTCGGCTGGAATACCGATAAGTGCCATTGGAATATATAGAAAAAAGAAAACGCTCACAATAGCCGAGATGGATTGACGCAATGCGCAAGATAGATTAAACTCTTCGCTACTATGATGCACTATATGCCTGTTCCAAAACACATTGATTTCATGCTCAAAGCGATGTCCCCAATAGCCTGCAAAATCGATTCCGATAAATGCAGCCACATAGAGCCAAATACTTGATTCTATTTCAAAAATGGCAATTTTGCCCACCATCCACTCATAACTAATGATGATAATAGAAAGTCCCATCAGGTTCTTAAGCGTGTTCGTCATACCCGAACTCAAACTTGAAATGGTGTCCATTCCTACATTTACTTTTTTGCCCATTTTGCGCGCAGCGATTTCTTCGGCGATAATCAAAATAAGGAAAAATGGAATTGCGTAGGTTAATGCCTTTGCGTATAGCTCCATAAATAAAGATTTTCAGTTTAGCTTGTCCATGAAGAGTAATTAGTGGAACAATCTCTTCTTGGCAATCAGCTAATTTACAACAGAATGAGAAATTGAAAAGTTTATCAGCCAAATAATTCTTAGGAAGGAAAAAGCGGGAGGTCTTTTGCGCTTTTCAATAATAGACGTCGCAATGCTTCTGTCTACCACAAAGACATAAAAAAAGCCCGTAAACATTAATTTACAGGCTTAATTTACTTTGACAAGCGGAATGGACGGGACTCGAACCCGCGACCTCCTGCGTGACAGGCAGGCATTCTAACCAACTGAACTACCACTCCTTATTTCTCCGAAAAAGCTCGAAAGCCTTATTTTTCGTTGAAAGTGATGCAAAAGTATGCCTTTACTTTTATCCCTGCAAGCCTTTCACTAGAGATTTTTTATATTTTTTCTCACAATTCTGAATGTCAATAATTTATCTGCTAAAAAATATTTGTCTGAAATAGAATTGAGGGAATTTTATAATTTTAAAGCATGAAGATGAAGTTGCGCAGGTATTCTTACCTCTTTGGTCCGATTCGGTTTTTGAGAGATCGCTTCGACCTAAGTATGGACAAGGCAGATGAAATACAAACGATAGATTACATTAGAAAAAATGTGGAATTCAAAGGCACCAATCTTTGGATTCTGATATTTGCCATATTTGTCGCTTCTGTAGGTCTTAATGTTAATTCCACAGCCGTAATCATAGGCGCTATGCTTATATCGCCGCTAATGGGTCCAATCATCGGCGTGGGAATGGGTGTAGGCATCAATGACTTTGAGCTAATTAAAAAGTCACTCAAAAACCTGGCTGTAGCGATTGTCATTAGTGTAATCACATCCGCTACCTATTTCCTGATTAGCCCACTTAGCGACGCACAATCCGAATTACTCGCTCGTACTACGCCTACCATTTATGATGTATTTATTGCGTTATTTGGTGGTTTTGCCGGAATAGTAGCTGGCTCAAGCAAAGAAAAAAGTAATGCCATACCTGGAGTGGCTATTGCTACTGCGCTGATGCCTCCCTTGTGTACAGCAGGCTATGGCATCGCCACAGGCAATTTGTATTACTTCTTAGGAGCTTTTTATCTGTTCTTTATCAATTCAGTTTTTATAAGTCTTTCTACTTTTCTGATTGTCCGCTTTCTGAAATATCCCAAAAAGCAGTTCATGGATCAGCAAAGAGAAAAGCGTGTGAAATCCTACATAATCGCTTTTGTAATTCTCACTGTTATTCCAAGTGTATATTTAGGTCTACAAGTAGTGCAGCAAAGTATATTTGAGCGCAATGCTTCGGCTTTTCTGGATCAAGAACTCACATTTGAAAAATCGAGGATCATATCAAAAAGCTACGACTTCAAGAGTAATCCTAAAATCATCGAAGTTTCCTTTTTTGGTGAAAAGGTAGAAGATGTCCTAATCTCTAATGCCAAAAGTAAAATGGAGGACTATAAGTTAAAGGATGTTGAGCTCAAAGTTTTTCAAGGCTACGAATCAGGTGACCCATTGGATATTGCGACAGTAGAGCGGATGAATATGAACTTGCGATCGGGTATTATTGAAGATTTGTACAAAAAGAATGAGGCCTTACTTGCTACCAAGGATGAACAAATCCAAATTCTGCAAAGAGAGATCATTACTATGAAACAAATGCAATTGCCGCTGACTGATATTAGCAATGAATTGAAAGCGCAGCACAGCAACGTGAAAGAGTTTGCGATTAATAGCACCATCATCACCAATTTCGTAACAAATCAGCCTGATACTACTTATTTGGCTTTTGCGAGCTTTACCTCCCGCCCTTCTCGCGCCGAGATTACAAGAATGGAAAACTGGCTCAAAGCACGTATTAAGTCTGAAAAACTCAAACTGGTTATAAATTAAAAATTGGGTATTTTTCTATAATTTCGGATTGACCTAGGAGATTTTCCCGTTAAGAAATAGGTGGAATAAATAGGCTTTCTTGAGCCAAAGACTGTTTGAGCGCAGCATTTTCTTTGGGTCGCCTATTTATAGAACATATTTTAGGGAAAAGATCCTCAGCCTTGACTGCTCAAGCAGCCTTGGGTTTTTGCTTATTTTGAGTCAAAAGAAAGGAAGAGTTTAGCTATCAAGTTTGCTATTACGATCGCATACTTTTTCAATACAAAGAGTTGCTTATAAATTTTGTTAAGCAATTGAAATTTAATGTTATTTGGAAGTTTTCTTTTTTCTTTTTGTCATTGCCACAAAAAGAAACAAAAAAGTCTAGACAAAAAGAAGCTTCCACACGTAAGGCAAGCGCCCGCCCGCCTTTTTGTCCTCCCACCCACAAACAGCCGTTCCTCCTTGGTTTTCTTTTTCTCTTTCTTCTTCCAACTTCGGCCTAGGAGATTTTCCCGTTAAGAAATAGGTGGAATAAATAGGCTTTCTTGAGCCAAAGACTGTTTGAGCGCAGCGAGTTTCTTTGGGTCGCCTATTTATGGAACATATTTTAGGGAAAAGATCCTCAGCCCTGACTGCCGTCAGGCAGGCTTGACTTTTTGTTTCTTTTGTGTTAGGACAAAAGAAAGGAAAGGAAGAGTTTAGCTAATAAGTTCGTTATTATGAATCGCATTCTTTTTCAATACAAAGAGTTGTTTATGAATGTATTCAAGTCATTGGATTTCAACAACATTTGGAAGTTTTCTCTTTTCTTTTTGTCATTGCCACAAAAAGAAACAAAAAAGTCTAGACAAAAAGAAGCTTCCACACGCAAGGCAAGCGCCCGCCCGCCTTTTTGTCCTCCCACCCGCAAACAGCCATCCCAACATTGAACTACAAAAATGGAAAATCTCAAACTGGTTATAAATTAAAAAAGCGGGAAAAACCCGCTATTTTAATAGTGTCAATTATTCAAATTCTTTAATTTCCTTTTGCTGTCGCAAGATTCTGTTTTACCAAAGCAAAGGTTGGATGTTCATAAAGAATCTCTTCAAATATCTTAATGGCTTCCTCAGTTTTCCCTTGCTGAAGCCTTACCAAACCAAGTAAGTTTTTCACGGCAGTATTCATCGTCACTTCTATCACTTCTTCTCCCTCACCTTGGAAATTTACCTTTTCTACTATAGATTGTTGGTCGTCCATTACCTGATTAATAATTGTTTCACACTCAGTAAGCCTTTCTAGTTCATACTGTAAGAAAGCAATTTTGTAGAGTAAAGTTAATGAGGGTTCCTTTATGTAAAGAGACTGATATCGATTTACAGCATTTTCTTTCAATCCTATATTCTCCATAGAAATTGCATTTACTTCAAGTGCCAGAAGATTATCTGGATCAATAGTAATAGCATCATTAGTTACCAAAGCTGCAGCACCATATTGTTCATACTCAAAATAGAACAACGCGAGAGTATCCAACCAAGCCTTTTCATCTGGATTGATTGCAATGATTTGGTAAATGGAATTTCGAATTGCCGTTACATCATTATAGCGTTTAGCTAAATTATAGACATTCAATTGTCTTTGATATTCAGGCGTTTCCTTTACATTGGTTTGTCCTACACTAAGCATCGGAGTGCTAATCATTAGTAATAGGATCATGAACACAACATTCTTTTTCATTTGATAGTAGTTAAAATTCAGTTTTGTAAAATTAAGCCTTTTTTCTCGGCCAATATTTTTAATAGATCCAAAGCCTCTTCTCTGTTATTGCTAATTTTTCCATCCAAGATAGCTTCTTTTATTTCTTCTTTCAGGTCGCCAATAATGCGGGAGGGTTTTAGTTGATATAATTCCATAATTTCCTCTCCACTCACAGGAGGTTGAAAGTTACGAACACTGTCTTTCGCTTCCACCTCTTGCATTTTTTGTTCCACAATATCGAAGTTTTTAAGGAATCGCTTCACTTTAGTGGAATTTTTTGAAGTGACATCTGCTCTGCAAAGAATCATCAATGCCTCTAAATCTTCACCCGCATCAAACATCAACCTCCTAATAGCAGAGTCTGTTACATGCTCTTTTACTAAAGGAATCGGCCTTAAATGCAACCTCACTAAGTTTTGGACGAATTTCATTTTCTCATTCATCGGCAATTTCATGCGACGGAAAATTCCCGGAACCATCCTCGCTCCCTTATCTTCATGACCATGGAATGTCCAACCTTGCTTGGCGTGAAACCGCTTAGTAGCTGGCTTTGCTATATCATGTAATATGGCAGCCCAGCGAAGCCATAAGTCATCACTCCTTTCAGCTACATTGTCGAGCACTTGCAGTGTATGGTAGAAATTATCCTTATGAGATTTATCTTGGATAGTTTCCACACCTTGTAACTCCACCAACTCAGGAAATATATACTTAAGCAAACCTGAGATATATAATAGTTTGAATCCGTAAGAAGGTGTTGTGCTAAGAATGATTTTATTCATCTCATCAGAAACCCTTTCCATCGACACAATCTTGATCCGTTCCGCATTATTACTGATCCCCTCGAAGGTCGTAGGCTCAATATCAAAATTGAGTTGGCTCGCAAAGCGAATCGCTCGCATCATTCGTAGCGGATCATCCGAGAAGGTAATATCAGGAGCTAATGGCGTTCGGATGATTTTTCGCTTCAAGTCCTTCAAACCATCAAAAGGATCTATTAGCTCACCAAAGTTCTCGGTCAAAGAAAGAGCCATCGCATTGATGCTAAAATCTCGGCGATTTTGATCATCCTCTAAAGTACCATCTTCGACCAATGGTTTACGGCTATCGCTGCGATAACTTTCCCTTCTGGCACCTACAAACTCCAATTCATAGCCACGCCATTTGATCATGGCAGTACCGAAATTTTTAAAATATATTACTTCGGAATCCTTACCCAATTTATCGGCAACCGCTTTGGCCAATTCCAAACCGCTGCCAATACACATAAAGTCTATATCCTTAGAAACTCTCCCCAATAGCAAATCACGGACGTATCCACCGATAAGGAAAGCAGGTAAATTGAGGTTTTTGGCGCAGTCAGCAACCAGGCTAAATATATCCTCCCGCAAAAGATGCTTTTTGAGATCGGCAGGCAAAATGGGCTTTTGCTTAGTTTTACTTTCTGTCATGGGTCAATTAATCTTTCAAAATTATACTAAAACTCAGCCTCACCCAAATTACTTCCATTATTTCCAAATTCTGCCCATTTTTGCATACTGACCTAGAGCAGGATAAAAGTTAATTTGCTTTATTTCCAAAGGAATCTAAATACTTTGAGGGCATTTTTGTAACTTTGAATCCCATAAGTACAGCCCACCAAAATTAACTTATGGCTTCCACAAAATACATTTTCGTCACTGGCGGTGTGACGTCCTCTTTAGGAAAAGGAATTATCGCTGCATCATTAGCCAAATTGCTACAAGCAAGAGGTCTAAGAGTTACCATCCAAAAATTCGACCCTTATATCAACGTAGATCCGGGCACCCTGAATCCCTATGAACATGGCGAATGCTATGTAACCGACGATGGCGCCGAAACGGATTTGGATTTAGGACATTACGAGCGTTTTTTGAATACATCTACCTCCCAAGCAAATAATGTAACCACTGGACGTATATATTATGATGTTATAAGCAAAGAGCGCAGAGGTGAGTTTTTGGGCAAAACTGTACAGGTAGTTCCTCATATCACTGATGAGATCAAAGCTAATTTCATTAAGCTTGCAGAAAATGATGAATATGATATAATCATCACAGAAATAGGCGGTTGCGTAGGCGATATAGAATCTCTGCCATTTATAGAAGCTGTAAGGCAGTTCAAATATGACATGGGTCCCAACAACACTTTGGTAATACACCTTACCCTAGTACCTTATTTGAAAGCGGCTAAAGAACTTAAAACTAAACCAACACAGCACTCTGTAAAGCAATTGCTGGAAGAAGGAATCCAGCCAGACATATTAGTATGTCGTTCAGAAAAACCACTTCCAAGTGATATCAGAAGGAAAATTGCGCTTTTCTGTAACGTAGAGTTGAACTCAGTAATTGAGGCTTTGGATGCAGAGACTATTTATGATGTTCCACTTTTGATGGCTAAAGAAAAGCTTGATCAACGAGTACTTACCAAACTAAAGATTAAGAATACCAGCCCTCCAGATATTACGCAATGGAAAGAATTTTTGGGCAGATTAAAAAACCCTACAGAATCAGTTAAGATTGGCCTGATTGGCAAATACGTTTCCCTTCCCGATGCTTACAAATCCATTATAGAGTCATTTATCCACGCAGGTGCGGTAAATGAATGCATGGTAGATGTGCAATTTATTTCATCGGAAGAGATTGAGCCTGATAATATCAACAACTATTTAAGTCAATTGGATGGTATTTTGGTAGCTCCGGGTTTTGGTGAGCGAGGAATTGAAGGAAAAATTTTGGCAATCCAATATGCCCGTGAAAATAAAATACCGTTCTTTGGCATCTGTTTAGGAATGCAATGTGCGGTAATCGAATTTGCAAGGAATGTAATGGGACTAAAAAATGCTGCTTCTACGGAAGTAAACCCACATACATCCGAACCAATAATTGATATGATGGAAGATCAAAAATCTATTGTAGATAAAGGTGGAACGATGCGTTTGGGAGCATATGATTGCAAATTGAAAAAAAGCTCTAAAGCTTATGCAGCATATGGCGACACCATGATTTCCGAAAGACACCGTCATCGTTTTGAGTTTAATAATAAGTACCTAGCAGAAATGGAGAATGCCGGAATGTTAGCTACAGGAAAAAATCCAGAGACGGGTTTGGTAGAAATTGTTGAGGTAAAAAATCATCCTTGGTTTTTGGGAACACAATTTCACCCTGAGCTAAAAAGTACTGTGCTCAATCCTCATCCTTTATTTGTGAAGTTTATAAAAGCTGCAATTGAAAAACAGCGGGAGGTAACCGCTTAATTAATCAAACATGGATAGAAATCAGTTTATTGGGATAGTTCTTATCTCTATTTTGCTTTTAGTGTATGTTACTTATTTCGCTCCAGAGGCACCTGTCGCTCCTGAAGCTGATCTAGTAGAAAACACACAGCAAACGCAGAATCAACCTAGTGATATTACGTCTTCGACCACTGAAAATCTTATTGAAGATGATTCGCTTCGCCAAGCTTTAGCCGGACAAAAATACGGTGCTTTATCGCTTGCAATGAATGGATCTGCAAGAGATATTACTTTAGAAAACGAAGACATCAGCGTAATAATCAGTAGCAAGGGCGGTGAAATTAAGGATGTTCTTTTAAAAGAATACCTTACTTATGACAAAGCTCCTTTGCATCTAATCAATGCAGAAAACAATGACTTTGCCTTATCCCTCCCGCTTAGAGCAGGTGCTTTGGATATTCGTGAGTTGTATTTTGATGTAGAGAGTCAATCAAAAATAGGTGGCGATACCACCCGCTTAATTCTTACTGCAAATGCAGGTGCCGGCAAATCGATTCGCCAAATCTATACCCTCGCCCCTTCAGGCTTTGTTGTTAATTACAATATTCAATTGCAGGGAATGCAAAGCGAATTGGCCGGTGAGAACTTGGCAATTACCTGGAAACACGATATGCTTCGCGTCGAAGAAGATTTAGCGCAATCTCGTCAGCGTTCCGGTATTACGTACTTCACTGCGGACAAAAGTTTCGAAGAATTGGCTCCGACAAATGAAATAGAGGAAGAAACGGAGACTCAAGACATTCTTTGGGCTGGGAATAAATATCGCTTCTTTACAGCCGCAATTATCTCTGATAAAGGCTTTAAAAATGGTCTAGTACGCGCATCAAGTGATGATGAAAATGACCAGATCATCAAAAGTGGTGAGTTTCAATTGGACTTACCAATTAGCAATCTGCAAGATGAAAATCTAGCTTTTTACTTTGGGCCAAACAGCTATAAGGTAATGAAGCAAGTCACTACTGGCTTCGAGGAAAATGTGTATCTCGGATACATATTTGTGAGCTGGGTAAATAAGTGGATTGTTATTAATATTTTCTACTTCCTTGAGCAGTATATCAGTAATTATGGCGTTATCATTATCATTTTAGTGCTATTGATTAAAATGGCGCTATTACCACTTTCATATAAGTCATACATCAGTATGGCCAAAATGAAAGTATTGAAGCCGGAACTTGATGAGCTAAAAGAAAAAGTGGGTGGCGATATGACCAAAATGCAGACGGAGCAAATGCAGCTCTATCGCAAAGTTGGTGTCAATCCGCTGAGTGGTTGTATTCCTGTTGTGCTGCAAATGCCAATTCTATTTGCGCTATTCTTTTTCTTTCCAAATTCCATCGAATTAAGACAAGAAAGTTTCCTTTGGGCACATGATTTATCGACCTATGATGTGTTCTTCAGGTTGCCATTTACCATTCCATTCTATGGCTCTCACGTAAGTGCTTTTACGCTTTTGATGACAGCCTCTACCATACTTTATACTTGGTCCAACAATCAAGTGAGTTCGGTAACCGGCCCAATGAAATCTTTGGGTTATGCAATGCCAGTGGTGTTTATGGTGGTTTTGAATAGCTTCCCTGCCGGACTTAGCTTTTACTATTTTGTTTCGAACTTGGTGACTTTTGGACAGCAAGCAGTAATCAGAAGATTTGTAAATGATGATAAAATCAAGCAGATCCTTGAAGAAAACAAAAAGAAGAATGCTAATAAGAAGAAATCAAAATTCCAGCAAAGACTAGAAGATGCGATGAGAGCTGGAGAAGAGCAAAAGAAAAAGGGTTTGCCTGGAGCTGGAGCTAAGAAGAAATAAGAATTGTTTTAAATAGTTTTTAAAATAAGAATGGCGCTGAATGGCGCCATTCTTATTTCATTCAGAATTATGTTTTTCAGTTTAGGAGTTTCGTAAAGCCTTGATAAGCTCTTCTTTATTCATTTTTGATCGACCTTCAATCCCTACTTTTTTTGCTTGCTGGTAAAGTTCATCTTTTGTTCTTTCCTCATAATCCTCCGCCTTCCCTCCTTTTACCCCAGAGTCAGGAGTATTTGCGATCCGTGCAGCCTTTGTTTTGCTCATGCCTTTATCTCGAAGAGCTTCGTATTGCTTATCATTTTTTATGCTTGGTCCGTGATCTTTTACCATGATTTAGACTTTTAGGTTCAACATTGATTTCTATGCAATTAGTATGTATATCTCTAACAGACTAATATGAAATGTACAAACACAAAGCCAAAATAACAGACTCAGGAATTGTTAATTTTCAGTGTGAAAGAAAAAATAATGTACAATTGTAGGATTAGAATAAGCTTAGCATAAAAAAACAGCCTCAGATATCGAGGCTGCCTTTGTGTATTAATTAAGGGTTGGCTGGATAAACTTACCATTCCTTCTTCAATGTACGCTTAATACTGTAATGCCATCATTTATATGGATAAAGTATAGACCATTTTTCAAGTTGATCATATTGAAGTTCGCTCCTGGCTTGTCCACTTCTGAGTCTTTCAAAAAATAGGGATTGATTTACAGCAAGACATTTCATTTTTTAGTTAGTTTGACCGCACTAATAGGGTCAAACGCTGCGCATTAGAGTTGTAAAAACAAAGAGGACTTCTCAGGCTGTCCAGATTTAGCGCTATCAAGACTGTCAACGTATAATTCTTAAGCATATCGGCTCTGGCTCAACTGATGAAGAAATTTCCTCCTTACAAGAGATGACCAGGATGTTTATTGCTAATTATACCAAGCAAATGAATCTGTTCAAGGAGTTTCAACCCAATCAAGAGGCGGTCACAATGCGAGTACATTGGGCTGTACTATAGCTTTTCTTACGATGTATCGAGAGCCAGCCAAGCCCTTCAACATACACTTGGCTATGTAATGGAAGTAAGATGCCGAATGATTAGGTCGTGATGGGAATCTTGGAACCTCCCTCCAAACTTCGGTCTATTTGGTTCTATTGAAAAAAATCCGTGAAATCGGTTAATCCCTGCTTGCAGTATTTTCGCTCGTTATCGAAAGTCGGATTACAAATCCCTTTTATCAGGAGTTCGACATTTCAAATGTCGAACAGTTGGGGGTCTATTTAAAAAAATTGGGCGTATTTTGGGCATTGAACTTTGGGCGAAATTTTGCGATTTTGGGTCGTTTTTCGCTCAATGATCATCGTATTTTTTTGGCCTGGCAGCACCCTCCATTTTGGGTGCTTTGCTTCGGCTTTGAACTAATTTGGTGAATCCTTTAGGGATAAAAAAATGAATGTGCGTTTTATTCGCAATATGCGTTTATTGCACATTTTTCGTGATATTCGTTTTCTTCGTTTTATGTATCTTTTTGCGCAATATTCGCTTTATGCGTTTTATGCGAGGTTCCGAACAATTAAAGCACAATGGGAAAACAAGGAAAGCACAAGGAAACCCTAAGGTAAACACCCACTAAAATGGGCTGAAATCGAGTGAAAAAAAATTCATATTTTAAATTTACTAATTCAAAATAATAGTATTTGAATATTTCAGAAAAAGTGACTTTCTGCAAAGAGGTTGGTTGATTTGGGCATAATTTGGTCAGAAACTGGGCAAAATGTGCATGGATAATGAGCTGATTTGGCTTAGGAAATTGAAGGAAATTCAGGACTGTTTTGGGTGGTTATTTTGGTGATTTTTGGGTGGATGTTTTTAGCTAACGGAATGGAATAAACGTTTATGGGGGTTATGGGTTATGGGTTATGGGTTATGGGTGACAGGTTGTGAATGTGAATGCCTAAATAACGTTGACCGTTTGGTTCAACAATCATTTATAATTTCCATCGGGCAATTATGAGCCTGAGGTCGATTGGAGCCTTCTTAACCGAGTCCAAAAAGGCAACAGGTGCTAGGCTATGGAATAAAATAACCAAAAAGGAAATGAAAATCAGATCAGCCGTAGCAAAAAACCTAAACCAAATGATAACAAAAATTCTTAGACCGCACTAAAACGGACAAGTCAGGAAAATAATTTACAAACCAATTGTAGGATTAGAATAAGCTTAGCATAAAAAAACAGCCTCGGATATCGAGGCTGCCTTTGTGTATTAATTAAGGGTTGGTTGGATAATCTTACTATTCTTTCTTCAACGTACGCTTGAATACGGTACTTCCATCATTTATATGAATAAAGTATAGACCATTTTTCAAGTTGATCATATTGAAGTTCGCTTCCCAATTATCTCCTTGGCGTTGCAACTGACCTGAAATTACCGGACGACCGATAAAGTCTAGCACTTGATAATTGACTGTTGTTCCTTCTATATAATCATTTGAAAGGCTCACCTGCACCTGATCACTTGTAGGATTTGGGAAGGCCGCTATTAATTGATTACGTGCAGCTCTTGCATTGATTTTCAAGTCATTTTCCTGAGGTTCCTTACCTGCTGGATAAGCTAGAACAAATGTATCTGATAGCATCGTACAACCATCTTCGCTTGTAAAGAGCAATTGGTAACTACCACTGCGTTTCGCTAGGATATTTGCAGCTTTTTGCCCTTCAATAGGTTCTCCATTGAACAACCATTGATAACCCACGCCAAATGGTGCTTCGCTAGACTGAATCTCCACCGGAAGACCTAAACTTAATTGTTCCTCGGCATTCTCACTCATACTAAGCACTGGGAGTGTTAAGCTAGCTCCACTTATAGCAACACTTGGTGTTTGGATGCTACACTTTCCATTGCGGATGCTTACATAATACGAACCTGCTTCACTTGTGCTAAAGCTCTGTGCATTTGCGCCGGGAATAGCAGTACCATTAAGGAACCACTGATAGCTGCTTCCTGAAGCATTTGTACTTAAAATCGTACTTTCACCTTCACATAATAAGATGTTGCTAACAGCAATTTCCGGCATAACTAATTCAATTTCAGTAATATTGATACTTTCTGTTTGGTAATTATCACAAGCAGCTCCCCCATCATTGCTTAGGATAGCAAAATAAGATCCTGCTTCTGTAACCGTGTAACTATTTTCAGTTGCACCTTCAATGGCTGTTCCATCGACATACCACTGAATACTTGAGCCTTCATTGATTGGTAAGTTTAAGATGCTATTGCTATTGGGACAAAGCTCTAGTTCTCCAATTACTTGAATTCTCGGCTGTATACTTAGCTGGCTTGTACTAGACCAATTACCTTTATAGGCTTTTACATCATTGTAGCCTTGCACTCTCCAGTAATAGGTTTTATTAGCGGCTAGTTCTCTTGTAGTTAATTGTAAGCTTTGTAAAGCTCTTGCTCTTCTCACTACATTGTTAAAGCTTGCATCAGTAGCAATTTCTACTCTATAATGACTAGCTCCTTCGATAGCTTCCCAAGTCAATAATTGCGTTCCCTCTGTTGCACAGAAAATTACACCCTCTTCTGAAGCAGTTGCTTGATTAAGTCCTGTTCTGAATTGTGCCATGCTTGACCAAGCACCTTCGCCTCGGTCATTGATGCCACGGGCTCTCCAATAATAGCGGGTATTGGTCATCAAATCTCCTACTTCCTGCTCACCTGTAGCATTTATAAAGATTTCCGTTTCTGCTTCGGTAAAGTCCTGGCTAGTGCTTAGCTGTATCTCATAGCTCGTCGCAAAGGCAGCCTCATTGACTACTAAGCTCAAGACAGTTGGCGTATTAAGCATGTAGTCTCTTGGGCTGCTTAAAGTTGCTTTTGCAGGTAAGGATGCTAAAGTATTAAAAGTGATGGTTTCACTCCAGTCGCTAAAGGTTAAGCAACCTTCTTCGCTTTGAATATGGACGGTTCTGATTTGCACTTCGTAGGCCGTATTTGCTTTAAGGGTATTAAATTCCTCCTTGCTTTGACTTTTATTAGCCGTGGCTCTTGAGCTCCAACTGCTAGCACCTACTTCTCTAAGGCGAATTTCATAGTGACCAAGACCAGTCGTAAAACCAATCGCTTCCCAGTTGATTTCTGCAGAAGTATCATCATTAATGACAACGCGAATCCCACCTGGCGCAATAGTCTGAGTAGCGAGGTAGTCTGCTTGCAATTGAGCAAGTAATGTAATATTGTCATCTCCTTCGCCTAAGGCATTGTAGCTAAGGTTTACATCTGTAGCGCTTAGGTTTGTTAAGCTAAAGCTATTAAAGCGGTTTTGACTTAGGTTCAAGCTTACTAAGTTCTCTAGGCTAGATAAACTCAGTGGCACAGCACCTTCTAGGCAGTTCCCCGCTAGATTTAAACTTATTAAGTTCGGGAATGCAGCAAAGATATCCGGTAGCGTACCGGTGAGATTGTTGTTGCTCAAATCGATACCTGTTACACTCCAATTGACACCATCTACTTTGCTTAAGGTCACACCATTCCAAAGGAACTCTGTACCTGCTTTACTGAAATTCACAGGATCTTTCCAATTGTCATTATTCGTCCATTCATCACCTCCCATTGCTTCGTAGAGGGAAATCAATCCTGCACGTTCTGTGGCTGAGACGGTCGTAGCAAAGAAGAGTTCGATAACTTCGCTCAACTCACTGGTTACTGAGCTCGGGTTGAATGGAGGATTAGCATCTGTCTGACTTTGAACATACACCAAGTATTTCTTACCGTATTCAAGATTAGGAATTAATCCTTCACTGCTGTCTTTACCTTCTACAGTAACTGTTGTAAACCCTCCCGCATCTTCTGCACGATATTTTATGAAGTAGCGGCCAGTACCCCCTTGATAAGGGATAGGTGTCCAGCTGATAATCGCACTAGGGTTCAGAAGGTTTGCTTTTACATTTAGTGGCGCAGCAGTTTGGGTTTCTTCCCAACCTGGTTGTAAAGCATCTAGGAAGGCTTTTACTTCTGGATCATTAGTATAAAGACCATTATAACTAATATCTAAATTCTCAAGGTATTTTAAGTTGAGAATCTCCCTAGGAATAAGGCCAACGATATTATTGCCACTTAAATCTAAAGTTTTTAAGAAACTAAAATTCAAAAGGCTTATTGGAAATTCACCTGTCAAGTTATTTCTTGGCAATTTTATTTCCGTCACAGTCACTGGATTTACTTTTTCTACCGTTAAGCCAAAACGGAAAGATACTGACTCACCGGATGTTGGATTACCATCACCATCTACCCAACCTGAATTATTAAACCATCCTTCACCGTTCAATTCATTGTAGAACTCGTCTATGAAAGTTTGCTCTGTTTCAGTAAGTCTCGGTTTTAGCTGAAAACGTACATGCACCGGCAGGTGATCCGATGTGGTATTTCCATAATCTGTAATTTGCCTAAAAGGAGTAATTATTGTTTCCGAGCCATCAATCCAATCTACCTCAAAAGTGTTAGAGGCCATGATATGATCAATTACATTGGAGAATCCAATAGTAGATCGAGCACCATTAGCACCTAGCGAACGGGTGGTTTCTAGGAAGTCCTCAAAAAATATAGAATAAGGTGATTCACTTTGAGAAGTAAGAATACTTCCTTCAAGCTCATCGTTAAAGTCCCCAAGGAAAATAATGTCTTGATCAACAAAGTATTGATCAATGGAATCCTTCAGGACGGTAGCATCAAAAAGACGACGATTATAATCGCTAAGATCTGATCCACCGGACTTTGCATGGACGTTGATAAAGTTTACTCTTCGTTCGATTCCACCAATATTTACATCTGCTACCAAAAGAAAAGGTAAACGGCCACTAGAATAGAAGCTAGAAGCTGTACCTGTTGGATAACCATCTAATGGTGTGGATTGCCCGGCACGTGCTTGTTCAAACATTTCTTCAAACATTACCCTATTAGATAATGCTGTAATAGTGGATGTTTTGTAGATAAAACCTATCTGCTGAGGAGCGAATGAAGGATCAAAACCTTGCCAAGAGTAGGAATATCGATCAGACATAATTAAAGAATAGCCACTCAGTTGATTCACCACCTGCTGCAAGAGATTTGCATCAGAAACCTCTTGAATAGCATATATATCAGCATCTATTGAGTCCAATAGAATTTTTACATTCGCAGCTTGTAAGGTCACATCTGTTGGCCCAAACGATTCTGTATAAGTATTGGTGGAAGCTCCAAAAAACTCCAAGTTGTAGGTGACAACATCTAGTGTTTGACTCCTCGAAATTTCAGCACCGGCTACTACAGGTAATTCAGCTCCTTGTATATCTTGTTCAAATCTAGGCAAGAGTTGTGGAGTACCTCTAAATTGCCCTACTACACCGGTTATTTCTGTTGTACTTTGAGGCTTCGCTAATCCCGGGATATTTGTAGTTCCGGTGATTCTTACTTCGCGAGTAATCCCTCCCGCCAATACATTCTCATTGCTATTAGGTGAAAAAACAAAGTTTTTATTTTCAAACTCTGCTTGAACAGTTACTAATTGACCTTCATAATTGCCCAATTCAGCCAAAGGAATTATTTGAGGGACAATAAATTCAGGAGATGTTGTTACATCCACTCCAATGAAGTTACTTCCCGAAATTTGCTTCAAATCATTAAAGAAGCTGATTGGTCCATAAACTCTCACTTTGTCACCAATCTCGATTTGAGAAGTAAAGTTGGAGTTAAAAAAAGGGATACCACCTGTAGCATCTTGAATATAAGAAGGGCCACTGCCAAACTCTTTCCCAACAGTTACTACACCTTCTACAGCTACGAACTCTCCTTCTAATTTTGTGCGAGCATCAGCGATAGTAATGATATTGTTGAAAGGGTCAATGGCTATAGCCGACACATCTACTGTTGCCAAAACCACTGAAGAAGAAGCAAACTCAATAGTGCCATTAAAATTACCTTCACTTGCAGAGCTGAATTTTACATAAACTCTGCCGCCAGAAGAAGGCAGCGTAACTGAAGGATTAAAGTTTACTCCATCTGTCGAAACTTGAAAGGATGCTTGAGTAGAGCTAATCGTAATATCATTAGAAAGATTATCAACCACCAAGTCGAATTCCGTAACATCAGAATCAGTCGTAATAAATACTTGACCAAAATCAATGTTCTGAGTTAATGGTATGATAAAAGGATCTGCTGCATTAAATCCACTCGGTGTGATTTCAAAGTCATCTATTGCTAAGCCATCATCCGAACCGGAGATATTGGTATCGACCCAACGAAACCAAACAGTTTCTCCAGGAAATACAGCCAAACCACTTAATACACTGTTGTATTGACTTCTAAAGGAAGAGGAATTGCCATTTTGTGCTCCTGAACCTGCTAAATTTATATCACTTGCGCGAGCAGTAAGTGGATCGTATTCAACCCAAGTAGCTGCATCATCACCCAAGGAAGAAGCATCTGTACTGTAATAAAAAGTAAGGAAATCACCTTCGGAATTTGATCCTCTACGCCAAAGCTCCGCAAAATAGCTAATATCGAAACCGTTATAGACCTGATTAATGCTCGTGTTTTCGAAACCGCCACCCAGATATATTGGAGCTACACTGCCAGAAGCCAAAGAACCCAGTGCTCTATCAGTATCATTAGAAGCGCCAAAACTATAGGTATCTCCGGAAGTTGAACTACCCGTTCCTTCTCGATAAGTGTCATTCGCACCACTACCCTGCTCCACAAAAAACCAGCCTTCTGGACGATCTGAGCTAAAACTTGTATTGGCTAATACATCAAAATTTTGCGTGTACGCAGCACCAACAGCTGACAAACTCACCAAAGCATTTTCATCAAAACCTACACCTGTTAGTGTAATATCAACTGATTGAGCTCCTGTTGAAGAAAGTCTGAGCGTTTCAGTATATACACCGGAGGCGGGAGGTGAAAAACGAACATATAAAGAACCCCCTGCCGATGACAACACAACTGATTCATCATATACCGTTTCATTGTTCGATACAGAAAAGGCTGAGACATTTCCACCCAAGATATCTGCATTTATGCCTACAGTCAAGTTAGAACCAGTTACCAAAATCGTTTCATCAGCCGCAGTAGTTGGCGCTACATTGCCATAGTTAATAGCTGTTGGACTTGCCGATATAATGGGCGCCGGGCCAGTTACATTAACTGTTCCTGTGAAATTTACTAATCCGCTTG
Source organism: Peijinzhouia sedimentorum (assembly GCF_049340005.1). Lineage (NCBI taxonomy): Bacteria > Pseudomonadati > Bacteroidota > Cytophagia > Cytophagales > Peijinzhouiaceae > Peijinzhouia > Peijinzhouia sedimentorum. The sequence goes on from NZ_JBMPIY010000011.1 coordinate 51,267, forward strand.
TGTTATGATTAACTACCCGCAAAGTACCGCCAGATGACACAGTTCCTCCATTGGCGGAAGTGCTACTTCTTGAAACTACTCTAAATTCGATTGAGCCTGTTATGCCTTGAAATTGCGAAAAGCCAGACAAGTCAATTTGTTGATTATTGAAACTAGTTCCGGATTGATCCCACTCTGCAATATTTGTAGTAAACCCATCCAAACTAGACCTAAGCGCCAATTCTCCCGGCCCGGTATTACTTGATCTAGTAGCTATGAATAATTCGTTAAGATCAACCTCTCTTCCGGCTTCCACCGTAAAGCCAAAAGAAAAGTATCTATCATCTCCGGAATCCCAGCCTGATGAACTAATTGAATTACCAGCAGATGTTGAGTTCAAACTTGCTCCTCTTGTAAAATCAGCAGCAGTAATGCCTACATCGGAACTAGTACCTGCAGTAGAAGTCTGGTTCCCTGCAGCACCTGCAAAATCCCAAGACACCAACGTGACAGGTGCTAAATTAGCTATCGCTACCTCCTCTATATCTTCCGGATTAGAAGAAAATCCAGACAAAAAAATGGCTGTACACCAAATCAACAGCACGTAAATCGTTCGACGGTAAAAGTGTTTCATTTGCGTATTTTTGAGTTTAAAAATCCAACACAAAATTACTTTCGAAACTCCATGAAAAGATTACCATAAATAGCCTAGTCCATTATCAAATGGTTAATTCTGCTTTGGAAGAAATAATTTAGCCCGCACATAAAATTGAATAGGCAATAAGAGCTGGCGAAGAACTATGGAGGAAGGGTCTGCTCGGTTTCAAAGAAATGCTTGATAGAGTCTGAACTGTCCTGCCTACTGCGGGCAGGGATTCTATACAATAGAATGAAAACTATGATATCTGTCTCCTTTATTAATCCAAAGCTCCTCCAAAACTTATAAAAAGGCGAAAATTGTGTTTTGTTTAATGACCCTGTATCTGGCTAAAAATTAATTAATATATTGTAGTAGTAAATCCACATCCTGTGTAATTTCTACTACAATTAAGAACCGTATCCTTTGGTTAAACAGAATGGCAAATGAAGGAGATTGATGGGATTGAGATTGAGTGATAATAAATTTGAATACTTTAAAAAGTAACGCCAAAAAATGTCAGAAAAAAAGAATGATTGGACAAAATCACCTTGGACAATTGGGATTGTAACATCAGCCATAGTCCCATTTTTGTTAACTGTTGGCTATGATAAACTTAAAGAAAAACCAATATTAACAACCTTTTTTAATATGATAGATTGGGTTTTGAATCAATTATCATTGATCATTAACTTTGAATTAAGACTTTGGTGGGTAATTATTTTTCTGCTAATAATTGTAGTAGGTAATTTCTTTTTTAGAAAAGGTACAAAAGAAGGATTGTCTTATTCTGAAATACCTCGACCAGAATTTATTAATTATAAGTCTGATATACTTAGAAACTGGAAATGGTCTTGGGGGTGGAAACTTAACGAGCTAGAAAATAAATGGCATCTCTCCAATTTAACTGCGCATTGCCCAAATTGCGATACACCATTAATTGATCAGTCAACTACTTATATAAATCACTTTGAATGTCCAAGATGTGATTTTAATGAGGCTAATAATGACTTTGAAGTCCCGTTTAAAATTGAAAGGCTTATTTTTGATAATATTTGTAGAAAACAACAGAAAAAGGAAGGATTTTAAAATTTAATTAACTGACCAATTCAAAAGCGTTGCTTTAAGTGAAAATAAAACCCTGCCCTCAAAAACTCTCTTCAATCTCGACAACCTCCAGTCCTCTTTTCACAGCGTATTCCACAACAGCCAAATCCATTTCAATGAAGAAATACACATAAATATGTGTTGAACATTTACAAAGCGGATGTCTTGTCAAATTCAATTATAGCCCATCAGAAAATCACCTCTAATCATAGTTCTGACAACAAAAAAAGCGCCCAATAAAGCGCTTTTTCTTATTCATCAAAGTAGAGTAAAATCAACCCTTATAGCTAATTCTATAAATACAATTTGCGAAGTCATCAGAAACTAAGATGGAACCATCCGGCTGTACAAGCACATCTACTGGGCGGCCCCAAGCTTCTTGTGTTTCGTCATTGAGCCAGCCTTCAGCAAAGCTTTCGTAGCTTGTACCTTTTTCGCTATCGTGTTTTACAAGTGCTACTCTATAGCCAATCTTCTTTGTTCGGTTCCAGGAACCATGCTCGGCTACAAATATTTGGTTGTTATACTCAGCAGGAAACATTCCTCCCGCATAAAATTTCATTCCAAGAGGAGCGGCGTGGGCATTCATTTCTTGTGCCGGCAATGTGTAATCGATATTGGTTACTTTATTTCCAAATTCCGGATCTGCCAAATCACTTCCATGCAAATACGGATATCCAAAATGCAGACCTTGCGCCGGAGCTCTATTTAGTTCGCAAGGAGGTATATCATCCCCCATCATATCTCTATTATTATCTGTAAACCACAGTTCATTATTCTCTGGATTCCAATCGAAACCAACGGTATTTCTTATGCCTTTTGCGAAAATTTCCATATCGCTACCATCAGGATTCATGCGTGTAATGCTGGCGTAGATTTCCTTTTCAGGTTCGCAAATATTACAAGGAGCACCTACGGGCACATAAAGCTTATCGTCTGGGCCAAAGGCAATATATTTCCAGCCGTGGTGGCGATCGTCTGGCAATTCATCATAAATCAACACAGGCTCTAAAGGAGCTTCCAAATTGGATTCAATAGAAGGGAATCTCCATATTTTATTGACTTCGGCGACATATAAATCACCATTTCTGAAAGCCACGCCATTTGGCATAAATAGCCCTTCTGCAATCACATATTTCTGATCTGCCTTATTGTCACCATCAGAATCGACCAATGCATACACCTTATCTCCTTGGCGGTTGCCAACGAAAATGGTTCCATTATCGCCTCTAGCCAGAGACCTTGCATTGTCCACATCCTCTGCCCAAAGCTCGATTTCGAAGCCGGGTGGCAGCTTAATGGTATGCAGCGGGAGGCCATCTGTTTCTACTGCTAAATCTAAAGTAGTTTCCTCCTCAGTAGTTTGGGCTTGTTTTTGCTCACACGCGCCAAGTAATCCGAGAAACACAACACTACCACTTAAAAGCAACTTTTTATAATTAGTCATAAGTTCAAGAATTTGAATTTTGAATATTTTACCAGAAAGTTAAGAAACCTATTCTTATTAAATGATTTCAGATGTGTTTTTCCCTGTATTAAGCTTAATTTTGCAGCATGCTTTCGATAAATGATCTATCTTATTACATCGGTGGAAGACCCATCTATGAAAATGCCAACCTCCATATCAAACCCAAAGACAAAATTGGGCTTATTGGGCTTAATGGAACTGGCAAATCTACCTTACTCAAAATCATTGTAGGTGACCTTAAACCTGATGGCGGCGAAATCCAAAAAAGTAATGATTGCACCATTGGCTTTCTAAATCAAGACTTACTTTCCTATCAATCAGAAAATTCGATTTTGGAAGTTGCTATGGAGGCTTTTGAAGAAGCACTTCATGTAAAAAACCAAATTGACAAGGTATTGAAGGAAATGGAGCTTGATTATCAAGATGCACAAATAGAAAAACTGGCCAAGCTACAGGAGAGATTCGAAGCATTGGATGGCTATACAATGGAAGCCAAAGCAGGTGAAATATTAGAAGGAATCGGTTTTACTACTGAAGAGCTTTCTCGCCCATTGAAGACTTTCTCAGGCGGGTGGAGAATGAGAGTAATGCTAGCCAAACTCCTTTTGGAAAAGCCTTCTCTCCTGCTACTCGATGAGCCTACCAACCACTTGGATTTACCATCCATACAATGGGTAGAAAACTATCTGCGAAACTATGAAGGTTCCGTAGTGGTCGTTTCCCACGATAGAAGATTTTTGGATGCTACCATCAATAAAACGGTAGAGGTAACAAATTCACAGCTAGTTTATTATCCTGGTAATTACTCTTTTTACTTAGAAGAGAAAGATCAAAGAAATGAGATTCAGCGCAATGCGTATGAAAATCAGCAGCAAAAAATAAAGCAGACGGAAAAGTTTATCGAGCGATTCCGTGCAAAAGCAACGAAGGCTCGCCAAGTTCAAAGTAAGGCCAAGATGCTTGACAAAATGGATAAAGTGGACGATGTGGTAGAAACAACTGCGGCGGTAAACTTCAAATTCAAATTCAACCAGCAACCAGGCAGACATATTATGCAATTGGAAAATGTGTCCAAAGCATACGGAGATTTGAAAATCCTGCAAAATACACATGCGATTATCGAGCGTGGAGATAAAATCGCCTTGATTGGTGCGAATGGTAAAGGTAAATCTACCCTCCTACGCATTATCGCTGGCACCGAACAAGTAGAAGGCAAAAGACAAGAAGGCTATAATGTAATTAGAGCATTCTTTGCTCAGCACCAATTGGAATCGCTGGACTTGGAAAATGAAATCATCCAAGAATTGGTACAAGCGGGTACTGATAAATCGGAGATGGAATTGAGAGGCGTTTTGGGTTGTTTTCTGTTCAGTGGCGACGAAGCTTTCAAAAAGATTAAAGTGCTATCGGGTGGAGAAAAATCGAGAGTGGCGCTAGCCAAAACCTTGATCTCAGAAGCTAATTTCTTGCTTTTGGATGAACCTACCAACCACCTTGATATGCTCTCGGTAAATATCCTTGTTCAGGCTCTAGACCAATACTTGGGTAGTTATGTGATCGTTTCCCACGATAGACATTTCGTGTCGCAGGTGGCGAACAAGATTTGGTATATAGAGGACTTGGAAATCAAGGAATATCCCGGCACTTACGATGAGTTTGAGCTGTGGTATAGCGAAAGAGAAAAACGCCTTGCTAAAGAAAAAACGGCTGATAATAACATTGCAGCTGCGAAGAAGAAAGCAGAGCCTATAAAGCAAGAAAAAAAGGTGAACAACAATAATGGAGAGACAAAAGCTCTTCAGAATGAATTGAAAAGCTTGGAAGAAAACATTGCTCAAATGGAGAAGAAAAAGAAGCAATTGGAAGCTGAGCTAGCGAAACCGGAGATATTTGGAAACTTCGAAAAGCTTGCTGAAGTAAATAGCGAATTCGAAGCGTTGCAGCAGAAGCTTAGTCAAAGCAATAAAGAATGGGAAGCACTTTTTCTTAAATTAGAAGAAGCGTAAATGACCAATCGCTAAAATAAATCGTTGAACAAAGCCATGAGAAAGATTCTAATCTTAAATCTAACGCTGATTTTACTGATAAGTATCAATGGCTTTGCGCAGCGAAATCCCGGAAAACTATGGGAGGATAAGGTATTTGAACCGCAGTTTAGATCGGTAATGGCTTTCCCAGCTGGAGCTATGCCACAAGCATTTTTGCAGCCACCGGTTGTAGGAATGAATGAGGACAGACCTATGATTTTATCTTTCGATGAATTGGCAGATGAGTTTGATAATTATTTCGTCGAATTAATCCACTGTAATCACGACTGGAAAGAATCGAGCTTGTATGCAATGGATTATCTTGATGAGTACAATGAGTTTCCAATTCTAGAATATGATTTCAGCAGAAATACGCTCGTCAACTATGTGAATTACCAATTTCAAGTTCCTCAGGTGAAACTACCCGGAAATTATGCATTGGTAGTATATAGAAACAGAAATCAAGATGAGATTGTATTTAGCAAGCGAGTGATGTTTGTAGACAATCAAGTAAATGTCGGCGGGAAGATTTCGTTTTCGGCCGGCGTTGAGCAGCGCAATACCCATCAGCAGGTGGAATTTACCGTTGCATATCCAAACCTTGATTTGAACAATCCTTCTCAGGAGATCAAAGTCGTCGTTCGTCAAAATCAACGATGGGATAATGCGCTGGTTGATTTGAAGCCTTATAGAGTCCAAGAAACGCAAAGACTATTAGATTACCGAAATTTCGATTTAAAGAATAATTTTCCTGGTGGCAATGAGTTTCGATTTTTCGATCTAAGAACCGTAAACTTTGCTGGTCAAAACATCACCAATATAAGCAAAGATGCAAATTTCTACATTGCCACACTTGGTGCAGATGTACTAAGAAGCGGCAAAACCTATAGCGAAACCTTGGATATCAATGGAAATTTCATTCCTGAAAATAATGATTTACCAACCGGCCAAAGAGATCCAGATTATGTGCTTACAGAGTTTTTTCTTCAATCAGACAAGATTGATGGCAAAGTAAAATTGATGGGAGCACTTACCAACTGGGGTGGATATGAAGAAGCCGAAATGCAATATGACGCGAATGCTAACGGCTACCGCACTGAAGTCTTTGTAAAGCAAGGCTGGTACGATTATGCATACAGTGTGGAGAGCAAAACCCTCCCGCCATACTACTTCGAAGGCAGCAGGTTCGAAACTGAAAACTTGTATGAAATCATTGTCTATTATAGACCAATTGGTGCTCGTGGTGACCAAATAATTGGCTATCAGAAAATTGAAGCAAATCGCCGTAGAGATTAAGAAGTGAGAGGCTCAATCTTTCTATTAGAAACTATTTCATTCGCAGCTTGATTAGCAAAATCTACCATTCCGAAGCCTTTGTGAGTCAGAGCTCCTAGGCCATTATGATAGATAAATTTCTGCACTTCTTTGGCTGCATACAAAGTAAACGGGAAAGTATAACCTCTGATTTCGAAACGAACATCTTGATCGAAAACAGAGTAAATCCGAGCAAATTTCTTCTGCTTCTCATCTAGCTTTTGCAAGTACTCCTTATCAGACACAAGCTCAAACTTGGAGAAATTTTCCAGATCATCTATAGAGTATTGTCCATGATCTGTCATCCTTGCCAAAGTTGATTCAAATAGTAAATCTGAGAAAAGATCAGTTTCGGGATGAATAAACTGTTTATTTTGAGGATCCTCATAAATCGGATCCTTCAGAACAATTGGTGAAATACAGATTAGCTTTTGACAATCACTAAAAGTCGGCTCTTTTTCCACTTCCACCTCGCTAGGTTCTAAATGCAAAGCACCTAATTGTATGATATTGGTAGAGCTAAATTGCTTTAGAAGATAGTCAATAAATTCTTCATCACTTGAAGACAAAACCAATGTGACCTTTTGGCTCAAATAGTGAAGTCCGCTCCTACTTACTTTGGTTTGCCCTTTTAAGCCAGAGAAATGGTAAAATTTAAAATTAAAGAAATGGGTATTTCCACCCTTCAGCAATAGCCCTTTTATCAACTGCGAAAGAAGATATTGATGGTGAAATGGAAGTATTGCTCCCCTATTCTTTAGATTAAAAATTATTCGAATTCTCATTAAACTGAAAAAAATAAAAAAGTACCCTAAATCTAACAACCAAATAAGTGATTGCAAGTCAGTTTAAAAAGGAAAATCCAAAAAATATTCAGAATTTAAATTATACGTTAAACCTAAAGTGCATTACATCACCATCTTTTACGATATATTCTTTCCCTTCAATCTGTAATTTACCCACCTCTTTGCACGCTTGCTCCGAACCATGCTTGATGTAATTTTCATAACTTATAACTTCAGCTTTGATAAAGCCTTTTTCAAAATCTGTATGAATCACGCCTGCTGCTTGCGGTGCTTTCCAACCTTTACGGATAGTCCAAGCACGCACTTCTTGAACACCAGCAGTAAAATATGTGATTAAGCCTAAAATAGAATAAGAAGCATTGATAAGTTTGCTTAAGCCAGATTCGGTCACTCCATATTCTTCCATGAAGATTTCCTTCTCTTCCGCTTCCAATTCGGATAACTGAGATTCAAGACTAGCACAAATTACGATTACCTCAGCGCCTTCTTCATCAGCTTTTTCTTTTAGCACATTCACATGCTCGTTGCCTGTGTGGATTGCCGATTCGTCAACGTTGGCTACGTAGATAACTGGCTTTACAGTTAGCAAAAATGAATCTGCAATGGCCACCTTATCCTCCTCTGAGAACTCAAAACTGCGCGCATTATTGCCTGATTCTAAATGATTTTTGAGACGAGTAAGAAATTCCATTTCTTTTCGAGCCTTTACATCGCCCGTTTTTGCCACCCGCTCTATTTTGGCTATTTTTTTATCTACAGCTTCAATATCTTTCAATTGAAGTTCTGTATCGATTACTTCTTTATCGAAAAGCGGATCTACTCCACCACTTACGTGAACAACATTGGGATCGTCGAAACAACGGATTACGTGCACAATGGCATCCACTTCACGGATATTGGCCAAGAATTTATTTCCTAGACCTTCTCCTCTGCTAGCTCCTTTTACTAATCCGGCAATATCCACAAATTCGATTACCGTAGGCAATACTCTATTTGGCTTTACCAATTCGGCGAGTTTGTCCAGCCTTGTGTCCGGCACATATACTACCCCAACATTTGGGTCGATTGTACAAAAAGGAAAATTGGCAGCTTCTGCTTTGCCATTTGATAATGAATTGAATAGTGTGGATTTACCAACATTTGGCAAACCAACAATTCCGCACTGTAGTCCCATAGAAAATGATCAAATCTTAAAAATGTGGTATTGCTTATACCCTTGAATAAACTCTTTAACAGACACCCTAATTACAGTATAAACTGGAATTGCGGCGATCATTCCAGGAATGCCGCCGAGCGATGCGCCCGCAAAGATAATGACAAATATTTCCAAGGGATGCACTTTTACGCTTCTGGAGAAAATAAATGGTTGCAATACAATATTGTCGGTAACTTGAACTACTGAAAAGACGGAAACTATCTTGATGATAAGCCAGTAAAATTCAGGTGTACCAAAAGTAATTGGCATGGTAGAAACTCCAACTAAAATACCAAAAGAGGCGCCCAAAATTGGGCCGGCGTAAGGAATTAAATTGGCCAATGCGGCAAACAGCGCAATGACTAATGAATATTTAATACCAAAAATAGATAAGCCAATAGCAGCCATACTAAAGATGGCTACCATTTGAAATAAAAGCCCTAATAGGTAATTAGACAAGAGCTTTTCGATTTTTGAAACAGCCGCGATCGAAACCTCAAAATACTGATTGGGAATAAGATTTATTAATTGCTTACGAATAAGGCCTTTTTCATAAAGCAGAAAAAAGGTGATAAATGTGACTGCAATGATTCCTATTGATACATTTCCTGTGAATGAAAGCACACCATTGATAAGCGATTCTAATTTGATATTCGAGGAAAAATTTCTCCAACCTTCAGTGAGATTCTCAATGAAAAAGCCTGGTTCGGAATTTACAAAATCATAACTATATAAAAACTCTTCTAACCTTGTAATCGGCTCAGTAAGCCTTGCAATCAAATCTTGATAATCGAGACTGCTAAGGACGGTTACTTGCTCGGAAATAAGAGGAATGAATAATAAGATAAATAAGGTAATAATGATAATAAATGTAGCAAAGGATGCAAGCACCGCAATTGCTCTTGGGACTTTTGCTGAGAAAATCTGAATTTGATTAATTCGGTTGGTAAGTGGCCTAAGAAGTGCTGCTAAAACCAAAGCCAAAACAAAATAGATAAAGATATTGGAGAAAATAATGGCAAGAAGTATAAATACAGCTATCCCAACAATCAAATACAGCAGCGTAAGTCTAGTCTTCATTAATGCCTTTTTTGTCAAATTTAAAAAAATAAAGCTCCAAGTTTCCAAGGAGCTTTAAAATTATTAAATCAAATGAAACTTAATCCCATTTGAGCTCTGAGCTCAAATCATCAGTTTCACTATCAACTTTTTCTGTATCGTCTTCTTCGCTTTCATTGTATTGGCTGAAATCAACTTCCGGCATCAAATCAGTTTTTACATGATCTACACAATTGTTCAGCGCTTCTACAAACTTGTCGAAATCTTCTTTGTAAAGGAATATCTTATGTTTTTCGAAGTAAAATCCGTCATCCTTATTCTTCCGCTTGCTTTCTGTGATCGTTAAGTAGTAATCATTCCCACGTGTAGCTTTCACATCAAAAAAATAAGTTCTCTTTCCTGCCCTTACTCTCTGTGAAAATATTTCGGGCTTATCATTTTCGTTATGCTCTTCCACTTGTCCTTATATTTTTTAATCCTGTTTTTGACACTTAACTTAGGCCATTATTGGCCATTCAATTGTCAAATAAAAGAAGGATTTCCTTTTTAACAAAAATAAAAAACAAAAAGACCGATTAAGAGTTGCTTCCAAAATTGCAAAAGCTTGGTAAATAGCAACAAGTACAATTTGATATAAAATACAAAGTATTGGGAAATAAAATCACAATTCAGGACATAAAGGAAGTTGGCAATTTGGAAATGCTTGCCAGACAAATGGTGGAAGGATTCATCACTGGATTGCATAAATCGCCCTATCACGGCTTCTCAGTTGAGTTTTTGGAACATCGACTTTACAATCCCGGCGAAAGCACCAGAAATATTGACTGGAAAGTTTACGCCAAAAATGACCGCTTATTTGTGAAGCGATTCGAAGAAGAAACCAATCTCCGCTGTGTGATTTTGCTGGACAACTCTACTTCCATGTATTATCCGAAAGGTGAAAATCAGAAAATTCACTTTTCTATTTTAGCTTCCGCGGCTCTTGCATTTTTACTGCAAAGACAAAGAGATGCACTTGGCGTAAAAATATTTTCGGACAAGATTGATTGGCAAAGTCCGATAAAATCAACAAAGGTGCACCTCAATAAGATATTTATACAGCTAGATCATTTGCTGAAGGAATCTGTAGAGGAAAAAGCTCCACGACATACAAGGACAAGCGAAGTCCTTCACATGATGGCCGAATCGATTCACAAAAGATCTTTGGTCATAGTATTTTCTGATATGCTATTGAGCGAGGAAGATCCGAATGAGTTTTTCTCAGCATTGCAGCATTTAAAACATGCCAAGCATGAGGTAATCCTTTTTCACACTTTGCATTACCCTACTGAGAAGGAATTTGAATTTGATGAAAGACCACATGTCTTTGTAGATTCAGAGACAGGCGAAGAAGTGAAAATTAAGCCCGAAACCATCAAAGCAGAATACAAAGCTGGCATGCAGCAATACATGGAAGAAATAAAACTATGGTGCCATAAAGCCAAGATCGATTTAGTGGAAGTGGATGTCACACAATCGGTGGATTCTGTACTTTTGGCTTATCTAATAAAACGTAGTAAGATGAAATAAAAAAAGCCGAACGAATCGGCTTTTCAAAATTTGATTTTAAAATTCTTATACGTGAAGCCAATCCTTTTTAGCTGTTAGTTCTTCTTCCGTTTCTACATAGTCAGGATCTTCTACGCAGCAATCTACCGGGCATACAGCTGCACATTGTGGTTCTTCGTGAAAACCAGTACACTCCGTACACTTCCCTGAAACTATATAATAAAATTCGTCAGAAACTGGCTCTTGTGGTTCCTTGGCATTTACTACTGTGCCGTCTTCCAATTCTACTTCAGTCAAATCTGTACCTCCTGCCCATGTCCATTCAACGCCACCTTCATAGATGGCTGTGTTTGGGCATTCAGGCTCGCATGCACCGCAATTGATGCATTCGTCGGTTATCATTATTGCCATATTATCTATTTAATATTTTAAAACTCGTACCTTTCAATTCGTCAACAAAAATAGATGTCTTATGTTTGTAACCCAAGCCAATTAAATAATTATAATCTAAATCAATGGGCATAGAACAAAGGATAAAGGCATTACATTTTCTTGGCGAATATTTCAGAAATGTGAACGAAGCTGAGCTTTCAATGTTATGCGCAGATGCTCGCAATACCAATCCCTGGTTTGTAGAAGATTACACAAGACTGGCTTTCAATGGCTTGAAAGAATGGTTGCGGGAGGATAATCTTAGAAACTGGCTAAGTCCATACCTCCCAATCGACCCAAAGCCTCAAACAATCGGGTTGGTATTGGCCGGTAATATCCCATTTGTTGGTATCCACGATATTTTGAGCGTCCTTATTACTGGCCACAAAGCCAAATTAAAAATTTCCAGTCAGGATATAGTGCTTACTCGATTTTTCCTGAAAGGACTACGAGAAGTGGAGCCTCAACTTGCCGATCGACTAGAAGAGGTATTTATGCTCAAGGAAATCGATGCGGTAATTGCAACAGGCAGCAACAATACCTCCCGCTATTTCGAAACCTACTTTGGCAAGTACCCCAATATTATCCGCAGAAACCGAACCTCTATTGCAGTATTAGACGGCACTGAGAGCCAGGCAGATCTTGATAATTTACACGATGATTTATTCCTCTATTTCAGCTTAGGCTGCCGAAATGTGAGCAAAATCTATATTCCGGAAGGTTTTGATTTGATTAGATTAATAGAAGCTAGCAATCGCTTCGCAAAGCATTTTGAGCATCATAAATACCTAAATAATTACGATTACAACAAAGCGGTGTATCTAGTGAATAGAGTTCCACATTTGGACAGCGGATATTTTATGCTCAAAGAAGATAAGGCTTTGGTTTCACCTCTTTCGGTGATTTTTTATGAATACTATCAAGACTTGGACGCATTGAAAGAAATCATTGAGCAACAGAAAGATAATATTCAGTGCATAGTTGGCAACTCATCGATCATTCCTTCTGCCATTCCATTTGGGCAAGCACAATTTCCCAAATTGAATGATTATGCAGATAATGTCGATACAATCGAATTTCTGAAAAACCTGTAAGTTCATGAGTGCAAATGCTAAGCGATTTGAAATTCCTTCTCCATTTGCTTTAGCCATTGGGCTTACTTTTGTCACTTTTATTCTTACATGGATTTTTACTGATGCTGAAAGCAGCGAGTCTCCACGACTACTTGAGCTAGCCAATTATTGGAGCATGGGATTTTGGGAGCTTTTAGAGTTTTCCATGCAAATGTCCCTAATTCTGATACTTGGTTATACGCTGGCTATTACACCCATTGCAGATAAGTTAACCTCCCGCCTTATTTCAAAATGCAATGACACAGCATCATCAGTAATTACTGTGGCATTGGGAGCCTTGATTTGCGCTTGGCTCAACTGGGGACTTGGCCTTATCGTGGGAGCTGTATTGGCCAGAAAAGTAGCAGAAAAGGCCAAAAGAGAAGGTTTTCCGATCAATTATCCTCTAATTGGTGCGGCTGGATACAGCGGATTGATGATCTGGCATGGAGGATTTTCTGGCAGCTCTACCCTATCTATTGCCGAAGGAAATCATTTTCTGGTAGATAAAATTGGCGTGATTGATATCGGTCAAACTATTCTTTCGGATATGAATTTATGGCTAAGCTTATGCTTGATTATTTCAATTCCTGCTTTTCTGTATTGGCAAGCTAAATCGCGAAAAAGCAAAGAAAGTATCCCAACCTTAGCCCATTCTAATTTTGATGAAATACAGTTAACTGATGAAAGCAAATGGGATCGTAACAGATGGATAGGATCTATTTTTGGAGCGATTATCCTAATGGCTGCAATTAGTCAGTTAATCTACTCTCAATCTTCTGCCATTTCTCAATTCAACATCAACTTTGTCAACTTCCTTTTCTTTGGCTTTGGTATGCTACTTCATGGCAGTTTAGCCGGATTCGTAAAAGCCATTGAACGCGCTGTGGGTGCTTCTGCTGGCATTATCATCCAATTTCCGCTCTACGCTGGAATCATGGGTTTAATGAAATATTCAGGTTTAGCGGCTGACTTTGCTATGCAACTTTCAAGCATTTCCAATGAGTTTACTTTTCCTGTTTTGGCATTTCTATCTGCTGCCATTACCAATGTATTTGTGCCAAGCGGTGGTGGACAATGGGCCGTGCAAGGACCTGTATTAATGGAAGCCGCTCAACAATTAGGGGTACCTATTTGGAAAACTGTAATGGCATTTGCCTATGGCGATCAATTAACAAATATGCTGCAACCGTTCTGGGCATTACCACTTTTAGGTATCACTCAATTGAAAGCAAGAGAAATTCTCCCCTACACAATTAAACTCTTGTTATTAGGTCTGGTAATTTTTACAGTCTTTTTAATGTTATTCTAAATAAGCTTGGCTTATTAATTTGAGTTTTAACTCAAAGCTTTATTTTGTATTTTCGCACTTGGATTTAAATCCAATAATTAGGATAGAAAAATTTAATCCCCTATAAATATGACTTTTGATTTAGACATGATTAAGGCTGTCTACAAGCGAATTCCCGAAAGAGTGGAAGCAGCTCGCAAAGTAGTAGGCAAACCTCTTACACTTACAGAGAAAATATTATACAGTCACTTATATGATGTAAGTACAGATAAACCTTTCGAAAGAGGTAAAACTTACGTTGATTTTGCTCCGGACAGAGTTGCCATGCAGGATGCTACAGCTCAAATGGCTCTATTGCAATTTATGCAAGCGGGCAAAAAGCAGGCTGCCGTTCCTTCTACTGTGCATTGTGATCACTTGATCCAAGCCAAAGTAGGTGCAGTAGCCGATTTACAAAGAGCTGTAGATGGCAACAAAGAGGTGTTTGATTTCTTGTCTTCAGTTTCAAATAAATATGGTATCGGATTTTGGAAACCTGGTGCAGGTATCATTCACCAAGTTGTTCTTGAAAATTACGCATTCCCAGGCGGAATGATGATTGGTACTGATTCTCACACGCCAAATGCGGGAGGCTTAGGTATGGTTGCCATCGGAGTTGGTGGCGCTGATGCCGTGGATGTAATGGCAGGAATGGCCTGGGAACTTAAATTCCCTAAATTGATTGGTGTGCACCTTACAGGTAAGATGAGCGGGTGGACATCTGCAAAAGATGTAATTCTAAAAGTAGCTGGTATCCTCACTGTAAAAGGTGGTACTGGTGCAATTGTAGAATATTTCGGAGATGGTGCGGATAGTATCAGCTGTACAGGCAAAGGTACTATCTGTAATATGGGTGCTGAGATAGGAGCTACTACTTCAATTTTCGCTTATGGCGACAAAATGAAGGATTACCTTATGGCTACCGAAAGAGCTGATGTTGCTGAATTAGCCGAAGGTATTAGAGAACATTTGAGAGGTGACGAAGAAGTATATGCAAACCCTAGTGCTTATTATGATCAAGTAATTGAGATTAACCTTGATGAACTTGAACCACACGTAAACGGTCCTTTCACGCCGGATTTAGCATGGCCTATCTCAAAATTGGCTGCTGCCTTTAAAGAAAACGGCTGGCCGGAAAAACTTGAAGTTGGTTTGATCGGATCTTGTACAAACTCAAGTTATGAGGATTTGACAAGAGCAGCATCAATTGCAAAACAAGCAGTTGACAAAAACCTTACTGTAAATTCAGAATTCACTATTACTCCTGGTTCGGAAGTAGTAAGATTTACAGCTGAAAGAGATGGCTTATTGGAAACATTTGACAAAATGGGTGGTGTGGTATTAGCAAATGCCTGTGGACCATGTATCGGTCAGTGGGCAAGACATACCAATGACCCTGACAAGAAGAATACAATCCTCACTTCTTTCAATAGAAACTTTGCAAAAAGAAATGATGGCAATCCAAATACTCACGCTTTTGTAGCTTCACCTGAATTGGTTACTGCAATGGCTATTGCGGGTGACATGACTTTCAATCCATTGACTGATAGCATCAAAAACAAGGATGGTCAGATGGTGAAATTAGATGAGCCAAAAGGAATTGAATTACCACCAATGGGATTCGATGCCGAAGATCCGGGATACCAAGCTCCAGCGGCGGACGGTTCTACAGTTTCTGTAGTGGTAAATGAAGGTAGCGAAAGATTACAGTTGCTTCCTGAATTCAAACCATGGAATGGTAAGAATATCACTGATGCAGTTCTGTTGATTAAAGCAAAAGGCAAATGTACAACCGATCATATTTCTATGGCAGGCCCTTGGTTGCGCTACAGAGGTCACTTAGATAACATTTCAAACAACACGCTTACGGGTGCAACAAATGCATTCAATGGAGCAGTTGACTCCGTGAAAAATCAATTGGAAGGTGGTTACGGTAAAGTACCAGATGTAGCTAGAGTTTACAAAGCTGCTGGCATTCCAAGTGTAGTAATTGGAGATCATAACTATGGAGAAGGATCATCAAGAGAACATGCAGCTATGCAGCCTCGATTCTTAGGTGTAATTGCTGTTATAGTAAAGTCATTTGCACGTATTCATGAGACTAATCTTAAAAAGCAAGGTATGCTAGGACTTACCTTTGCTAATGAAGCTGATTACGATCTGATCCGCGAAAATGATAGAATTGACTTTATTGACTTAGAAGAATTTGCAGAAGGCAAGCCACTTACCATTCTAGCTAAGCACGATGATGGCACAAGTGATAAAATAAGCTTAAACCATACATATAATGCTTCTCAGATAGCTTGGTTCAAAGCTGGTTCAGCTTTGAATTTGATCAAGTTGATGGAAAAGGAATAAAATAAACTTTTAAATTTAAATATTATCTTTGAAATGAGACGGGTTGAGAAATCCGTCTCATTTTTTTTTACGAATATGATAAAAAGAAATAAATTCACGCTAGAGAACAAATAAAGATTCTTATCTGTTTTTTATCAGGAAAATAAAATAAGATATGCAAAGCAATAAAAATTGGAAGATAATATTTGGCAGCTTATTAGTGGTAAGCTACCTGATAGTAGGATGTAGGGAAAAGGAAGATGAAGAGCAATCTTATGAAGATGCAGTAGTCAATCAAATAAAAGATAAGATTGTAGAGACAATGGATGACTTTTATTTTTGGAGAGAAAATATCCCACCTGGAATTGACCCATTGGCATTTAGTGATTATAGCAGCTTAGTAGATGCGATGCTTTATAAGCCAATTGACAAATGGTCTTATATCACAAGCAAAGAAGAGTTTGATGCTCTAACAAGAGCTGGTCAATATGCAGGACATGGATTTGTGCAAAGTATCGATGTAGAAGGAAATTTGAGAATTGGTGCAGTTTTCAAAGACTCTCCCGCAGATCAAGCTGGTTTCAAAAGATCAACCAAGATTTTATCCATTAATGGCAAAAGTACCGAGGAAATCCTAGCGACAAACACTTTAACTGAGGTAATTGGTGCAAGGGAAGTTGGCGTTGTAAACAATTTCAGAATTGAAGATCCTGACGGGACAATTCGCGATGTGCAAGTGAATAAAGCAATTGTAACTCAAAACACAGTAATGCATCATCAAATCGAAACTGTTGGAAATAAGAAAATTGGCTACTTGGTATTTATGGCGTTTAGAGAATCTTCAATTGCGGAATTGGATATAGCATTTGCTGAATTCAAAGCAGCTGGAGTTACTGACTTGATCATTGACTTTAGATATAATGGTGGTGGCTTTGTAAATGTAGCCGAATACCTTGCCAATATGATAGCACCTACTTCTGCTGTAGGTCAAATTTTGTCTAAATATACCTTCAATAGTAGACAAAGCTCACAAGAAACAACTCTACGAATTGGAGCAAATTCATTAAATCTCAATTTACAAAGAATGGTAGCCATAACTTCTCCAAGTACAGCCTCGGCTAGTGAATTGGTGATAAATGGCCTAGAACCATTTATGGACGTGAAATTAGTTGGTGAGCAGACAGGTGGAAAACCAGTTGGCGCTTATGTAATCCAAATTTCAGATCAAATTTTGGTACCAATTACCTTTAAAGCCGTAAATGCAAATGGTATTGGTGATTACTACGATGGCTTACCAGTTGACAAAGAAGTGATTGATGGTCTAGATAAAGATTGGGGTGACCCAGAAGAAGCTCGATATAAAGAAGCCGTTCATTATATTGTGAATGGATCGTTTACAAGCTCTGCTTCCGCAAGACAATTGAGTAATTTCTACAGGACTAAAACACTCAATATGATGCAGGGGTTTCAAGCAGAAATTGGTGCATATTAAGCCAACTTCACTCCCATTCTTCTATTGATTTCTTGAAGACGCTCCGTAAGCTCCGGAAAACTTGGATATATTCTTTTCAAGTTTTCCAGAGCTTCTCGAGCTAAATAGTATTGGCGACTTTTGATATAGATATTTGCTTGCCCAGATAAAGCTCCGAAGTGTCTTTTTTCAAGTTCTAATGTTTTCTGAATATCCGAAAGAGCTTTTCCGTACTCTCCCATTGCATAAAACACCGTTGCCCGCTTATTCCAAACTTCTGGATAGTCGGGCATTACTTTTATTACCTCTTCAAAGGCTTTTAAAGCTATTCCAAACTCTTCACTTTCTAGTGCGTCAGAGCCTATTTTCATCACGGTGTTTACTTGCATAATACCACTTTGGTTCCAAAGGTAATTGATCCTATTGCGTACTCTACGAATCTCTCTGCCTCCTAAATCCTCTCCTGCCAAACGATTAAACAGACTGTCAACTTCAGAGTTGACACCCATCTTGAATTCCTGATATTCTTTGTATTGTTTTCCAGATAAATCTTTGAGAATAGGCGAACGGCTATCGTGACAAGAAGCCATTAGAATGAGAATGCTAAGTATGCCTATTAAATTTCTATACATTGAATAAATAAATTGAAATGTCATCCTAACGGCTCTTACGAATAATCAAGCCTAAAGGTATTTTTCCATCATTCAGAGATAATATTAATTTCGGAAATATTCTTCAAATAGAAAATTTATAATCATCAAATAGTTCCACTCGTGGAATTTAATAACGCAAAAGGCAAAAACTCCACCAATAACCCATATTTTTATTGATTAATATTGTTTTCAACAAAATCAGACTATCCTCCCGCTTATTTCTAAGCGGAGTCAAAAATGAATTTCCAATTATCTAATATCTATCTAATGAAGCGTCTTTTTAAATCTTTTGTTTTAGGAATCATCTGTCTCGGCATTTCACTGACAGGTCTTGGGCAAATAGCTTTGCCAAATGCAGGTAATATTCCTACTTATAATCCTGCTGATAAAAAAGTATGGCCAGGAGAATTACTAACAACGCCTGAGAAAACGGCCTATTTGAATACCTCAACGTACAATGATGTTAGAGAATTTCTGGAATATGTAAATGCAAATAGTCCACTTACGCATTTGGAATATATTGGTAAAAGTGAAAGCGGGAGGGAAATTCCATTGATCATTCTATCAGACCCAAAAGTAAGTACACCGGAAGAAGCTCAAGCCACCGGAAAGTCTACATTCTATATTCAAGCCAATATTCACGGTGGAGAAGTTGAAGGAAAAGAAGCTGTGATGATTTTGATGCGTGAGATACTTTTTGGAGACAAAAAGCATTTGCTTGACAATCAAATTATCCTCATTGCACCAGTTTACAATATTGATGGCAATGACAACATGGGCGACAATACTAGACCCTCTCAAGAAGGTAGTCCGATGACAGCTGGTACAAGAGCAAATGGAGCAGGCCTAGATCTAAATCGTGATGGAATGAAACTGGAAGGCTCCGAGACAAAAGCACTCTTAGAAAATGTGATTTTGAAATGGGATCCGCAGCTATTGGTAGATCTGCATACCACGAATGGAACATGGCATGGCTACTCTCTTACTTGGGCTCCAAGCTATCATTCAGCTGGACAATATGAACCTTATGATTACACTTGGAACAATATGCTTCCTGAAATCACCCAAACTGTATATGAGAAATACGATTTGCATTTTGGTCCATTTGGAGATTATTATGGCTTAAGAAGATGGCCTGTAAATCGTTTCTCGACTTACAACCACCATCCTAGATATTTGGTAAATCAGATGGGCTTAAGAAATAAGCTTGGTATTCTAAGTGAAAATTTTGCGCACGAACGATTCTACCAGAGAATTTATGCAGCGCATGCTTTCGTAAATGAGATTTTGGAATTCACCAATCGAAATGCTGCTGAAATTACTCAATTGAATAAGAAAGCTGAACAGGATGCCATTAATGCTGTGATTGAAGGAGCTGGAGTTGCTAAAAAGGGTGTGAGATACCAAATGGTAGCAATGGATGAATTGCTCAACCTGAGAACGTATAATTATGGCACATATATCAACCAAAAAGGCGATTCAGTGATATATCGTACAGGTGAGATTGTGAATTTAGAAGGTGTAGAATATTACGCCAAATTTGACCCAACTGTGGAAGCAACTATTCCTCGCGGTTATGTTTTTTCTCAAGAACTTTCTCATATCGCAGATATGCTTAAATCGCATGGTGTGAAAGTGACTCAACTAGAGAAAAACCAAAATTATACTGGAGAAGAATTTCATATTTCGAAAGTGAATAAAGCAAACAGACCATTCGAAGGGCATAATATGATAACACTGGAAGGAGAATTTAAAGCTGGAAATAAGCGCTTTAGTAAAGGTGACTACGTTGTAGATGCTGCACAACCACTGGCTAATTTGATATTTTATCTACTTGAACCGCAGTCTGATGATGGCTTAACAACTTGGAATTTTTTCGATGATCAGATTGGAGAAGGAAATACAGTGTATCCAGTATTTAAGTATTTCAAATAAAAGTGAAAGGGCGGTTATTTCTAACCGCCCGCTCAACCAATCAACCTTAAACTAACTCTATGAAAAAATTCTAACTACAAATCATCCACTATGGAATGAAAAAAGCTTTTAAATTTTTGCCAAGAATAAACCACCAAATCTTATGAGTGGTATTATCACTTAACTATTTGCGGCAATCAAAATAATAAAAGCCAAAAACAGTGCAACAATAGCTGAAAGATTTCTTCTTGAAAACAAACTTATGGATTTCATAAAATATTGAAAATGTATTGCTTATGCCGAAAAATTAAAAATATCAACCTATTACCGTTCCCTATTGGGCTGCAAAGGTAATGACTTAATAACAGAAAAAAAATAAGTTTGTTTAATTTTAGATTTAAGGAAATTTTCGAGTGAAATTTTAATTCTGTCCTTAGCCCATTTACCTCTACTTTATTCTATTTTATTTGAATCGAAGAAATTAAATTAGAATTAATCATTCAGCAGTTATATTAAATTTTTACGCCCTATTTTTGTCCTTTAGAATAAAAACTAACTTAAGATTCCTTTTGCTTATTTTACGACCGTCAAAGACTAAATAATCTCAAACCATTTTGAAATTTTCTGTCCAATTAGTCATAAGAATCTTTTGCATAACTTTGATTTCATGCTGTGCGGAACAAGTGTGCTTTGCAGAGCAAGAAAACTATGAGTCGAGTGCAAATAATAATGCGTTAAGAACTCTTATTAAATCCAAAAGCAGTCCTGATAGTGTAAGATTAAAAGCTCTAAATGACTATGGCTGGCAATTAAGAAATAGTAATACAGATTCGGCCTTAACTTACTTGAATCAAGCATTAGAGTTAGCTAAACAAACTAATCTAAATAATGAAGAGGTTAACATCCTCAATCGGATTGGTGTAATTTATCGTAACAGAGGAAATAAAATTAAGGCATTTGAAGCATTTTCAACCGCCCTTTCTAAATCTGAGGAACTTGGAAATGAGCGGGAGGTAGGCTATAGCTATATGAATTTGGCTCATGCTTATTTAGATGATGACGCTCCCTTTCTTGCCATCACTAATGCCACAAAAGGCAAGGAGATATTTCGGAAATCAGGGAATAGATTAGGCGAAGCATATGCTAATGGAATTATAGGCGAAGCCTATTTAAGACTTAAGAACACCAGAAATGCCATCAATTTTCTAACGCTCGCTTACAATATAAGGAAAGAACAAGGTGTAAAAGAAAGTCAGGCAATTTCAGGCACTTTTCTAGCCTCTGCTCATTCCACATTAGGAGAAATTGATACTGCTTGGAATTACTTAAATGAAGCTCTTGACATTTTTAATAGCAATAATAATCTATATGGATTGAGCATTGCTTACTTAGCTAAAGCTTCCATCGAAATGAATTCGAATTTACTTGAGGAAGCAGATCTTTCATTGCATATGGCATTAAACAATGCAGATGAGCTTGGTGGTGAATTACAAAAACTGCAAGTATTTCAACAACTTGCAATTCTAAAAGCTAAGAAAGCAAGCTTCGATTCTGCCTATTATTATCAAGTCGTAATTGATTCTATAATTAGAGAAAGGTTCAGAAGAGAAAATATAGCTCAGTATGATCAATTGAAATTGAAGATTAATCAAAGTCAGAGTAATCGAGAAAATAGATTGTTACTACAAGATCAACTTCAAAGGCAAGAGGATCTTAGAAGAAAGAGTACTCAGATTTATGTTTTGTTTTTCTTAGTTGGCCTATTACTATTCCTTATCGCTCTTTTTATTAAGAATCAACGCAAGATTAAAAAACAAAACAAGTTGCTCATGGAGATCAATATTTCTATGGAACTGCAGCAACAAGAAATTTTAGAACAAAAAGAAAAGCTAACTAAGCAAAGTGAAGAGATTCTACTTAAGAATATTGCCTTAGAGAGTATTAATGAAGAAAAGGATAATTTGATGGGCATTGTAGCTCATGATTTGAGAACTCCACTTGCCAATATTGATGGACTTGGGCATCTAATTAAAGAAGCTGGAGAACTCAATGAAGAACAAAACAAATACCTTAAGATTATTCAAAGTGTGTCAAGAGAAAGCATTAAGTTGATTAATGACCTTTTGGTATTGAATAGAATTGAATCAGGCACATACGAGAAAACAAAAGAAAAAATCTCCGTGAGTGAATTAGTTCAAGCCATTGTTCAAGCAAATAGACCCGTAGCACAGGCAAAAGATATCAAATTAGAATTGTCAGAGGATTATAAGAAAAACGACATTCTAAAAACTGACAGTCCTGCTCTGCGAAGAATTATTGAAAATTTGCTTAGCAACGCTATCAAGTTCTCTTACCCAAATACTATTGTACGTTTATCAGTAAGAGAAGAGCCTTTTTTTTATGAATTTACCGTAACAGATGAAGGGCCTGGGATCAGCGAAGTAGATCAGAAGAAGCTATTTAAGAAATTCACAAAACTGGCAAATAAGCCAACATCTGGTGAGTCTTCAAGTGGCTTGGGCTTATCAATTGTAAAAGGGCTTACAGAACAACTAAAGGGAGAAATTCGTGTCGAAAGCTCATTGGGCATTGGTAGCACCTTCCACCTGATTATTCCAAAGTAATGTGATATGGCGGACAAAATTATTGATGGCTTTCCTTACATTGAATATCATCAAGAGGAACTAAATGAGAATGAAGTAAGTCAAAGAGCTAATTCTTTTTATGAAAGTATGAAAACTCGTAGGTCGGTACGCCATTTTTCCTCCCGCCCTATTCCAAAATCAATAATTGAAAGTATCATTAAAACTGCGGCATCCGCACCTTCTGGAGCAAATAAGCAACCTTGGACTTTTGTGGCTATCTCTAACCCAGAACTAAAAAGTAAGATAAGAGAAGCTGCTGAAAAAGAAGAGCTAGAAAACTATAACGGAAGAATGTCCAAAGAATGGCTGCAAGACTTAGCTCATTTGGGAACCGATTGGCACAAAGAATTTCTTGAAATTGCTCCTTGGCTCATCGTAGTATTCAAAAAGATTTATGATATTGATGTCAATGGAAACAAACACAATAATTACTACGTTTCTGAATCTGTGGGTTTAGCGAGTGGCTTTTTGATTGCTGCTATCCATCAGGCTGGTTTAGTTACCCTTACACATACGCCAAGTCCGATGAATTTTTTAACTCAGATACTCAATAGGCCTGAAAACGAACGACCATTTTTATTGTTACCTGTTGGCTATCCAGCAAAGGATGCCTTAGTTCCAAAAATTTTTCGCAAGAACTTAGACCAAATAAGTGAATTCAAACTTTAATCACGTGCAGAAAAGACTCATTTTTTTAATTGCCCTCATTTTTGGCAGCAGTGTAATGGCAACATGCCAAGTAAACATTGAAAATAGCTTACTTTGGAAAATTGAAGGCCCTGGACTTAGCGAACCATCCTATTTATTTGGCACCATCCACGCTATTTGCCCTGATGACTTTAAAGTAGGTGCTGACCTTAATTCCATAATTGAGAGTGTAGAGCAATTGGCTCTGGAAATTAAGATGGATGACCCAAGTCTAATGGGCAAAATGCAAGCTGGAATGCTCTTTCCAGAAGAAGGCACAATTCGTGATTTTGTAGATGATGCAAACTATCAAATAATAGAGAGCTTTCTTCAAGACTCTATTGGCATCAATATCAATTTGGTAAGTCGTATTCAGCCGATTTATTTGAATTCGCTAATTCTACCAAAAATGCTAGGTTGCACTCCTGCGTCTGTTGAAGGTAAATTGATGGAAGTAGCAGCAAAAAATGAATTGGGAATCATTGGTTTAGAATCAGTTGAAGATCAGCTTGCCATTCTCAATTCAATTGATATGGAAACGCAAACATCCTTTTTGATAGAATCGGTAAAGGAATTTGAAGAGGGTCGCAAAGAAATCCGCAATATGATAGATCTCTATATGCGAGAGCAGGTGAATGAATTATACGACCTTATCAGTGCTAGTGAATTTCAGGTTTATGAAAATGCCATCCTGACTACACGAAATCAAAATTGGATTCCAAGAATTGTTGAAGAAGCATCTGCAAAACCAACGTTATTTGCTTTTGGATCAGGGCATTTAGGTGGGCCTGAAGGAATAGTAACTTTGCTAAGAAAAGCTGGCTACACACTTACTCCTATGGAAAGTATGAACCCGATTTTGCCCTAGTTAAAAATACCACAAACCATACAGCGAACGCTACCACCACCATATTTCTCGATCGTAGGAATATCGAATGTTAATATCTTGGCTTTAGCTTCTAATTTAAGCTTTTGTTCAGGGGTGAAACTTTGCCAAGCTGTGCTGCTCATTAAGAGATGGCTTTCCTCCCGCCTATTTTTCACTTCGATGATGTTGCCTGCAAAACTACATACTTGTTGAAAATTGATCGAGATTATTTCCTTTCCCAAGGCACTCAATTTTGCCATCAACAAGATTCGGTCTCCAGAAGGGATCAATTCATCTGCAATCACAATGTATTTTTCACCAATACTCAATATCACATTGGTATGGTAAATCTCTCCTCCATTTGGGGATTTGGCATCAAACCAAATAGGCTCAAAATCTATCAACATACATAGCTCAAAAAACAACTCCTTATTGCTGCGGGAGGATGAGCAGGCGAATGCAAGCTTGTTATCATAATCAAACACAATACTGCCTGTGCCTTCTAGATAGATGTCTGATTTCTCGTGCTTGCTGATATCTAAAAGCTCGGAAATAGGATGCCCGAGAGATTCCAGCTTTTGCAATATATCCACCCTCCTTTCGAAGCGACGATTGGTAGAAAGCATTGGGTAAAATACCACCTTACCATCTGAATGCGTAGAAATCCAATTATTTGGGAATACAGCATCGGTTTTAATTGGTTCTGGAGTATCTTCAACTTGAATTAAATCGATACCATTTTCTATTATCTTTTGCGCCATGACATCAAATTCAGCTTGAGCTTTTTTGATGATTAGCTCAGCACTTTCACTTGCCTTGGCCTGAAAAATATTACTGCCTTCTGTTTCCGGATTTGGCCCAAATGAAGCAGGCCTCACCATCATTATGGTTTTGGGTGCCTGTTGACTCATTTTTGATGTCTTTTTGCCAATACCTCTACAATTTCTTCTAAGCTCAAATCCATTCCCTCGATCAATACCAAGTAGTGAAACAATAGATCTGAAGCTTCTTCCTTGAACAGCTCCTTGTTGTCGCGCATGGCTTCTATCACTACTTCCACAGCCTCCTCTCCTACTTTCTGCGCCATTTTGGCTATACCACTATCAAACAAACTTTTGGTATAGGACTTTCCGCTTGTGTCCGATTTTCTGGCTTTAATAATCTCTGTCAATTGCTGAATAAAGGCCACATTAGAAGGCACATTTTCCTCATCGAAACAGGTATCCACACCGGTATGGCAAACAGGCCCAACAGGATTTACCATTATCAGAATAGTATCTTGATCGCAGTCAAGCAATATCTGCTGGCTCAATAAAAAATTGCCACTGGTTTCGCCTTTTGTCCATAGGCGGCCTTTGCTACGACTAAAGAAAGTCACCTTTCCCTCCCGCAAGGTTTTGCTCAGTGATTCCTCATTCATATAGCCCAGCATCAATACTTTATGCGTGCTTGCATCTTGAATAATGGCCGGAACAAGCCCATCAGTTTTGGTGAAATCTACTTCGGATATTTTCGTCAATATTCTCATGGCTATAATCTTACGGGAATTTTTTGATCTCTCAAATATTGTTTGAGAGCAGGAATTCTAATTTCATTAAAATGGAAAATACTTGCAGCTAAAGCTGCGTCGGCTTTTCCCTTGGTAAAAACATCTACAAAATGGCTCTCATTACCTGCACCGCCCGAGGCAATGATGGGGATATTAAGCAGTGAAGAAATGCGGGAGGTAAGTTCACACGCAAAACCGGCTTTGGTTCCATCGTGATCCATCGAAGTAAGCATTATTTCTCCTGCTCCACGCTCTTGCACTTCCTTTGCCCAAGCGATAGTTTCAATCTCCGTGGCTTGTCTGCCACCATGGGTATGCACCAAGTTTTGATCTCCCACCAATCGCGTATCTATCGCTACTACTATACATTGACTTCCAAACTCCAAAGCCAGCCGATCAACCAATGATGGATCTTTAACTGCTGAGGAGTTAATCGTGATTTTATCTGCACCGGATGCTAGCAAAGCCGACACATCTTCAATAGATGTAATACCCCCGCCTACAGTAAATGGGATATTGATTTGAGAAGCAACCTTCTTCACCAATTCCACTAGGGTTTTGCGTTTCTCAACCGTGGCGGAGATATCCAAAAACACCAATTCATCGGCACCTTCCCGCGCATAGATCGTCGCTTGCTCTACAGGGTCACCTGCATCACGAAGCTCTACAAAGTTCACACCTTTTACAGTGCGACCATCTTTTATATCAAGACAAGGAATTATTCTTTTTGTAAGCATATCAATCTATCGCTAAAATCTCGTCTAAATCTAAAGTGCCTTCATAAATTGCTTTGCCGATAATCGCACCAAATGCACCAATTTCCTTCATTTTTTTCACATCATCCACCGTCGTTACACCACCACTTGCAATCAATTGCAAATCAGGAAATGACAAAATGAGTTTTTTGTAGAGTTCTGTGGAAGGTCCTTGAAGCAAACCATCTTTGCTGATATCTGTGCAAATCACCTTGCGGAAACCCATATCTAAATAACGCTGCAAAAATGGAATAATCTCAACCGTAGTATTTTCTTCCCAACCACTTACAGCAATCATTTCGTTTTTCACATCCGCACCTAATATGAGCTTTCCCGCACCGTATTTATTGATCCATTGCTCAGCCAATGCAGGATTTTTTACTGCCACCGATCCGCATGTAACTTGTTGTGCTCCAGCGTCAAATACTTTTTCCAGATCCTCATCGGATCGTACTCCACCGCCAAAATCAATAATGAGATTCGTATGGCTTGCAATGCGCTGCAATACAGGCAGGTTTACCACCTTTTTGGCTCTTGCACCATCCAAATCGACCAAATGCAGTCTGCGAACTCCCTTTTGCTCAAAACTTTTGGCCACTTCTAGCGGATCAGAATGGTATTCCTTTTTACTGCTATAATCGCCCTGTGTGAGTCTTACACATTTCCCATCAATAAGGTCGATAGCGGGTATAATTTCCATACTAGAGATTTAGAAAATTTTGAAGAATGATCGCTCCCGATTCGCTGCTTTTTTCAGGATGCGCTTGTAATGCATAGAAATTGTCTTTTTGTAATGCAGCGGAGAATGGTAAAATATACTCGGATTGGGCGATAGTAAAATCACTTAATTCTGCATAATAGCTATGAACATAATATAGAAATGGATCAGGATTTAGTCCTTTGAATAAAGGCCCTTCAAAGCTAATAAGATTGTTCCAACCCATATGCGGTACTTTTTCAGCAGGAGGAAAACGCTTCACTGCCACAGGAAAAATTCCTAAGCAATCCGTATTATTTTCCTCAGAGTGCTGGCATAAAAGCTGCAATCCTAAACAAACGCCAAATACAGGCTGCTTCAATGCGGGAATCACTTGGTCTAGTCCAGTTTTGCGAAGGTAGTTCATTGCTGTACTAGCTTCACCCACGCCCGGGAATATCACTTTATCCGCCTTTTGAATTTGTTCAGGGTTATCGGTAATAATGGGTTCAATACCCAATCGCTGCAAAGCGAAAGTGACCGATTGTGTATTACCTGCATTATATTTTATGATAGCTACTTCCATTCTATATTTTTAAGAAAAAGAGAAAGCCCTCTTAGAGGGCCTCCTGCAAATTTAACTCTTCTACGAGAATTTCATCTAGATTTTTAAGCGATTCATAAAGCTCTTCGTAGCTCTCTATTACAAAATACTGAGTTTGGAAATCGTGTTTGTAATATGTAGCTCTCAACACTTCCCTCAAATCATAGGCTGAGCGCTTTGGTTTGTCAGAAAGACTAAAGTGAGTTTCACCTGAAGATGAAAGAATTCCCGCTCCATAGATTCTAAGATTACCGTTTTCACGGATCAATCCAAACTCTACAGTGTACCAGTAAACTCTTGATAGCAAATGAATTGCCTTATCATCTCCAGAATGCTGAGAAGCTACAATCGCCAATTTTTGCAAGAAATCTACAAAAGGCTGATTCGATAAAAGTGGTACGTGCGCGTATACATCGTGAAACATATCAGGCTCTTCCAGATAATCCAATTGCTCCATTTTGCGAAGCCAAGTAGTTGCCGGGAATTTTTTCTGAGCCAATAGCTCAAAAAAGATATCGTCATCAATCAAACCGGGCACGGCAACTATTTCCCAACCTGTGCTTTTAGCTAATAGCTCATTGGTTTCGCCAAAATGAGGAATGTGATCGGGAGTGAATTTCACGTCCTTTAGACCTTGGATAAAAGTCTCACTTGCAGTATTGTGCAATTTTTCCAGCTGACGATTGAACAAGATGTTCCAAACCTGCTGATCCTCTTTTGTGTAATTGTCGTAAATCTGCTGTAACATATAATTAAGTTGAAATGGCATAAAATAAAAAAGCCTGACTCCGGCATCGGAATCAGGCTTTTTATATGGTTGTTGATTATCTCTTGCTTATTGGTCAACACATACTAGCTTATTTCCGAAACCCTGTGGCTGCAGATAATAATAATAGTAATGATAAGTATGTGTTTTGTTCATTTGTTGCAAAGGTAATTACGAAATTTAATTTGGCAACTGTTTTTTGAAAAAATGATTTTAACGGAAAAAACTTTATTTAACTTCCAATTTAAACTTATTATTTCCTTGGTGATGAATTGATATGAAGAACTCCTTTGGCTCATTTTCAGGCATTTTTGAATATTTAATTCGTAGAATATTATTGCTGAATTCCACTATAATGGGTGCTGTAATATCCAATATCGAAAAAACCTTTGGTTCAGGTACATCATCATATTCGCCTAATACCAAATAAATATTCTTAACAGGCAGACCTGTTTCATAGTTAAAATCCTTATTACCAGTTTCAATTTCACCACTAAAAGAGGTAATAACGTTCAAATAGAAACCTTCACTTTCAAACCGTTTCAATTCCTCGATTTGGCTCACCGATACAGCTTTATTATCGGCCTCTTGATTTATGCTTACTTGTCCTATGGTTGGAAGACTAATTCCTATCACCAAAAAAAATATAAATGTCTTTTTCATAGTTTCTAATTACCGTTTACTGAAAAATGAATGTGAGTTTGATGGTCTTGAACTTGATTAAATGGCGCGTTCAATTTGTTTTTCAGGAATGGGCCAAAATTTTCTCGAATAAATGGGAAAGTTTCTAAAGCCAATTGCAATGCTGCAACTTGAGAATTTGCTCCTAAATTCATTATGTACTCATTATTTATTCTACTCAAATCAATAGCTAAGCCTCTATAATGATTACTATTTTGACCATGCACACCATTGGTAGTTGCTTTAATGTAAATTCGATTAATTCCATTTTCTGAGGCACAGGATTCAAGAGCAAAAATTAAACAATCAAGTAATCTTTTAGCTACCGGCTGATTGGCATTAACACCATCATTTGTAAAGCCAAAATCAATATTTACTACGTGACCATTTGAAAGTTCAATTTGAGATGGAATATTAACAGTTTCCCCATTCCAACTTGAATTGGAATAATCATCAATACTAATACTTCCATAGTAGTAATCATAATCCACCGACGGATTCATAGGAGTCCCACCACTAGACCCTGGGCCACCACCATCAATCTCCGGTGTACCTGCACAATCTATCGGAATTGCATCCCAATAATATTGAGTATTACAATAGTCATCAGTTGGGCCAGGACAAATAGTCGCTGATTTCCATTCATACTCGTATCCACATATATTTTCAGTTCTATTATTGGCAATGGTGGCTTGCTTTCCATCAATCATCCGTATATCATTGATGATTTCACCATTAAGAGAATAAGTTCGTATATATCCTGTGTAATTACTGAAATCAAAATCCGCATTATATTCCTCATTCTCTAATATATACTCAACAATTACCATTTCAGGCGCTTTCTGACCTTTCAGTGGTTTGGTGATTACAAGATTATAAAATGTGCGTGGGTTGAACTCATCTGGTATAATGGGAATAGCTGTACGAACTATTTCAAATCGATAATCTTTCAACTCCTTCACCATACCATTACCTAATTTCCCAAATGCTGTATTTAATTGGTTATTCTCCAATCGATAGTTTGAATATCCATTGAGCATAAATCCTTGTTGAATATCATCCATTATGTCGGAAAAAGGAATTTCTCTAATGGAAACTTCTTCTTGCTTGTCAACATCTTCGACAAGCTCATCAGGCATTTGATCTTCAAAATTATACGTACTACAAGAACTTATAATTAGTAAAGAAAGAAAAATGAAAGAGATTTTTTGTAATTTTAGGTTCCTCAGATTGTTTTATTTTGATACAAGTCTTAATATCAAAAAATCAAATTGGTAACCCATGTTTTTAGTTTTATAGTGAAAAAAATTAAAAAATTACTCAGATAGCCATAGTAGGGACTGGCGAGAAATATTTCTATCAATGATTCGCTTTAGCTTTTCTACTTTTGTTGAATGCTTTTAGCTATCGGGATATATCGCATTGCACTTTTTGCTTATTATAGCTTGCTTAGATTGGTTGCCATCTTCCATCCTAAGGCAAGTCAATTTGTAAAGGGTCGTAAAAACTGGGAACAGCCACTTAAGCAATGGCGAGCTAGCACTGGCAATGCACCATTGGTTTGGTTTCATTGTGCTTCACTTGGCGAATTTGAGCAAGGCCGCCCAGTAATGGAGGCTTTCAAAAAAACCTATCCAAACTATCAAATTCTGCTTACATTCTATTCTCCCTCTGGATATGAGGTGCGAAAAAATTATGCAGGAGCAGATTACATTATGTATTTACCCTGGGACAGTCCAAGTAATGCACGCAAATTTTTGAGCATTATCCAACCTAAAACAGTGTTTTTTGTGAAGTATGAGTATTGGTTTTTTCACCTGCGTGAAGTCGCCAAACTAAACCTCCCGCTTTTTTCCATTTCTACTATTTTGCGGCCAAACCAATTATTCTTTCGCTGGTACGGTTTGCTGCATCGTAAATGTTTAGGCTTTTTCACCTACTTTTTTACCCAAAATAAGGAAACCCAAAACCTACTCCATTCTCTACAAATCAATAATTGCAGTCTAGCTGGCGACACTCGCTTCGATAGGGTAATCGATATTTATCAGCAGAAAAAGCCTATTCCCATTGCTGAATCATTTGTGGGTGAGCAAAAATGTATTGTGGTGGGCTCTGCTTGGCCACAAGATCGAGAGCTATTAAAATCTGTTATCCAAAATACCAACTATAAATGGATTGTAGCTCCTCATGATATCCATGAAGCAGATTTGGCTGAATGGGAAAAAGCCTTCCCCAAACAATGTATTAGGTACTCCAAAGCGGGAGAAGTCATAAATGCCAAAATCCTGTTGATCGATAATGTGGGAATCTTGAGTAGCTTGTATCAATATGGCTGGGCGGCTTATATTGGTGGAGCATTTGGAGCAGGATTGCACAATACGCTAGAGGCTGCTGTGTATGGTATTCCGGTATTTTTTGGGAATAAGAACTATAGGAAATTTAATGAAGCTATTGGTCTCATAGAAAATGGAGCTGCATTTGCCGTAAATTCGGCCTCAGCAATGGAGGAAATTTTGAGACGATTTGAACAAAATCCACACGACTACCAACTGGCTGCTGAAAAAGCGGGAGGTTTTGTGAAAGAAAATAAAGGAGCTACTTCGCTGATCATGAATAAAATTACAAAATGGATAGATTAAGAGCGAGGGTACTGAAATCGACAGGATCATGGTATCAGGTGGAGTTGGAAGATGGTAGCAAGATGGATTGCCGTTTGCGTGGCAAATTCAAAAACCTTGAACTCAAGGTGACGAATCCTATTGCCGTAGGCGACTGGGTACTGATTGAACCTGATGATGATGGTAAAGGAATTATCTCCGAAATCGAGCCTCGCAGGAATTATTTTATTCGTAAATCTGTGAAAAAAACAGATCACGCCCATTTAATTGCTGCAAATATTGATCAAGCAATTTTGGTGGTAACCTTGGCACTGCCAAGAACCTCACTTGGGTTTATAGATCGCTTTTTGGTTAGCATAGAAGCTTTCCGTATTCCAGGTGTTTTACTGTTCAATAAAGCTGACATTATGGATGAGGTGATGCTTGCTTATCAGAAAGAGTTAGCCGAATTGTATCAGAATTTAGGTTATAAATGCCTTTTAGTATCTGCCGAAACCGGACAAGGAATGAACGAAGTAAGTGAGATACTTAAAGGCAAACTAAGCGTATTCTCAGGCCACTCAGGTGCTGGCAAATCAACATTGATTAACAGACTAATCCCAAATATTCGGCAAAAAACAGCTCAAGTCTCCTCATTTGCAAATAAAGGCGTTCACACGACTACATTTGCCGAAATGTTTGAAGTAGATTCAGATACATGGGTCATTGACACCCCGGGAATTAAGGAGTTGGGATTAGTTGAAATGGAGGAGTGGGAAATCAGCCATTATTTTCCGGAAATGCGCCATTTCTTAGGCCAATGTAAGTTCAACAACTGTCTGCACATCAATGAACCTAATTGCAAAATCATTGAAGCCTTGGACGCCGGACAAATTGCTATCAGCAGGTACAACTCCTATCTCAGTATGCTGATGAATGAAGAGAGTCATCGGTAAAAGATTGTTAAGAATTCAGATTTTCTCCCATTTTATAATTTAATCTAATTATAAGTAATTATTTCATATTAGAATAAGTAAATTGAAATAAATATAACTTAATTCTAATTATAGCCGTTAAAGTAACTATAACTAATCAAAATTATATATTATGAATAACTTAAAAATTAAAGGAAACTGGAACGAATTAAAAGGTAAATTAAAGCAAGAGTACGGTGAACTCACTGACAATGATTTAGTATATGCTGAAGGCCAAGAAGACGAACTACTTGGTAGAATTCAGAAAAAAACTGGCAAAGCTAAGGATGAACTTAAGCAAATGCTTTTTGAATAGTAAGTATAATTCCATAAAATAATAAAATGGCTCTTGGACAATCAAGAGCCATTTTTATTGTATACTGAACTGGTTTTCATTCATATACAAATCAAAACCTCAACTATGCTAAAAATCTAATACAGATCCTACCTTCACAAAAGTATAAGGACTGTCAAAATCTCCTATCCTGTTACCATCAGCATCAAGTTTGAAAAGTACATTTTCACCTACTTGGTAATAATGCAAATTAGGATCTTGACCATCAATCATTAATTTAATTTTTCCTCCCGCTTCATTCCATTCGAATTCGCCTTCTACTATTTCTACCTCATCAGCTTTACCCAAATACTTTGAATGCATCACAAAACTACCATCCAGATTCAGTTGAATTTGAATTGCTATTCCTTCACAATCCTCACAAGGTAATATGGATTTATAAGCTCCATTCCAGTCAAGTGAATTCCTACTATTTGCACCACCTATAACCGCCTCTTCTTGTGGAGATTGGGTCAAATTTTCCTTGTTAGATTTTTGTGATTCGCACGCACATGAAAGAAATAAAACTACTGAGAGACTGAAAAGTATTTTCATTTTTTAGATTTTTCGAATAAGCAACTTTTACTGTCTTTTCTTAAAAATAGACTCCGCGGCTTTCACAATTTCCTGCCCTGCAGTTTCCAAATGATCGAGCATTTCTTGCCACCTTGGATTATTTTTCTCCTTAAATTCTCTAAACTCATCTTCTAACTTATCCCGCTCTTTTTTCAATTTTTCAATCTCTTTGTCTGCATCAAAACCCTTTTCCTTGGCTTTTTCCTTCATTTTGCGAGTAAGTTCATCTATTTTCTTACCCAAGTCGTTTAGAATTCTTTGTGCTCTACCTTCTTGATTTTCCATTTTCTGTTAATTATAATTTATTAATTACTGATTCTTGCTAAGTTTAAGGACAGCTTTTCACTTTTTTTAAAAATATGAAATAAGCCTTTTAATAACGCGAATCAATATGCTAAAGATATGACTAAATCAAAACTAAAATCAACCCATCCAAAAGAAGAAAATATGGTAGAAGTTGTTGTAGAAAAGCTCCATAGTAAGGCTGAATTGAAACAAAAAATTTATGCAAACCTCAAAGAGTTCTTCAAAATACTAAAAATTGAAGCGGCACAAATAAATTTAGAACTCACATCAAAAACCCAAGATTTTAATCCGAAAATTAGTGTAGCATTCAATGATATATCAGATTTCGAGTTTAGAATTACTGCGGGCGGAGACACATTAGTGGCTGTCATGCAAAGCAATATTATTCAACTCAACCCTGAGCACCCATTTCTAAAAAGGAGATATTTCAAAGAAAACCCGGCTTACTTTGGACAAATTGTACTTTATAATTTCTTGGAAGATTCATTCCGCTATAATAGAATGAACGATTACGGCTACTTAGTTGGGAGAATTTTTATCGATGCGAATAATCGTCTATTTGCAGAAGGAGATCGACAAGTTCATTATTGTTTTGACGATCCGGAAAACGCTTTTATGACCAATGAAAACGCAAGATTGCTATTGCTTAAAGGCATTTCTGCAATGATAGACAATGATTTAATGGCACCTGAGTTCCAACAAGTACAGGTGATCACCCTTGCCCAAAAAGAAAATTATACAATAACAGAAGCTAGAGGTCAAAAAATCGGTTTTCAAGCAAGCTATAATGCAGAGAGGTAATACTTATCATATCAATGGATAAACTATTTTCATAAATAAACCTTAGTATAATAGACATATAAAAAACACTATGTTAGAAAGATTCAAAACCATACGAGACTATACTGTAAATATTTGCAAACCATTAGAGATTGAAGACCATATAGTGCAGCCAAGCATGGATGTGAGCCCACCAAAGTGGCATTTGGCGCATACTACGTGGTTTTTTGAGGAGTTTATTCTAAAGCCCAATTTCAAAAACTACAGCCCATTTCATCCCAAATACAATTACCTTTTCAACAGCTATTATGAGAGCATGGGCGAAAGAGTAATGCGGGTGGATCGTGGCAATATGAGCAGACCAAGCGTTGGTGATATTCTAAAATATAGAAAATATGTAGATCAGAATATGATTGAATTGATTCCTTCATTACCTGAAAACCTCTATGGCTTATTAGAAATTGGTTTCCAACATGAGCAGCAACATCAAGAACTTTTATTAACAGACATAAAATATATACTCGGCCACAATCCTTTATTTCCTGCCTATAAAGAAGATTTTAAGGAATATAATGGAAGACTGTTAAATGCAAAAGGATCATATTTAAGCTTTCCTGAAGGGATATATGAAATAGGTTTTAAAGGAAATGGGTTTTGCTTTGATAATGAAAAAGAGGTTCATAAAGTATTCTTACAAGAGTTTGAGATTGCCGAACAATTAATTAGCAATGGCGAGTATTTGGAATTCATAAAAGCGGGAGGTTATCAAACCGCAGCTTATTGGTATAGTGACGCATGGGCTTGGGTAAATCAGCACAAAATTACCAGTCCGCTCTATTGGCATCAGATAAATGAGCAATGGCATCGCTACAGCTTAGCAGGCTTAGAGCCATTACCAATGAATGAGCCGGTT
Source organism: Peijinzhouia sedimentorum (assembly GCF_049340005.1). Lineage (NCBI taxonomy): Bacteria > Pseudomonadati > Bacteroidota > Cytophagia > Cytophagales > Peijinzhouiaceae > Peijinzhouia > Peijinzhouia sedimentorum. The sequence goes on from NZ_JBMPIY010000011.1 coordinate 87,388, forward strand.
ACCCATATTAGCCATTACGAAGCTGCTGCCTTTGCAGAATGGAAAGGCTTGCGATTGCCTACAGAATTTGAATGGGAAGTAGTGGCAGATAAATTAGACTATGGTCAAAGATGGGAACACACCCAAAGTGCATATTTGGCTTATCCTGGTTATCGAAAACCTGCTGGCGCTGTTGGTGAATACAATGGCAAGTTTATGATAAACCAAATGGTATTACGAGGAGCCTCAATTGCTACTCCCGAAAATCATTCGCGCAAAACTTATCGTAATTTTTTCCACCCGCAATTACAATGGCAATTCACAGGAATAAGACTGTGTAAAAAGTAAGCTATATGACAGAGAAAATTCAAAGTGAACTCGCACAGGCAGTAATCAAAGGGTTAAAAGAAAAACCTAAATCTTTACCCTCATGGCTATTTTATGATGATAATGGAGACCGAATTTTTCAAGAAATAATGGCAATGCCAGAGTATTACCTCACTAATTGTGAACTCAGTATTTTGAAGACAAACAAAGGCCCTCTTCTTGAAATTCTAAAAAGTGAATCGAAGCATATCAAGTTGATAGAATTGGGTGCCGGGGATGGAATAAAAACAGAAATATTACTAGAGCATTTTCTCAAAAAAAAACTCGACTTCGAGTACAATCCTGTGGATGTGTCTGCTGCAGTCTTGGAGCAATTGGAAACAAGGTTAAAGAAAAACCTCCCGCATTTACAAATTGAAAGTAAAAATCAACAATTTAAGGATGCATTGATAGAAATGCATGAGCACAATGAAAATCGAAAGTTTGTTCTTTTTATGGGTGCTAATATTGGCAACTTCAACTTAGAGGATGCACAATTATTTATCAATCAAATTAGTATGCGGCTAAATCAAGGAGATTATCTAATGGTAGGTTTCGATCTAAAAAAACTGCCACGCATAATTCAAAAAGCCTACGACGATCCGCATGGCATTACCAGCCGATTCAACCTCAACTTATTACAAAGACTAAACAATGAACTCGATGCAAATTTCAATATAAATCAATTCGAGCACTACAGTTATTACGATATTACTTCAGGTGCTTCCAAAAGCTATTTGGTGAGTAAAGTTGAACAGAAAGTATATTTGAAAGATGTTGATTTAGAAGTGACTTTTGGCGAAGCCGAATATATCCACACAGAGGTTTCGCAGAAATACGATATGGATATGATTAAAAAATTGGCCGAAATTGCAAATCTATCCATTAAAGAAATCTATTTTGATAAGGATAATTATTTCGCTGACGTACTTTTCAAGAAACAGTAATATATAAAAAGGTCTTATAATAAACCCCTTATCAAGCTGAAATGCATATGGTATAAATTTTATTTCTACAGTTTTCATTAAGCCCTATATTGACTATTAATTCAATTGAAAATCAACATTAGGCTTATGAAAATTTTAACCTCCAGAATTTCAGCGATTGTATTCATGCTGGTTCTATTTATTGCGAGTGCGCAGGCACAGGACAGAAAATTGCCAGTAGAAACTGCAATTACTACCAATCATGAAGTCACAATTAAGGGTCAGCGTGTACCATACACTGCTACTGCTGGAACTCAACCAGTTTGGGATGAAGATGGTGATCCAATCGCCTCCCTTTTTTATACATATTATGAGCGCACTGATATCTCTGATAAGACCAAAAGGCCATTGGTTATTTCGTTCAATGGTGGTCCAGGATCTGCTTCCATCTGGATGCACCTCGCCTACACTGGCCCTAAAGTTTTGAATATTGATGATGAAGGATATCCAATTCAACCTTATGGATTTAAAGATAATCCCCACTCAATATTGGATGTAGCAGATATTGTTTTTGTAGATCCAGTAAACACTGGTTACTCAAGAATCACTGGTGAAGATGTAAGTCGCTTTACTTTCTTCGGTGTAAATGAAGATATCGAATATCTTTCGGATTGGGTAAACACATTCGTTACACGTCAAGATCGTTGGGCTTCTCCAAAATATTTGATTGGCGAAAGTTATGGTACCACTAGAGTATCAGGTATGGCTTTACAATTACAAAATGCACATTGGATGTACCTTAACGGCGTAATCCTTGTTTCGCCTACTGGCTTAGGAATCGATAGGTCAGGCCCAGTTGCTGCGGCTAATTACCTACCTTACTATGCAGCTACAGCTTGGTATCACAAAGTACTTCCTGCAGATTTACAAGCAAAAGATTTAGATGAAATTCTTCCTGAGGTTGAGCAATATACACTTGATGTGGTAATCCCAGCTATTACCCGTGGAGGCAGTTTAGATCCAGCCAAAAGAAGAGAAATTGCTACACAAATGGCTCGCTATTCAGGATTGAAAGTGGAAGTTATCCTTCAACACAACCTTGCTGTACCAACAGGCTTTTTCTGGAAAGAGCTTTTGAGAGATCAAGGTTTAACGATTGGTCGCCTAGATTCTCGCTACCGTGGTATCGATGCAATGGATGCAGGCTCGGGACGTGACTACGACCCAGCACTTACATCCTGGAACCATTCATTTGCTCCAGCGATGAATATGTATGCAAAGCAAGTATTAAAATTCGATACAGACCTTACCTATAACCTCTTTGGCCCTGTAAATCCTTGGAACCGTAATGGTGACAATACTGGCGAAAACCTTCGCCAAGCGATGTTGCAAAACCCTTATATGCATGTAATGAACCAAAGCGGCTATTACGATGGCGGTACAGATTATTTCAATGCTAAATACAATCTATGGCAGATTAACTCCAATGGTAAATTGGGCGACAGACTTCGTTTCGAAGGCTACCGCAGTGGACACATGATGTATCTACGGGCTGAAGATTTGAAGAATGCCAATGACCACGTAAGAGATTTCATTCAAAAATCTATGGTTGCAGAAGGTATTCCTGCGAAATACTAATCAATTTAATTACCTGATATTCAAGGCTCCAGTTTGATAGACTGGAGCTTTTTTTTATTTCAATTCAGCTGAATACTATTTCTCCAAAAACGTGATTCAGACAAATGAATAATACTTTACTCAATCTAATTGATCAAATAGCCCTTTGTCCTTAAACTCTCACGCTCAATCATTTTTATTGAAAATAAATATAGAAGAGCCTTACATTGAAGATATTCTATACAGTAACACTCACCAAAGCCTTAACCCAATGAAAAAATGGAGCAAAAGAAAGATTTTTAAAACCGTATGGTTTACCATAGTCGGTATTTTCTTTATTTGGAATTTGAGTACCTTTCAATCGAGAGACCTACCAGAAGATGTATTTGAAAACAGCAGTAATGTAACTGTCAATATTACAGATGACTACTTAGGATTTGAATCAAATTTGACGGGAGATGCTATAAATGTAATTTTCTTTCAAGGTGGCTTAGTGGACCCGAAAGCTTATGCACCTTTGGGTAGAAAGTTGGCCGAGAATGGCTACAACTGCTACATAATAAAAATGAACTGGAGATTGCCGATAAACGATTATCAAAAGACTTTGGAATTATTCGACTTGCCTAATGGCAAATATGTAATTGGTGGCCATTCTCAAGGTGCAAAAATGGCCGCTCAGCTGGTCTATGAAAACCCAAGTCTTTTTGAAGGACTTTTCCTGCTCGGCACCTCTCATCCGAGAGATATTGATCTTTCCAATTCAGCTATCCCAACCCTAAAGCTATATGCTGAAAATGATGGCTTGGCAAGTGTTCCTGAAGTGATGGAAAATAGAAATAAACTTCCTGTTGGTGCAGATTTGGTTTTAGTAGAAGGCGGCAATCATTCTCAATTTGGATATATGGGTCAGCTTTTCATGGATAGCAGTGCGGATATTTCCTTAGAAGAACAACAAAAGATATGTCTTGAAAATATGCTGAGTTTGTTGGAGAAAGTAGCCCAAGATTAACCGTTTAATGATTATAGAAAAGTGAGAGAATAGCGCATCCATAATTCAATCACCTTTTAGCTAAAATAATTAGCTAAAAGATTTTGCTTAATTACTAAAATATTTAGTAATTTGTAGTTCTATGTACCTGAATTGCCACACTTGGTTTAGTTTGATGTACGGCACATTATCGCCGGCTAACTTATTTGAAGAAGCAAAAAAAAATGGAGTAAGAAAACTCATCCTCACCGACATCCACAACACATCGGCATGGCCTGAGCTACTGCGAATATGCAATGAAAGGCGGGAGGAATACGACTTACAAATCGCTCTTGGCATCGAATTCAGGCAAGAAAATCAACTTTTGTACATTGGTTTGGCTAGAAATAATAATGGTTTCGAACAACTATGTCACTTCTTGTCACAACACAATATTTGTGGCGAACCCATCCCTCATCACGCGCCTATTTTGGAGGATGTTTGGTTTATGTATCCTTTCAAAAGGATGCATCAAAACATTAATGAACAGGAAATTATAGGCATAAAGCCTAGTGATGTAAAATACCTAAAATCACATATTGATCCTGCCTGTTTGCACAAATGCGTGATATGGCAACCTGTAAACTTTGCCGATAAGCTAAGCTTCAATACACATAGACTCCTCAGAGCTATAGATCTGAATGTACTACTGAGCAAGCTTCCGCCTCCCGCTCAAGCCATGCCTGATGAATGTATGATTCCCATCTCCGAGCTATTAAAGCATTATTGGCAGTATCCAGAAATCATTTCCAATACGCAAATCATTCTGGACGATTGCGAATTTTCTATCGAATTTGATAGCAATAAGAACAAAACTATTTTTGGAAAGAGCAAAAAAGATGATCATCAAAAACTAATAAAATTAGCATTAGAAGGTTTTACCTGGCGATATCAAAAATATAATGCTTATGGAATGCAACGTCTCTTACGCGAGCTCGATGTAATTGCAGAGCGTAACTTCGAAGCTTATTTTCTCATCACACATGATATTGTATCATTTGCCCATCACAAAAACTTCGCTCATGTAGGCCGAGGTAGTGGCGCCAATAGTATGGTAGCTTATTGCATTGGTATTACCGAAGTAGATCCTATCGAGCTAGATTTGTACTTTGAGAGATTCCTCAATCCACATCGAAGCTCCCCTCCCGATTTTGACATTGACTTCTCTTGGCAAGATCGAGATGTAGTAACAGGCTATATTTTGGATAAATATGGAGCAGAGCATGCAGCACTTTTGGCGACACACACTACTTTTCAAGAGCGGTCAGTAGTGCGAGAGCTGTCTAAGGTTTTCGGCTTACCCAAGCGCGAGATCGATGCTTTGGTCGAACGACCTGAGCAACTTGCCACGCAGGATCACATAAGCAAACTTATCTGGCGATATGCACAACGACTACATGATATGCCGCGCCATTTGAGTATTCATGCAGGAGGTATAGTAATCACTGAAAAATCCCTACATCAATATACTGCCACCGATCTCCCACCCAAAGGTTTCCCAATCACCCATTTCGATATGTATGGAGCAGAGGATATTGGGATCCATAAATTTGACATACTTAGCCAGCGAGGCTTGGGACATATTCACGATACAGTGGAAATGGTGAAGAAAAATAAAGGGATCGACATAGATATCACCCGTACGAGCGAATTTAAGACTGACAATAAAGTACGACAACTATTAGAAAGCGGGAGGACAATGGGTGCCTTTTATGTAGAGTCGCCCGCAATGCGTCAATTGCTCGCCAAGCTTCGCTGTTCAGATTATACCACTTTGGTGGCAGCAAGCTCCATTATTCGACCTGGCGTAGCACGCTCAGGTATGATGCGTGAGTACATTCACAGGCATTTGAATCCCAACGCATACAGCTACATCCATCCTAAAATGCAGGAATTGATGAAAGAGACCTACGGCATTATGGTGTACCAAGAAGATGTAATCAAAGTTGCTCACTACTTTGCAGGACTCGACTTAGCCGAAGCAGATATTCTACGGCGAGGCATGTCGGGCAAGTTTCGGTCTCGAGCGGAATTCAAGCGAGTAGAGAAATCATATTTCGATAACTGCCAAAAATTGGGCTATCCAGCAGAAATTTACAATGAAGTATGGCGGCAAATCGAAAGCTTCTCGGGCTACTCATTTTCCAAAGCACACTCGGCAAGCTATGCGGCAGAGAGCTACCAAAGTTTGTACTTAAAAGCCTACTTTCCGCTGGAATTCATAGTTGCTGTTATTAATAATTTTGGCGGGTTTTATCGCACCGAATTTTATGTACATGAAGCTCGTATGGCAGGTGCGGAAATAAAAGCTCCCTGCATAAACCACAGCGAATATCTCACTTCATTACATGAAAAAGAGCTGTATTTGGGTTTTATTCATGTAAAAAGCTTGGAAGAAAAACTTGGTCAGCTGATACCAAAAGAGCGGGAGGAAAATGGCCCTTATGCAGGTTTGCACGATTTTTTGGCTCGCATCCCATCCAAATTAGAACAAACTTGTATTCTGATTCGCTTAGGTGCATTCCGAAGTACAGGGATTGGCAAAAGAGAACTCATGTGGCAAGCGCATTTATATTTTGGTAAAGGTCGAAAAGCTCAAGCAGAGCAAGGCTTATTCAAAAGTACCAAAACCAAAAGCTTTGAGTTACCTCAACTGGAGCCCTATCCACTCCAAGACCCATTCGATGAATTGGAACTACTGGGTTTCCCACTTTGCAATCCTTTTGATTTACTCAAGACCAAAGATTTCGGCGATACTTTTGCTGAGGATCTAATGCAGAAACTAGGCAAGCAAATACAGATTGTCGGTTATCTGGTTACCACTAAAAATACTCGTACTATAAAAGGAGACTTGATGCATTTTGGCTGCTTTACCGATGCAAAAGGACATGTATTTGATAGCACTCATTTCCCAAATACCACAAAGAAATATCCATTTAGAGGACTGGGCTTTTATAAGCTTATAGGCAAAGTAGTAGAAGACTATGGCTACCCAATGCTAGAAGTAAGCGAAATGGAAAAACTACCAATGATTAGCCCAATGGAATGATTGTCCAAGTCAATACTTCACATTATAAAGCATTACCCTCCCGCTTATTTCCAACTAAAGTAACTCCAAGCGATTTATCGATCCTAAAACATATTATTAGTTCAATTTCACTATATTACATTTAAGAAAATCGAAAAATGGATTTGTGATTAATGTTAATAATCTTCCATAAAACACTATTTTTATATAATGCTAATTCTAAATAACTGAAGCTCCCAATTCAGCTAAGATTATGATTAGAATGGTTTTACTAAATGATTTTTGAAAATATGCTTAATTTATATTGAATACAGAGTTTAATTAAAATCAACTCATTGAATCTAAACCAAATGGATATACCTGCCGATTTTCTTCAGTCTATTAACAATAACCTTCCAGGAGCAATATTCAGATATAAGCTCAATCCCAACGGCACCGATGAAATGATGTATGTGAGCCAAGGCGCTAAGCTTCTGTGGGGAATTGATGCACAAGAATGCATAGAAAGCAATCATAAAGTTTGGGAGATTTTTCATCCAGATGATATTGGGCTGGTGCATCAGAGTATTCAAAAATCAGCAGAAGAACTACATCCATGGACATGTGACTGGAGAGTGAACCACCCTGACGGGAATATAAGATGGCAACGAGGCTCAGGCAACCCAACCAAATTGGAAGATGGAAGCATTGTTTGGGATTCGATAGTTATAGATATCACAGAAGAAAAAATAGCCAAAGAAACACTTGAAGCTACAGAAAAAAGATTTGAGCAGTTATTTGACAAGGTTACAAATTTGTCAGTACAGGGTTATTCAGAAAATGGGAAGGTTATTTTCTGGAATAAAGCAAGTGAAAGGCTTTACGGGTACACCAAGGAGGAAGCTTATGGGCAGAAGTTAACTGAGTTGATTATTCCACAAGAAATGCGACCCTTAGTCGAAAAAAACGTTGCTGAAATGATTAGAACTGGTCAGCAGCATCCGGCAGAAGAACTTGAACTGCAAAGAAAGGACGGTTCGAAAGTTCCAGTTTATTCCAATCACACCATACTGAAATTACCCGGTAGAAAACCTGAATTATTCTGCATAGACATAGATTTGAGTCCACAGAAAAGGGTTGAACAAAGCTTAAAACAGTCTGAAGAAAAGTACAGGGCATTATTTAATGCAACTCCACTTCCCTTGTGGATATATGAAATAGAAAGCATTCAAATAATAGATATTAATGAAACTGCCCAAAAGCACTATGGGTATAGCAGAGATGAATTTCTAAAAATGACTTTGAAGGATTTTTACTCAGCAGAAGAGTTACTATCTATTCAACGCTCCCACGTGGAAATTGCAGAAAATAATGAAACAATTCACTTTGGGTTATTCACACATCGCAAAAAGAATGGAGAGACTATTAGAGTAGGTGTTTCAGGTCATGTGGTTGAGTTTGACAATAGAAAATGCATTATCGCTGTATGCATAGATATGACTGAAAGTGAAGAAAATATCAAAACCATAGAAAAGATAAATGAACGCTATGAATATGTAAATAAAGCGACTTTAGACGCCATATACGATTGGGATGTAGTGAATGATATTTTCTACTGGGGAGAAAGTTTTGAGAGGATATTTGGTCATAATATAGACAATAAAGTATTCAAGCTGAAGGATTGGGAGGAGCTTACTCATCCAGAAGACAACGAGAAAAATAAAGGGCTATGGGAAGCGTTTGTATCCGATCCGAAACAAACAAAATGGGTCAAGAAGTTTCAATTTAGAAGAGCTGATTACTCTTACGCTTATGTAGAAGAAATTGGCCACATGATTCGCGATGAAGCTGGTATTCCGATACGGATGATAGGCTCCTTAAGAGATCAAACTAGGCAGAAGCAAGATGAATTGCAAAAAAAGCTATTAAATGAAATTGGCAGCTTATTTAATCTAGAAAAAGGGCTTAAGGAGAGTTTAGAAATTGTTTTGGCTCATTTGGTTGAATTTGGCGAATTTAGCTTTGCTGAAGTATGGATAGTGAGTACTGATAAAAAACGAGTGACCCTTTTGGCTAAGCATATTGGAGATGATTCAGCAAAAGTATTTTATGAAATAAGTGCTGATGTTAATGAATTCAATTATGGTGAAGGTTTACCTGGTGTAGTTTGGCAAAATAATACTATTGAAATATGGAATCATATTGACCAAAAAGATGAATTTATTAGAAAAGAAGCTGCACTTGAAGCTGGTTTGAAATCAGTATTAGGACTTCCTTTAATACACAATAATAAGGTGATTGGCGTAATAGTGTTCGGTACTAATAAATTGCCAAATAATCTTTCATATTACAAAGAACTATTCAAAGAGCTGGAAACTACTATTGGCTCGGAATTTAACCGTAAGCGACTTGAGGAACAATTGTATTTGATATTCCAAAACTCTCCAGATATACTTTGCATTGCAAACTCAGATGGAAAATTTATCAAAGTAAATCCTGCATTTTGCGAATTATTGGGCTATACTGAGCAGGAACTAACCACTCAACCTTTTACTAAATTCGTACATCCAGACGATATTTCTAACACAGAAGTTGAATATTCAGAAACCATCGGTGGAGAACGACAGGCTTATGATTTTGTGAATAGATATATCACAAAAGCTGGTGAGTTTAAGTGGATATCTTGGAAATCGTCTCAGCTATCGGGTGAAGAAGGACTTGCTTTCGCTTATGGACGCGATATTACGGAGCAAAAGAACCTTCAAGATCTTCTTAATAATGCTAACAAAATGGCAAGAATTGGCGGATGGGAAGTGGATTTTCAAACTAACAAACTTTACTGGTCTCAAATAACAAGGGAAATTCATGAAGTAGAGAATACCGAAACACCTAATCTCAATGAAGCCATTAATTTTTACAAAGAAGAACATCGAGAGACAGTTTATTATCATTTAAACAAATGCATAAATCAAGGGATTGATTGGGACTTTGAATTATCCATAATCACAGCAAAAGGTAATGAGCGATGGATAAGATGCATTGGTACGGGTGAATATTTGAATGGAAAATGCGTAAGAATTTTTGGCAGCTTTCAAGATATCCATCAAAGAAAATCTGCAGAAATTGAATTAATTGCAATTAACAAGCAGATTCAAACTACGCTGGAGAGTATTCAAGATGGGTTTTTCACGCTAGACCATGACTTTACAGTTACATATTGGAATCGTCTTGCTGAGAAAATGCTGTTTACCCCCCGCGAACAAATACTCGGAAAGAACCTATGGGAGGTATTTGGCGATGCTACCTCATTGCCGTCTTATCAAAATTACCTCAAAGCACTTACAGAAAAAGTGAAGATACAATTTGAGGACTATTACGAGCCGATTAATAGTTGGTTTGAAATTACAGCATACCCTTCCCCAACAGGTATATCAGTATATTTTAAAAATATTACTGAAAAGAAAGAAGCTGAAATTGAATTGATTAAGTTTAAAAACATCATTGAAAATTCGCAGGATGGAATTGCAATGGCTAATAAAAATGGAAAAGCCATCTATCTAAATCCAAGTTTTGCTAGAATGCTAGGGCATACATCAGAATCATTAGAAAAAGCGGGTGGTCCAATTGGAGTATATGCCGATAAAAAAATTGCTCAAAGAGTATTTCGCAACTTACTCTCAAAGCAAAATTGGAAAGGAGATGTTGAGCTCTTAAGTAAAAATGGAGATGTCCTAAACTTCTATTTAAGTGGCGGTCCTATTTTCAATGAGCAAAAAGAGCTTATCGCGATCTATGGTATTCATACAGATATTTCGGAAAGAATAGAAGCTGAAAAGGAGCTAAAAAATTTATTTACAGAAAGAAACACCATCTTAGAAAGTATTGGAGATGCCTTTTTCGCATTAGATAAAAACTGGGTCGTAACCTATTGGAATAAACAAGCCGAGGTAGTATTAGGAAGAAAGCGGGAGGAGGTTGTCGGGAATAATCTTTGGGATGTTTATCACGATGCACTCAACCTGGAGTTTTATACTCAGTACCATAAAGCAGTGCATACTGGCGAAATGGTATCATTTGAGGAATATTACCCTACCGCTCACAAATGGTTCGAAGTTTCTGCTTACCCATCTGAAAATGGATTATCCGTTTATTTTAAGGACGTAAGCATTCGTAAACTTGCAAATGAACAAATCAAACAATCGAATGAACGTTTTCTCAGAGTAACTCAAGCCACCAACGACGCTATCTGGGATTGGGATATCCAAAATGAAAAACTCTTTAGAGGTGATGGCTTTAAAACAATATTTGGGTATGAGGTGAAAGATAAAGCCTTTCGACTAGATGATTACAGTATTAGTATTCATCCAGATGATTTTGACAGAGTAATAGAAAGCATCCAACTAGCCTTAGCCGACAAAAACATTACTAAATGGACACAGGAATATAGATATGCGAAAGTAACTGGAGAGTATGCTTTTGTGGTAGATAGAGGAATTATAATTAGAGATGATAAGGATGAGGCTATCAGAATGGTAGGGGCAATGATGGATATTACACAAAGAAAGGAATCGGAAGAATCTTTGCTAAAACTCAACGCCGAGCTGGATCTGAGAGCCAATGAACTTGCCTTGTCAAATGCCGAGCTTGAGCAGTTTGCTTTTGTAGCATCACACGATTTACAAGAACCGCTAAGGATGATCACAAGTTTCCTATCACAATTGGAGAAAAACTATGGCAATAAATTAGACGAAAGGGCTGAAAAATACATCTACTTTGCCGTAGATGGAGCAAAACGTATGAGGCAAATTATTTTGGATTTGCTTGAATTTTCGCGAGTAGGGAGAAAGGATGGAGAGATTGAAATAGTTGATTTAAACGTGCTCCTAAATGAGGTACTTTCCTTACAGCATCAGCTTATAAAAGAAAAGTCGGCGATAATCAAAGTGGATCAATTACCAGTAATTCAAATTCATAAAGCCCGTGTACTTCAAGTGTTTCAAAATTTGATTAACAATGCCCTAAAGTACACTAAAGAAGAAGTTGTTCCAGTAATAGAAATTTCCGTTATTGAAGATAACTTTTATTGGACTTTCGCTATTAAGGACAATGGACTTGGAATCGAGCAAGAATATTTCGATAAAATATTTGTGATTTTTCAACGATTGCATGCAAAAGACGAATACAAAGGTACCGGCATGGGACTAGCTATAGTAAAAAAAATAGTTGAAACGCTAGGCGGAAAGATTTGGCTTGAGTCAGAGTACGGTATTGGAAGTACATTTTTTTTCACTCTAAAAAAGCAATAAGGTATGAAACCAATTCACATTTTGTTAGTCGAGGATAATGAGGGTGACATCATGCTTACCACTGAAGCCTTAGAAGAAAAGAAAATTGCCAATAATGTAAGCGTAGTGAAAAATGGTAGAGATGCTGTTGACTTTATGTTTAAAAGAGGCAAATATTCAAATGAATCAACACCAGATTTAATATTATTAGACATCAACCTCCCGCTCAAAAGTGGGCACGAAGTTCTAATAGAACTAAAGACTAATGAACTAACTAAACAGATCCCTGTAATAATTCTTACTACCTCATCTTCTGAGGAAGATGTGAAGAGATCTTATGGAAATCATGCTAATTGCTTCATTACAAAGCCTGTGGATGTTGATGATTTTTTGAATGCAATTGCAATGATTGAAGACTTTTGGTTCAGTATCGTAATGTTGCCTAAGAATAAATGAAAAAAGATCCATATCCATACAAAATACTTGTAGTTGAAGATAATCTTGGTGATTTTATTTTGGTGGAAGATTACTTAATTGAAGAAATCGCCCAACCAGAACTTACTCATGCAAAAGACTTTAAGCAAGCTAAAGCTTGTTTGTCAGATACAGCTACTCATTATGATGTGATCTTGCTCGACTTGTCTTTACCAGACAAAAGTGGAGAAGAATTGATTACTGAAACCTTAGCAATAGCCAATAATACACCAATACTAGTACTTACAGGATTTGGAGACCTCAACTTCGCCATCAAATCCTTATCTCTCGGTATCTCGGATTACTTAATCAAAGAAAATATTAGTCCGACGGCTCTTTATAAGAGCATTGTTTACAATATAGAACGCTTCAAGTTTGTTCATGCAATTCAAGAATCTGAGAAAAAATATAGTGAATTATTTCACTTAAGTCCTATCCCAATGTGGGTGTATGACTTGGAAACTTTGGCTTTTTTGGATGTAAACACAGCCGCAATAGATCATTATGGCTATAGCGTCGAAGACTTTTTGTCTATGACCATTGCGGAAATTAGACCTAAGGAAGATTTACCGAAGCTTCAAGCTGCCCTTAAAGAAAGTAAAAACACTAAAAACTATAAATTCAAAGACCATTTTAGACATATAAAGAAAAATGGTGATTTGATTTTAGTCGAAATAAGATCTAATTATATTGATTTTAAAGGAGCAAAAGCTGAGTTAATACTGGCGACAGATATTACTGAGAGAGTTCGATATATCGAGGAAATTGAAGATCAAAACAAAAGATTAAAAGAAATTGCATGGGTGCAATCACATGTGGTTCGCGCACCACTTGCAAGAATAATGGCTCTTATCGAATTACTTAAAGATAATGATTTTACAGAAAATGAGCGGGAGGAGATTAATGAAAATATAATTCGATCAGCTCATGAAATGGATGAGATTATTAAGGACATTACGCTAAAAACCAGTTCATCTTATAGCCCGGATTCTACTTCGCACTAATACTCTAAAAAAACAGGGAAAATTAATTTCCTAGTGCTTTATTCAACCTAGGCTTGAATTATCTTTGGCTCCACCGTATTCAAAAATTGATACATTGAATTTAGATCTAAGTCAAGCTCCTAGTTTTTTTGATAAATATTCAAATTGTGATTATCTATTCTCGGATCTGAAATTTAAGCTATCTCCCTGCCTCTTTCTTCTTTCAGGCGTTCAATCAAAGTGAATGGATTGAAATTAGAATAATCTGTAACGACTAACCCAGTAGATGTGTTAGGCTGAATAATGCTGGCTTTGGAAGCCCATGATGTAAATCCAAATGCATACGCTAAAACAGTAATACCAACTACGACACCTATAAAAAGGATCAAACCTGAAATAATACCTCTCTTACGATTGCTTATTGCGTCCATGGTTTCTGTTTTACATTTTCAATATTCCCAAGCATTATGCCAGAAGTGAAAAAGGCCAAGATTTAATCAAATAGAATGGATTTTCTTAAAAACTGGCTCATTAAAATGTTCGATTTTGTACAATCATTTACGAAAATGGACATTCGATTGGATTTCCAAGTAACTAGAATTTTTCAGCTCTATTTAATTCGCTTGTCCTTCATCATTTTTTCAACGGCAATAATCCCGCTCAATGTAGTGCCAGGGATACCTTGTCCAGGATAGCTCGTATCACCACATTGGTACATCCCTTGGTCATCTACCCGAGCTTCTATCATTTGCCAAGGCTTAATAGAAAAGTACTGTGGATAGCCGCCGACAAAGCCAAAAGCTCTACCAGTCCATTTTTCCCAGCTTTTAGCTGATGAGCTATGTTGATACACTACATTTTCTCTCCGCAAAAATCCCTTCTCTTCCAAAATTTTGATTACTGCTTCTTCAGCTATTTTGCCATCTACAATATTGTTTTGTGGGTCAGGCGCATGAGTACTAATTGAGGCTACTTTCATTCCAGCCTCGTCAGATCTGGACAAATCATCAGGATGACTTAAGCTTAAAAATATGCTCTTTGCACCCACTCCTGCTAATGGTTCGGCTAAATGAATTTGATGATGAATGCTTTCAAACTCTTTGTTTGATTTAAAACCGATTCCCATTTGAAAAGCCGAATTCAATTTTGGCGAATCCATTATTTGGCTCTTGTATTTAGAAATGATTGGGGGATAAATCTCCAATAAATTATTGATTGGAATTCCACTCAAAATCATTTTGCTTCGAAACTCGCCTTTGTTTGTTTTTATCAAATAGCCAGAGTCTACTTTTTCTATATGTTGTACTTCAGTGCGCAAATGCAATTCGCCCTCCCGCTCTTTTATATAGTCGATAAATGGTGTCACCAAATTGATCAATCCTCCATCGATGTAGTAGTTACCGTAATTGGTGTAGCATAGCGCGGTCGCACCAAATAGTAAATTCACTTCTTCTTGATAGTTTTGAGCGGTAATTAGTAATTGCTCATTTATAAACTCCATGAAATCTTCATTTTCATGTAATCCATGTTTTTTGATAAAATCGCTGGTACGAACTAAAGAATAGCGGGAATTTAAAACTTGAGAAAGATTTGCATTTTTTACAGCATCTATCAAGTCTGAAAAATTAGCGGGAGGAAAATTGCGCTGCTTGATACTCGTATCCCAAACAAACTGACTTATCTTGTAGCATTTCCTCCAAAATTCAGCTTGTCCCTTTTTACCAAAAACTCTTTCAGCTTCTACAATCCATTGATCTAAAGACTGGTATCTATTGATGATTTTGTCATTTTTGAGATGCACTTGCATGGGCAATGACAAATGGCGAGCATTGAGTTTTATGCCCGTTTGCTTCAAAACATAATTCAATGGCATATTTTTATCTAAACCCACAATCGTAGTTGCACCACTCTCGAAAGTAAAACCTTTGCGCCAATAAGAACTCGTGCAACCTCCCGGCAAATAATTTTGTTCCAATATGCCTATTTTAGTCCCTAACTTTGCCAGCAGTGCAGAAGCGGTCAGCGAACCCATTCCACTGCCGATTACAATAAGGTCATAAGAATGAGTCATTTAATTATTTTGTTTAATTATTTTCAACTTATGTTAAACAAAACAAGAAACACTTATGTTTAGAATCCAATGAAAATTGCAGTAATAAGAAAAGAACATTTCAATGCAGCTCATAGATTGCACAATCCTGAATGGACTGATGAACAAAATCAGGAAATTTTTGGTAAGTGTAATAATAAAAATTATCACGGACACAATTATGACCTGTTTGTGAAGGTAATTGGTACGCCAGATTCGGGCACGGGATATGTCTATGACATGAAAGTTCTCAGCGACATTATTAAGAAGAATGTCCTTAATAAATTTGATCACAAAAACTTAAACCTTGATACAGATGAATTCCAGCATCTTAACCCAACCGCCGAAAATATTGCAGTGGTTATTTGGAATATTTTGAGAGAAAAAATTGATAAAAAATTTGATTTAAAAATCACACTTTATGAAACAGAAAGAAATTTCGTTGAATATCCCGCAAGTTAATGGTTTTACTATAGATGAAATTGGCGACGAACATGTTGGTACATCTGCAGAAACTCCTTTAAGAGAAGATGCTTTCGAAATGGACGATGACTTGAAAATCGAACTAATAGAAAAGCATTTTAGGGAAATAATGAACGTGTTGGGTTTAGACTTGACAGATGATAGTTTGAAAGGCACTCCAGCTAGGGTTGCCAAAATGTATGTAAAAGAAATATTCAGAGGTTTGGATCCGAAAAATAAGCCGGATGCTAAACTTTTTGAAAATAAATATAAGTACAATCAAATGTTAGTTGAGAAGGATATAACCTTCTTTAGTAATTGTGAACACCACTTTGTGCCTATCTATGGCAAAGTACACGTGGCTTACATTTCAAGCGGCAAAGTAATCGGACTATCTAAAATCAATCGTGTAGTACAATACTTCGCACAAAGGCCTCAAGTGCAAGAAAGATTGACGATGCAGATAGGTAATGAATTGAAAGAAATTCTAGATACAGATCACATTGCCGTTATTGTTGACGCAAATCACATGTGTGTATCCTCTCGCGGTATCAAGGACGTGACAAGCAGTACAGTTACTTCATTTTATAGTGGCAAATTCAATAGTGAAGCTACGCGAAATGAATTTCTAGATTATCTCAAATTAGAAAAGTAAATGTTGACGGATTTGAAAGGTAAAAACTATCTAGTTGTAGGTGGAGGAAGTGGTATTGGTTTTTCATTAGCTGAAAAGCTTCAAAAATCAGGTGCTAATGTTTTTGTAATCAATAGAGAATCTAATGGACCTGAAGGAACTACTACGTTTCATGCTGATATTTTAGAAAACTCGGATGTATACGATGAGCTTCCTGATACAATTGATGGTTTTGCTTACTGCCCTGGTAGTATCAATCTCAAACCGATTAATAGAATTACTCAAGATGATCTACTTGGTGATTTTAAAATCAACGCCGTAGGTGCAGTTTTAGCAACTCAGGGTGTTTTACGGAAACTAAAAAAAGCAGAATCGGCCAGTGTAGTGTTTTTTAGCACAGTTGCTGTTGCAACGGGAATGGGATTCCACACAAGTATTGCAGCTGCAAAAGGAGCCATAGAAGGAATCACCAGGTCACTCGCAGCAGAACTAGCTAATAGCGGTATTAGAGTAAATGCAATTGCTCCATCCTTGACCGACACGCCTTTAGCTGGTGCTCTTCTTTCATCAGAAGATAAACAAGCTGCTGCGAGCAAAAGACATCCTCTTGGCAGAGTAGGCACTCCTGCAGATATGTCAGATGCAGCTTATTTCTTATTGTCACCAAACTCAAGTTGGATTACCGGACAAGTAATTGGCATCGATGGCGGTTTATCCATAATTAGGTAAAAACTTTTACAAGATATCTCAGTTATTCTTTAAATTAACATTTGATTTATTGAAGACGGAACAGAAGAAAGAGCGTGCAGAGCAGATTATGAAGATTCCACCACAGTCATTTTTGATATTCAAAGAAGAGCTTCGGAAAGAGCGGCTTGAGAAAGAAAGATTAAAGGCTGAGTATGAGAAGAAAATATCTACTTTAGCAGAGGAACTATCTTTTTTGAAGGAGCAGATAGATTCACAACAGGATATGATCCGAAGAACTATTGATTACGCAGTACGTTTAGAAAATGACTTGAATCAATTAAACTCTAAAGTTGACGAAGACAAGAAAAATTCTAAAAGGAGTTACCATTAATCAAGCTGCAATGGATATTCACGAAACACCCGCTCAATCAGAAACCGTCGAACAGAATTTAGGTCAGTACGGCCTAAGCACTTATTTCACCTCCCGCTTTGCCGACGTCGGCTTCGATCGTGAAAAAGGTGTAATTATGTGCGTGCTAAAAGAAGCCTACGTTCCTATTGAAAAATTCAAAGAAATATTCGCTGCTATTGGAAAATTAGCTTCTCAAAGAGGATTCGATAAATTTATTTTCGATAAAAGATCACTCAGAGCATTTCACCAACCCTCTATGGAGTGGTATTTTATAGAATGGAAAAAGGAAGTTTATTCTTATGGCATAAACAAGCACCGCAAAATTCTCCCTGCTGAAGCTTGGTTCAAAAAAATGGTTCAGATTGCCAAGAATCAAATATTAACTGACTATCCAGACAATATCATCCATCTACTCGACATCCAATATTGCAATTCGGTAGAAGAAGCCATGAGCAAATAATCAATGAAGTTATTAGATTATAATGGTTGGGAAAACATGGAGTCCATGTTTCGTCGCAACTTATTCAACTCCTTAGGTGGATTTAAAAGTCTCGCACTAATTGGAACAAAGAGCGCGGGAGGAATAACAAATCTTGCTCCTTTTAGTCAGATTATACATATTGGAGCAAACCCACCGTTTACAGGCATTTTATTCAGACCACATACGGTTCAAAGAGACACACTTGAGAATATACTTGACACCAAACACTTCACTATAAACCATGTTCATGTGGACATCCTTTTGCAAGCACATCATACTGCTGCACGTTGGGAATCTTCTGAATTTGAAGGTGTAGGATTGGAGGAAGAGTATCTTGATAATTTCCAGAGCCCATTCGTAAAATCAAGTAAAATCAAATGGGCATGTGAATTTGTAGAACGCCAAGATATTAAAGTAAATGGCACTATTTTAATCATAGGTGCTATCAAACAAATTTACGTTCCGGAAGCATACGTTGCTAAAGATGGCTTTATCGATTTACAAGCTGCCGGCAGTTTAACTTCCAACGGGTTAGATGCTTACTATAAAACTGATTTGGTTGATCGATTGAGCTACCCAAAACCAGATACCCTCCCGCATTCGATTTAAAATGCACTAGTCAAAATCTTGCTTGAGCTACACGAAACTAGTCTGTATTGCGAAAAATCTAAGATTTTTAGCAATACTTAGTTACCAGTAGATCATGCCATTATCACTCATACACATGCGGATCCGACAGAAGACTTAGTCCTATTATATAATTGTTCCTATAAATTAAATTCTCAGGAATTTGAGGAGCTAAAATTCGCTAGTATTTGCTAGAAGAAATATGAATGCAATTGTCCTAAATCCTAAATACCAGACTAGAAATTCATATTTTATAATTTACTTGCAGTAGAAAATAAGTTCTATGCGAGGGTACCGCTTTTCTCTATTTCTGCTTTGCGCAATTGTCGTCTTGGCAATTGTACTATTTATCAATTGCAGCCCTACTACAAGTTCGAGTGCTTCCACTAGCAGTATCGTCGCCATCCCTCCTACTTCTTTCGACTTATCATCTGTTCCTGAGGCTTATCAAAATTACAGCCCTTTACCAATCGCTAAGGAATACGTTTTTGATTATAAAGGATTCATTTTGGAGTTTGATACTAGCACTCGCAATGCTACTTGGGTTTGCTATATGCTTTGCCGGGCACAACTAGGCGATGGTGTTGAGCGCTCTAGCAATTTCAGAATGGAAAATCGGTTAGGAGATTTAAGTCCGCGTGACACAGAATACAGAAATAGTGGATATGATAGAGGGCATTTGGCACCTGCTGCTGATATGTCTTTCAGCTCGCAAAGCATGTATGACAGCTTTTACTTAACAAATGTATCCCCACAGTTGCCTTCGTTCAACAGAGGTATTTGGAAACAATTGGAAGAGCAGATTAGAGATTTTGCCATCGAAAAAGATACCATTTGGGTGGTGACAGGTCCGGTTTTGAAAGAGGGCTTGGCGAAAATGGGCAATACCAATATTAGTGTACCTGAGTTGTTTTATAAGGTAATATATAAGCCAAATAATGCGGGAGGAGGTCAAGGAATTGCCTTTTTGATGAGAAACGAAGCCGGGTCAAATCCATTGACTAGTTATGCAGTAAATATTGATAGTATAGAAGCTCTTACAAATCACAATTTCTTTCCACTTCTCAGGAATCAGCAAGAGCGACAAATTGAAAGCGCTTTCGACGTATATTATTGGTTTTCAGAAGATTAAAATAAAATATCAACTTACTTATCTTCCATCAAGCTGGTTTTCACACTTACTTTTGAGTGAAGTGTTTTATGTACAGGGCACTTATCGGCAATTTCCAACAGTCGTTTCTTTTGGCTTTCATCCAATTCACCTTCCAGTTTTATAAAACAATCGAAACTGTCAATTTTGCTATCTGCTTCCTCCACGTTTGCACAATCATCACAATGGCGTTTACCGTGATCTACATGAACTTCCACATTGCTCAAATTCCATTTTTTACGGTCTGCATACATTCGCAGTGTCATGGCTTTGCAAGTTGCCAGTGAAGCCGCTAACAAATCATAAGGCGTGGGACCAGCATTATTGCCACCAACAGATTCAGGCTCATCGGCCAATAGAAAATGAGTACCTGCTTTTACTTGCGTGAGAAATTTCTCCGCACTATCCCCTAAAACTGCCGCAGCTTGATGATCAGAATCTGGACCTTCTTCGGCTCCATAATCCAAGTATCGTCTTGACCAAGTAGCTATTAAACTACCTAAATAAAGGCTATCCTTTTTATTTCCCAACAAATGATCTGCTCCATCCAAGCTGATAAAGCTTTTGGGGTGGTGTGCAGCTTCATAAAGCTGGGCTGCGTTTTTAATATCTACAATTTTATCTTGTGGCGAATGAGCTATCAGAATAGATTTTCTTAATTTCTTTAGAACCTTCTCTAAACTGTGATCTTCCAAATCGTCAAGGAATTGCTTTTTCACCATAAAATCCCGCCCGCCTATATTCACTTTCGCTTTCCCGTTAGCCTCAATATCCTCCTTCTTGTCTTTAAGTAAATGCTGCACGTGAGTTGGGTCAGCCGGAGCGCCAATAGCAACCAAAGCTTGAATCGAATTAATTTTGCTAGCTGCAAATACAGCCGCTGCTCCACCAAGAGAATGGCCAATAATTAAAGTTGGTGATTGATAATTAGCTTCCAAAAAATCGGCAGCAGCAATTAGGTCATCTACATTGGTTGTGAAATTGGTGTCTGCAAACTCGCCTTCACTTTCGCCAAGACCTGTGAAATCAAAACTAAGTACGCCAAAACCTTGCTGAGTAAGTGCTAAGCTTATATTCCGAACGGCTTGAAAATTTTTATTGCACGTAAAACAATGTGCAAAAATTGCGAAATTATGAGGTCTACTACCAATTGGTAATTCGATATAGGCTACAAGTTTTTCGCCTTTGCCATTCTCGAATATCTTCTTTTCTCTGTTCATCCTTTAGATTAATTGTTATCTCCAATATAGGGTTTTAAAAATCATTTTAAACAAGGTTTGCAATAATTCGAAAAAGCATTTTTTTCTTTAAGGAATTGATTTTCCATTATATTTTTTATATTTAAAAACACATATTATTCTAATAACTAACAAAAATCATGGAAAACCTTAATCCAAACACCAACATGCAAGATTTTCGTAACAGCCCTCTAACTGTAGGCGATTGGTTTGTCACTCTGCTTATTACATTTATCCCTATTGTAAATGTGATAATGTATTTTGTATGGGCTTTTTCGGATAGTACAAATCATAGCAAACGAAACTTTGCCAAAGCAGCATTACTATGGGTAGCTATAGGCATCGTTCTTTATACGATCTTTTTTATGATAATGGGAGTTGCCTTTTTTGGCAGGATGATTAATAACTAAACAAAGCTTATTTGATCTTAAATATACTTTGATCTTTTAATACTGACTAAAATCGCTTAACATTGAATGCTTGTTTCAATCTTGACAAGAACTCTTGATGTTAAATAATTTTTTCGATAGGCTTTGGGTAGACCCAAAGGAGTTAGTATTCCTTGAAAAGGAGGTAAATACGCTTAATTTAAAGCGTATTTACCTCCTTTCGATTTTAGGTTTGCCTCTTGCTATAATTCATATTATTGTTTTTGGCTATGATTTATCAGAAGCAACTGATGAGAAGTATTATTGGCAATTAGGAATCGTTCTTAATAACATTTTCACCTTTATTTTTCTATCAGTTGTAGCAATACTATCAAAAAAATTTCACCGAGAATCCGCTACGAAAGACAGATCCAACGCTTCAAGAATATTGATCTGGTCAAGTTTTATTATTTTACTTTGTTTGGGATCTGTGGTTGTCGGAATAGATCAAGCTATTACACCATCGATTACTCCTTTTCTAGTAGCTTGTACAGTTGCATCTATTGTTTTTCTAGTAAAACCACGTTACTCCATTATCGGTTTTCTTTTTGGATTTTTGGTGTTTTATCTGATTTTAGTTCAAACCCAGCCCAATCCGGATATTAGACTTTCAAACATTGTGAATGGTATCACTTCAATATGTATTGGAATTGGTATTTCGATGGTGATGTGGTTTGGAAATATGGAGAGACTGCAACAGCAAAGAACCATCGCTTTACAAAAAGCCGAACTCGAAAAGAATTATGATATACTGGTAGAAAATGCCAAACAACTAGAAGAAGCAAACGAAACCAAGGACAAGTTCTTCTCAATTGTAACACATGATATCAAGTCACCATTGGCTGGAATAATTGGCGCATTGAATTTGGTGAAGGAAAGCAGCAATAAAGAAGAATTATTGTTTCATGATGGATTCTTAGAGTTAATTTACCAAAGTTCAGCACGAACAGAGCGGCTATTGGATAATCTTGTACTTTGGTCGCAAAGCCAAACCAATCGACTGGTATTCAATCCTATCACAATCAACATTGCTGATTTGCTTCAAGAAAACCTTCAATTACAGGAAGCTACCATTGTAAATAAAGAAATCAAAATCACAAATGCATTTTCTGAAAAGGACTTTGTGAATGGAGACAAAGAAATGATTAATGCTATTTTCAGAAATTTACTATCAAATGCTATCAAATTCACTCCTCGTAGTGGCCAAATTTTCTTAAACTCAAAAATAATTAAAGTTGGTGATCGTCAAATGCTGCAGATTGAGGTTCGAGATTCAGGCGTTGGGATGACAAAAAAACAGATTAATGATTTGCTACAAATAAAATCTTCCCTAACTACGGAAGGTACCGAGATGGAATTGGGAACAGGTTTGGGATTAATGATTTGCAAGGAGTTTATTGGAAAGCATCAAGGGGAATTGATTATTGAAAGTGAATTAGGCGTTGGAAGTAGCTTCATCTTCTCATTGCCATTGATATGAGAGCAAGCCGATAAATTGTTTCATTAATTGTTTTGTCAAAAAAGCAATTAGGCCGAAGAAAATGATCAAAACCAAGTCAATTTTTCAACAAGCGTCATAATACCACATATCAACTAATTAACCCCATAATATTTGATTTCAAATCCACTTTCAATATCTTAATCGCTTGTAAGAACTTGATCAAGTTATATCACTAGCTTTTTAACCGATTTTCAAAGCCTATGAATTCGAAAAAGAAAGAATTGTTAGATAAGACTCATAAGAATTTTCTGAGTTCTATGCTATTGGAATTCCCGCAAGAGCGAATTGGTGAACTTGTGGTGGAGGATGTAATGGGCTACGGTACCACAATCGATGAAAAAATGTTTGGGGTGAAGGCACTGCAATCAATTATTCAAAGGCAAATTGATCAAAGCACTGATTTGCAATTAGATCATGAAGTAAAAGAAGTTTACCGCAGGTACAATGAAACAGAAAATATAGCTGTAATTGTAGGTGAGGTTAATATTATTTTGAAATCGCATGACGGTGATAATGAGCTCAAGGTAAGAGTAAGTACAGTTTTAGAATATTTTGATACTAATTGGAAAGTGATTCACTGGCATGCTTCGGTGGCAACTGATTCGGAAAACGACACTTGGCACTTACAAGAATGGAAAAAGAAACAAGCAGAACTTGAGCGATTGGTTGCTGAAAAGACAAAAGAACTCAACCAATCTTTAGAGGAATTGAAAGCAGCGCAAGAGCAGCTTATTCAACAAGAAAAACTTGCTTCACTTGGACAACTTACAGCTGGAATTGCTCATGAAATAAAGAACCCGCTAAACTTTGTTAATAACTTCTCAGACTTGAGTATTGAGCTTTTAGATGAAGCATTTGTGGAGTTAGAATCGATAGATGATTCTGATGCAAAGGAAGAAATCATTGATTTGCTCAATGATGTGAAAGCAAATTTGGAAAAGATTAATCAGCACGGAACAAGAGCTGATGGAGTGGTAAAATCCATGCTTTTGCATAGCCGTGGTGGAAGTGGCACTGTGGAGCCAACTAGCCTAAATCCCCTAATCAAAGAATATGTGAACTTAGCATTTCATGGGATGCGCGCTAGCAAATCACCCATCAATGTAAAGATCGATTTAGACTTAGATGAGAGTATTGACAAAATATCAATTAATTCAGAGGATTTTAGTAGGTTGGTGCTTAATTTCTGTAAAAATGCATTTGATGCAATGCATGAAAAAATAATTAAGCTAAATGACAAAGACTATCTGCCAACATTAATAATTACCTCCCGCCTCGATGAAAATGGGCTCTTTGTAGCATTTGAAGATAATGGGCCCGGTATTCCTGATGATATTAAAAACAAAATACTTTTACCTTTCTTTACCACCAAAAAAGGAACGGATGGCACTGGACTTGGTTTGAGTCTTACGAATGATATTGTAAAGGCACATGGCGGAACGCTAAATATCTTAACTGAAGTTGATAAATTCACCAGATTTGAAGTTCGGATTCCTTCAAACAACAAAACAAGCTATGTATGAAAATACTAATTGTAGATGACGAAAAAGATGTGGAAATGCTCTTTCGTCAAAAGTTTAGAAAGGAATTGAAGATGTATGATTTGGAGCTCGTATTTGCCTTTTCTGGTGATGATGCATTGGAAATTCTTGGCAGCACTAATCCACCTGAAATCATGTATATATTTTCGGACATAAATATGCCTGGAATGACAGGTTTAGAATTACTTGAAAATGTAAAGGATAAATATCCTCAAATTGTAGTCAGTATGATTTCAGCATATGGTGATAGTGACAATTTTAATAGAGCAATGAACTCAGGAGCAAAAGGATTTTTCACAAAACCAATTGATTTTGAATCCCTTAAAAAGGAAATATTAGACCTTATACAAAAATAATTTTTGAAACTATGGCAAAGATAATGGTGGTGGATGATGAGCCAGATTTAGAAATTTTAATTAAACAGCGGTTTCGGAAAAAAATAAGAGAAAATTTATACGACTTTGTTTTCGCTGCAAATGGAAGAGAGGCTTTAGAAAAATTAGCTGAAAATCCGGATATAGACTTAATACTAAGCGATATAAATATGCCTGAAATGGATGGGCTCACTTTACTATCGCATGTAAACGAAAAAAGCTCCCTTTTAAAATCTGTCATTATCTCTGCCTATGGAGACATGGAAAATATCCGGGTTGCGATGAACCGTGGTGCATTCGACTTTATTACAAAACCCGTAGATTTCAAAGATTTGGAAATAACCATTGAAAGAACAATGGTGCATATTGATCATTTGAAAGGAACCATGAAGGCCATCAAAGAAAATGACATCCTTAAGATGTATGTAGATGAAACAGTATTGAATTTCATGGGAGGAAGAGAATTTACCAACTCCCTATTCGAAAATGAAATTGTTAATGGAACTGTTGCATTTATAGATATTTGCGGATTTACTTCTATCAGCGAAACGCAATCTCCGGACAAAGTCGTTGAATTGCTCAATGATTATTTCGATGTAATGGTGAAGGAGATAATTGAGCAAAATGGCATAGTTGATAAGTTTTTGGGTGATGCAATTATGGCCGTATTTAAAGGAGATTTTCATCTTGATAGAGCAATTGAAGCCTGTGTGAAAATAAGGAATGCTGTCGATTTAATTTCCAGTGAGTCTGGTGAAGGACTTGACTATAAACCCAAAGTTTCGATAGGAATCAATAGTGGTGAAATGGTATCCGGAAATATTGGCTCTTCCACATTGAAACGATTGGATTACACGGTGATTGGAGATGTGGTGAATGTTGCTGCCCGATTACAAGCGGCCGCAAGTGTTGGTCAAATACTTATTACAGCAGAAAACTATGAAATCGTAAAAGATTCATTTTCCTGTACTAGGATTGGTGAAATCGCTGTCAAAAATAAAAAAGCACCTCTTGTAATCTATGAGGTTGTCAATTAATTAGTTATAACTGGATATTGAATGAAGATTGAAAAAAGTGTCAAATGGAAATCAATTTTTGCACTGAGATCCATTATGTATACGCTACTTGGTGTGTTTCTGGCAATTATTGGTCTGCAAGGTTTTATGATTCCTAATAATTTTCTTGATGGCGGCGTGACTGGAATTTCCATTCTAGTCACAGGCTTTGCAGATATACACATAAGCATATTATTGATAGTAATTAATCTCCCCTTTGTGTTTATCGGGTACAAAAAAATCGGAAGAGCCTTCGGTATTCAAGCCTTAATAGCCATATTATTGTTGGCAGCCGGCATGTACTTTATTCAAATTCCACCATTTACCAGCGACAATGTACTCATTGCTGTATTTGGTGGCTTTTTCATTGGTTTAGGCATTGGCTTTGTCATTCGTGGAGGTGGAGTAATCGATGGACTCGAAGTAATTGCTTATTACACACAAAAGAAATCAGCCTTTTCGTCAGGAGAAATAATTATGTTTCTGAACTCTCTTATCATTATGGGAGCCGCCTTCAAATTTGGTTTGGAAACAGCCATGTATTCTATCCTTGTATATTTTACTGCGATGAAAACCTCAGACTATGTAGTCGATGGCTTTGAGGAATATACAGCACTCACTATTATTTCAGCGAAAGATCAGGAAGTTAAGTCGTTGATCGTAAATGAATTTGGAAAGGCTATTTCTGTATATAAAGGTGAAAGAGGATATTTACCCGGGAAATATCATATCAAAGCCGATGTAGATATTATTATGACTGTGGTGACTCGGCTCGAAATTCACCGTATAAAAGAATCTGTAAACGAAATTGATCCGAAAGCATTTTTCTATGTGCAAAGCATCAAAGAAGTAAAAGGTGGTTTAGTAAAGAAAAAAGATGGAGAATTGTAAAATGGTGCATTTTGACAAGATATATAAAGATGTAATGGAGAGGCTCGATAAAAAGCTTCCGGTATGCTACACTTATCATGATGCTGAACATACTCGCTATGTATTAGAAAAAGCAATACTAATCGCCGAAGCCGAAAATATCAGCCCTGAGCAAATGGTATTGGTAAAAACCGCAGCCTTATATCATGATATTGGCTACCTAATTGGTAGAATAAATCATGAAGAGCTAGGTTGCCAAACCGCCATTCAAGAGCTAAAGGACTTCAATTATTCTAAGGAAAGTATAGAGCTTGTCTGTGGGATGATTTCTGCAACCAAAATCCCACAAAATCCTAAAAACCATCTTGATCAAATTATTGCAGATGCAGATTTAGAATATCTAGGCACTGACTTATTTGAACACGGAGGCAAAAAACTATACAGTGAATTGAAGTGTTTCAATCCATCGCTTAGCGAGGAAGAATGGGGTAAGATTCAAATATCCTTTCTAGAATCTCATAAATACCATACTAAATTTTGTATTGAGAATCGTGAATGGAAAAAGCAGGAAAACCTAGAAAAGCTCAAGTTGGAATATGGCGGGAGGTAAAAAGATCTCTAACGAAATCTATTACCCCCATACAAAAACAATTTCCCACTTAATTGTTTATTAATTGTGTAGCCAAACCTAATTGGCTTTCTGCAACGTAAATGTATTGGTAACAACACTTATACCCTTAACACAATTATGAAATCAATTTTAAGTATTCTCTTGCTATCTGCCCTTACCTTAAGCTTGAATGCGTGTGGACAGAGCAAGCAAGAAAAATCAACAACCGCTAAATCAACAGATATGAAAGATAAAGTATTAAAAACAGAGGCAGAATGGAAAAAAGAATTGGATCCCATAGCCTTTCATGTGTTGCGTGAAAAAGGCACTGAAAGAGCTTTTACCGGTCCACTTTGGGACAACAAAGAAGAAGGCACTTATCTTTGTGGAGGATGTGGAGAACCACTTTTTAGCTCGGAAACAAAGTTTGAATCCGGTACCGGATGGCCAAGTTTTTACCAACCCATTGACCGAAGCAAACTAGAAGATCACCTCGATCAATCACTTGGAATGGTAAGAACCGAAGTTGTTTGTAAGAAATGTGAAGGGCATCTTGGTCACGTATTCGAAGATGGCCCAAAACCTACCGGATTGAGGTATTGCCTTAATTCAGCTGCTTTGAAGTTTGTTCCAAAAGAAGGTTAATTAATCTCAAAATCTCATTGTAAAATTTCACAGCCCTTATTTCTCTAATGGAGGATTAAGGGCTATTTTTTGCTTGGAATCCAACATACCAATCCTGCTGAGACATTTCCAAATACACTTACTACCGAAGCTTACACCAGGCTCCGATTTGCTCAAGCGTTCTGTTGGATTGTACCGACCACATGAATCCTAGATTGTTGAGAGCAGTAATTATATTTACCTTTTAAAGGTTTTTTAAATTATCTAAAAGCGCTTCTTCTTTTGCTTTATTTCGTCACAAAGTAATTTTAAATTATCATATTGAACATCTAAACCTTTAATATAATCCTCAACTGCATTTTCGTGAATTTCTACTGTTCTTATTGCATTAGATTGAGCATCTGAATATTCTTCATCAGAAACTTGTTTAAACATTTCATAATACTGTCTGTTTGTCACATTTGAATCAGCAAATGCTGGAGAATTCCATGTTTCGCTTATGTCACAATAACCTTCATAAGTCAATTTAAAATCTTCAATTAAGTCTAAATTTCTAAAAAACTTTTCAGTAAGAATTTCACGTCTTGATTTATTCTTTTGAGTCTTTTCTGCAACTGAAATCATTTTCTCATTTGAAGTTTTCCTAAATAATGCTTTAATAAATTCTATCATTTTGCAGGGCTTTTGAAATTATTGCTCACAAAGTGTTTATATGCGAAACAGTTTCGTCTATATCCCATTTGCTGAAGAGTGTATTGTTACCTTTTTTTTCTTTTTTTTGCTTCTAAACATAGGATTTTCTAAGAAAATATCCTACATCTTGGCTATTCTAAATAAACTAATTAAAATGGTTCTAATAGAAAAACTCGGGCTGATTTCAGTCTTTCTTTATATATTGGAATAGGACTTTGGTTTTTTCTTTAAACTCTAAATCAACTATAGAATATTTTATTTTGCACCGTTGGTGCTTAATTATATTATTCCCGTTTCCTTGAGCGGATGCTCAAGGCTAATGATTAGGCGCCGTTGGCGCTTGTGGTTACCTATTTTGATAAGGTATTGCTAAGAGCAATAGGATTTAGCACCAAAGGTGCGACAATCATTAACATAGCCCAACAGGGCTATGAAAAAGTGAAACCCAAAACCCAAGCACCAAGGGTGCAAAATCATTAAGATTGCCCATTTACTAGCATTTTTTTAATCAATGAAATTTGCCCTAAATGATAATAACTATGCTCAATTTGAGCTTCGATATTTCGTAAATAGCTACCATACTCTTCTTTCACAAAAGTTTGTTTTAGTAAGTCATCATCCATTTTTTCAACTTGATCGATAAATTTCTCCGCAGTTTACAGCTACCCGAAGGTGGGGATTTCGAAACACTTCACTGTAAACCAAACAGAAACTTTGATAGAAGCAGTAAACTTTATTCAATCACTCAAAAAGCCAATTTCATATAGATCCTATAGACTGTGTTTATTTCTCTATATTTTTAACACATTCTTGAAATTGTTATTTTTCGCAAAGTTCTTTCAACTTATCGAGAGCTTTTGGGTAGATCTGGTTCATGTAATCCAAAAAATCTTCAGTGGTGTCTAAGTCAACAGTAACGATTGTAGTTCCATTGTTTTCTTCGAAGGTATAGTTTTCAAATCCGTTTGCCCATTTTTCCACTTCTGGCCCTTCAGTAATTTCCTTGTCAGCTTTAAGAAGACCATAATGTTGAATCGAAACAAATCGGTTGGGAATGTTTTCAGCTATCTTGGAAACCATACCTCCCTTTTCACCTTTCTCATCTACTCCAATAAATAGAATTTTATTTCCCTTATTCCAACTTCCTTCATAAGTCGATGTCGGGTTAAACAATGAAGTCCATTGCTCATAAGTTGATTTACTGTTGATGCCAAGCATAAAATCATAAATCTTGGTCACAGGGGCATTGATGCTTACTTTGAATTGTAACTTTTTCATAATTTCAATATTTGTTTAAATTAATCTTTTGAGTTGTGATTTTCCGTCATACTTAGCAGTTGTTTAATATAGTTCGAACAGTAAAGAAACACGCACAAAGAGGTTAGTATCACTTCGCTTTCAGCTTATGTTTACTAATATTCAATTCGCTTAAATTTAGCACTTTAGCCCGCATTACGTTCATACTATGTAATTGAGTACATATTTAATTTTTTCTTTGTTTTGCTTTTAAACATAGGATTTTCTAAGAAAATATCCTACAAGTAGATCATTCTCAAGAAACTACATAAAATGGTTCTAACAGAAAAAACTCGGGCTGATTTCAGTCTTTCTTTATGTATTGGAATAGGGTTTTGGCTTTTCTTTAAATTCTAAATCAACTATAGAATATTTTATTTCGCACCGTTGGTGCTTAATTATATTATTCCCGTTTCCTTGAGCGATGCTCAAGGCTAATGATTCTGCGCCGTTGGCGCTTGTGGTTTATTCATTTTTGATAAGATAAGGTTTTGCTAAGAATAATAGGATTTAGAACCAATGGTGCTTAGTTATATTATTCCCGTTTCCTTGAGCGATACTCAAGACTAATGATTCAGGATCGGTGGCGCTTATAGTTACTCATTTTGATAGGCATTTCTCAGGGCAACAGGATTTAGCACCAACGGTGCGGCAAGCATTAACATAGCCCAACAGGGCTATGAAAAAGTGAAGCCCTAAAACCTAAGCACCAAAGGTGCGAAATCATTAAGATTGCCCATTTACTAGCATCTTTTTAATCAATGAAATTTGCCCTAAATGATAATAGCAATGCTCAATTTGGGCTTCGATATTTCGTGAATAACTTCCATACTCTTCTTTCATAAAAGTTTGTCTTAGTAAGTCATCATCCATTTTTTCAACTTCACTGATAAATTTCTTAGCAGTGCTTAGAAACTCCTGCACCAAGTGATTCCAATCAGCTGCTGAGGTAATTTCAGGCATATCAAAACTGTATTGGTCTTTAATCTGAAGCTCTCCACCTTCAAATACATTGACTAATCCTCTTAAATAATAGCTAATATGAAAGGTCAATTGTGCAATGGTATTCAAATGCCCAATTCGATAAGTTGCTTGCTTCCAATCAATACTTGTGAGTTGTTCCTGCAGATTTGTATTAGCAATCCATTTTCCATTCAATAAAACTTCCCTTAATCGATTAGCTAAATCTTTATTCAATGGCTTTTGCATGTTGGGTTAGAGGTGTTAAAAATTGATAATGGTTTCAGATATGACTTTGTGGTGGCTTTCAAAGTGCTTTGTTGTTGGCAAAGAAAACTCTCAAATAATTTCCTTTTTATTCAAATCACAACATATACTACTAGCTGATGTAATGAAGGATAACTATCAAACTGTCAAGTATTCCTTGATAGTTGCCTCCTTTGTCAATTCACCTTCTTTGAAGCAATTACAAATATATAGGCTAATACTTTCCAGCAATCACAGTGAAAAACTCACCCCTCCCCCAAAACCTCCTGATAAAACTCCCAAGCCCTTACTTCAGCCCAAGAATATGGGCTATTCTTTTGTTTGAATCCTACATGGCCGCCTTCCTGTGGCATTTCCAAATACACGTGGGCTGAGGCTTTGGCAATATCTATAGGAAAGCAATCACCGATAAGCATGGGATCGTTCACTGCATTGACAATCAAAGTAGGCCGTCTTATTTTGGCGATAAATGAATAAGCGCTAATGTCTTCATAGAAATCATCCACATTATCAAATCCATACACATTGATGCTGTAGGATTTATCTAATTGCCTAAAATTCTTCGCCTTTATCGCCAAGGGTACATCCACTAATTCCGGATACTTGATGGCCTTTTGCAACACTTTCTTTTTTAGTTTTTTGATAAAGCGAGATTCATATATTCGGTTGCTCCTCATTTCGATAGCTCGTACACTATCGGGTAAGCTGCATGGCACAGAAAATACGGTGGCGCCAATTACACTTGGGTGTGCATTTTCGCCCTGCTCGCCCAGCCAGCGTAAACTCAGACTGCCACCCATGCTTACTCCTACCAGCAGAATTTCATCATACGCATTGGTGGCAATGGCATGTTTAATTACTTCGTCCAAATCGTAAGATGCGCCATGGTGATAAAGCTTGGAGGTAAGATTCATTTCGCCACTACAGCTGCGGCAATTCCAGGCCAAAGCATCCCAGCCTTCTGCATTAAAGAATTTTACAAATGCCTGTACATAGGCTCTTTCACTATTTCCTTCGAGACCATGAGAAACAATAATCAGTTTTCGTGCACCAACTTTACTCCAATCTAAATCCAAAAAATCTTGATCCGGCGTGAAAATCCTTTCTCGCTCGTACATCACTCCTTTGGTTTTTCGGAAGATACCGGGGATTAAAGTTTCGATGTGGCCATTGGGCCATAGATAGGGGCTTTTGTACGCGGAATGTTCGATTAAAGGCATAAGGATCGCAATTTGCTAAAATAATTTCACACAGCCTCCCACTTTCTTATTCAGTTTTATAGGAATAATGGCTTGAATAAATTTGATAATATAAAGGTAACTTTTGCGATACCTGCAAGTAAAAGCCTCTTTCTACATTTGCGCAGGGTAAATCTTCATACAGGGTTTTTGTAAGGAAAAGAGGGACGGAAATTCATTCCGCCCTTTTTTTTATTCCCTCGCTGCAAAACATTTTATAGCTTTAACGCCTATTTATAGATACTATGAAGCACATCGCTCTTGCTGGAAATATTGGTTGTGGCAAAACAACCCTCGCACTCAAACTTGCATCTCATTACAACTGGAAAGCCGAGCTAGAGTCGGTAGATAATAATCCGTACCTGAAGGATTTTTATGAGGACATGAAAAGATGGTCCTTTCACCTGCAAGTGTTTTTTCTCAATAGTAGATTTGCCCAAATTCAGAAAATCAGAAAAAGTGATACGCCCATCATCCAAGATCGGACGATATATGAAGATGCGTATATTTTCGCTAGAAATCTGCACCAGAGTAAATTAATCAGCGATAGGGATTATCATAATTACTTGGATCTGTTTCAATCGATGATAAAATATGCAGAAAGTCCTGATTTGTTGATTTACCTCAGAGCCGACATTCCAAAGCTTGTTGGGCAAATTCAAAAACGCGGGAGGGATTATGAGCAATCTATTTCCATAGAATACTTAACCCACCTTAACAATCACTACGAAGATTGGATAAAAAATTACAGTGAAGGCCGATTGCTAATCATCAATACCAATGATCTTGACTTCGCCAATAGAGTGGAAGATTTTGCTTCGATCGTAGAGCGAATCGATTATGAAATGAATGGATTATTTAGCGGGAGGTAAAAAATTTATAACCGATACTTATGAAATTGAAGAAGAGAATTAGGCTTTAATTCTCTTCCTCATCGACCATAAAAATCACTTCCCAAGTGTGGTCGCTGAGCATTTTGACTTCGGCAAGGAAGCGAGCAAATGGCGTAGAGCGACCCCATTCTTCAGGCCCTACCAAGGACAAAACATCATAGCCATTTTTAGATTCATAAAGGAAATATACCTTGCCTATAAGCGGCTCAAAACCAATTTGAGCTTTGTATATACGCTCACTTATTTGAACCCTTTCCTTCAAAGTTTGGGCTTGCTTCACCAATAGCTCCATCTGACTGTAAATCTGCTTTAGCTGCACATTGGTTTGCTCATACATCGCGGACACAGCTCGTCCTTTCAATTTGCCCTTATCTTCAGGTTTGATAAGTGCTCCACCGGAAGTATGCGCATAAGGCAATAGGCCTGGAAATTCGGCCATCTTGTCCCTTTCACGTTCCAAGTCAATTTTGTCTACGTCGATTTTATTGTCTTTAATTGCCATTCGATTTGTCTGGTGCTACGGATTCTTTCAAATATCCTTTCGATCCTGGAAAGGAAGTTCTTCTTGATATATCGTATCCTACAAGTAGGACGATCAATAAGAAAATGATAGCAATCACAATAAATATTTTCTTTTGCTTACTCATGTGATCATTCTTCTCAATGATGATAGTATAATCTTTAAAAGCGCTAAGAGTTTGCTAAAAACTCCAAAATCGCTTGATTTATTTTTTCAGGCTCTTCAATACACGAACTGTGGCCGGCTCCTTCAATTACTTTTAGTCTCGAATTTGTGAGCTGATTATGAATCCTTATGGATTTTTCGGGCACGGTAGCCACATCCAAATCACCCACAATAATCAATACCGGACATTTAATTACCGGTAGCTCATGATAAATTGACCTGCGCGAAATTACGGCATTTACCGCTTTTGTGATAGACTTTTTGTTACTCTCCAGCTGCTCTTGCCAATAAGCTTTTTCTTTAGCTCTAGTAGGATCTTCCAAAAACTTGCTACCAAACATAATCGGCATCACTTTATTGCTGACTGCTTTTACTCCCATCAGTTTTACCATCGTATTAAGCAATGAGTATTTGAAGGTATTTGGTTCTTCATCGGCAGAGGTTTCCATCAAAATCAGCGACTTAATCAATTCGGGATTTCTAGCAGCTAAGCGCATGGCTACAAAGCCACCCATAGACAAGCCTGCAAAATGGCAAGGACCTAAATCCAGCACTTTGATTAGTGCCAATGCATCCTCATAATTGGTTTCCATAGTGAATGTACCAGGGGACTCGCCGCTCCTACCCTGCCCACGATGATCGTACACAACTACTATGTAGGTAGACTTGAGCAATTCTACTTGCGATTGAAACATCCTCCCGCTCCATAACAATCCATGTGAAAACACGATTGTTTCCTTACCTTCTCCATGAATTTCATAATAAAGCTCTACTCCATTTACTTTGATTCTGGCCATTTTATTTCCTTTTAAAAAATGTGTCTACAATTCTGTATGTTAAAAAATTGTTAATTTCTACATAAGTAAAGAACACAGATGCCCATCTATTATCTTTAAATCCAAAATTGAAATATACTTTTGCGGGAGGATAATTATGTAGCTCCTTTTTTTATAAGTAAATTTCGAACATCTGCTTTAGCTTCCAATTTATTAAAAAATTATACCATGAAAAATATTCTTGTTCCTGTTGATTTCTCAGAACTTTCTTTGAAAGCATTAGACTTTGCGCTCAAGCTTGCCAAAGAAGCTAAATCAAAAGTATTTATCCTCAATACATTTGTAACTCCATACGAATTTGCTTCTAGACTAGATTTGGTTCTAAATTCTTACAAGAAGGATTCAGAAAAAAGGCTGAAAGAATTAATGGATTCTCTTAGTATCAAAAAAGAGTCTGAAGGTATAAATATAGTGTCTCATGTGGAAGTGGGTGAGCTAGTGAGTGTCGTAGAAAAATTTGTAAAGGAGCATGCCATAAACCTTGTGGTGATGGGTACACAAGGAGCGTCAGGAATCAAAAAGACGCTAATTGGGAGTAATACAGCGGAGTTGCTGAAACACTGCGATTGCCCTGTATTGGCTATACCAGATAAAGCTAAGTTTACCAAGATCAATAGTTTTATTTATGCCACAGATTACCAAGAGAATGATTTGCTTGTAATCAGGCAGATAATCCAATGGAGAAAATATTTCGATGCTAAATTGCATACGCTCCATATTGCAAAAGCTAAGAATTTTGAGACAGAGGTTCGTTTTTCAGGCTATAAAGACTACTTGAAAAAGAAGGAAGAATTTACTGGAATAAAGCATCATTTAGTTATTAATAGTGATCCTGAAGAAGGTATTTCAGAATTTACAAAAAACAGGAAAAATTCGATTTTGGTGGTGGTTCCTCATAAGAAATCAATTTGGGAATCATTCTTTGGCAAGAGTTTGAGTGTTACCTTAAGCTATCATACGCATTTACCAATTTTGGCATTGAGATTACCCTAAGCCATAAGCTTCGATAAACGTTCTAACCAGAGCGGAGCTAACCTTCCCGTTTATTATCCAACTATTTTCATTTGGCTTGGGTGCCGACTCCGGCAAATGAAAATAGATAGGTTTGAGTTTTTCGGTAAAAGTGTGAACTATTTGACAGACTTCTATTGGAGCAAATCCTAAAGGATTTAAGGCACTTACCGAAACTCCGGCAATTGCATCCATATCCAATTCAAGACCTACGTTTTTAGAGTTTTTGAAATATTTGAGTGCTTTTAAGATGCTATTTTCAATATTGCCCGTCTCTTTCCGCTCTATCCATTCTCCTTTTGCAGATTCAAGTCTATTGAGCATTTCTCTGGAATTATAGGCTGTGTCTAATCCATAAACAAAGTATTTATCCAAATAGCCAGCATCATGCGCATAGCTAAATGGATTGCCACTGTGGCGCCCCTCCAATAGCCGAAAATCTGCATGTGGATCTATATTCAATACATCAATTGGACTATTTAGGAATTTGGAATGTGCTGCGATAATTGGAAAGGCATTATTATGCCCCCCGCCTATTACAATTGGAATTAGCTCGGCAGCAATAATTTTACTTAATAGTTTTTCAACTCTAGCATCCAGCTTATTACATAGGTTTCTAAGCTTTTTCAATTCAAGCTTATGCGCAGGGTTTCGTTCAGCCGCCTGAGATTGCAAATCATCTACATCACATCTACCCAAGATGGCTATAGATGATGCCCCTTTAAAAGTTTGTGTATTTAAAAATGAATCTAAAAAGGCCTTCCATCCATTTTCCGCACCGGAATTTCCCAAGTTTGCCTTTACGCCAATGGATTCTGGAATGCCTAAAATTACCATTTGGCAACCTTGTTTTCTCAATTGTTGTAATTTATCATCAAACTTGGTATTTTTAGAAGAAGGTAGCAATATCTCTTGACCAGTTTTCAACTCGTTTGGTCGGACTCTAAGTTGAGATTTGAGCTCCTTTTCAGAAAAAAGACAGATTTCACTCATAACTAGCGCGTTTTAATCGGATTTGCATTCAATATACAGTTAAAAATTAGTTGATTTTTACTACCTTAAATTGAAATTGTGGATCCAATTGAATAAATGGATTTTTTTTAAACAGAGGCAGATTTTCAAAAATTAAGCATAAGTAAATGGGTTTGACCTTTTAATTAAATAAGAAGATGAAAATTTTGATAATAGAGGACGAGCTAAACATTCTCAAAAATATAAGAGAGTACTTAGAAAAAGAAGATTACATATGTGAACAAGCAACCACCTACGCCGAAGGTATGGATAAAGTGACTGTGTACGAATATGATTGTATATTGGTAGATATTAACTTACCTGGTGGAAATGGGCTTAAAATAGTGGAAAAGCTCAAAGAATTGAATAAGCTTGAAGGTGTAATTATCATATCGGCTAAGGATTCTGTTGAAGATAAAATAGCAGGTTTGGAGCTTGGGGCTGATGATTATCTAACAAAGCCTTTTCACCTATCGGAGCTCAATGCTAGAATTAAATCAGTTTATAGACGCAAATCCTTTTCTGGAGCGAATCAGTTCACATTAAATAATCTCATCTTAGATTATTCAGAAAAACTTCTTCGGATTAATGAAAAGCCCATAAAGCTTACCAAAACTGAATTTGAACTATTACAATATCTGATTGCAAATAAAAACAGAGTTATTCCAAAAGACTCAATAGCCGAACACTTGTATGGCGACCATATAGATCAAGCTGATTCGTATGACTTTTTATATAGTCATATCAAGAATTTGAAAAAGAAAATGATTGAAAATGGTTCTCAAGATTACATTAAATCAGTTTATGGAATGGGATATAAATTTGAAACTGATTAATTAAACAAATAGTAGTAGCTTTACCTCTACCATGAAACTACTAGAAGTTACTCTTCGAAACTTTCTTCTTATCTTATTCTCCGTACTTGCAGTTTGGGCAATATTATTATATGCTTTCCTTAGTAGTAGTATTACTGCAAATCAAGATGCACAGTTAGAATCTCGAAAAAATACTTTGATAGAGTTTTTGGAGCAAAATCGAGATCAGATTGGGCAGATTTCGCAAATGGACAGAAATGTAGAACTGCAGCATGTCGATGTGGTAAAATATTCTACGATGGTAGATCAATACAAGGACACTTTATTTTCGACAGGGATAAGCGCTTCGCCAATCAAATACCGAAAGCTTACCACTAGATACAGAAACCCCGATACCAATATTCATTATCAACTTAGTATTTATGATCAAAAAGTAGATGACAATATTCTTTTGAGGAACTTGGTAATAGGTGTCGTCATATTCTTTTTTGGTATTTTAGCCTTCTTATATTTTTTCAATAAATTGATGCTTACCAAGATTTGGAGACCTTTTGAATTAACTTTAAGCAAGCTGAAAACCTTTGATCTCCAAAAGCATGACGTAATTGAGTATGAGCAAACTGGTATTTTGGAATTTAATGAGCTCAATAAGGCTGTTGAAAACCTGACAATCAAAAGCAAAAAAGCATTTGAAAGCCAAAAACATTTTGTGGAAAATACTTCTCATGAAATTCAAACTCCATTAGCCGTAATCAAGAATAAAATTGAGCTTGCATTTCAGAATCCGGAACTCTCGGAAAACAATGCCAAAATTCTACTAGAAATAAATGAAGCTGCCAACAAGCTATCTAAAATGAATAAGACTCTTCTGCTTTTAAGTAGAATTGAAAATAACCAGTTTGTCGAACAGCACGAAATCAATATATCCAGTCTAACAAGGAAAACACTTGGTTACTTTGAAGATAAAATTGACGCTAAAAGATTAACAATTCATCAGGATATTACCCCAAGTATCCAAGTGAAAGGCAACAAGCTAATGCTTGAGATATTAATTACTAATTTGATTAAAAATGCCGTTTACCATAACATTGAAGACGGCTTTATTGAAATTCGTGTAATAGAGAATCTGTTTTTGATAAAAAATAGCGGAGAAGAAATTACTAATTCTGAAGAAAATTTTTTCAAGCGATATAAATCTGGCGTAAATAAGAGTGTATCCACTGGATTAGGTTTATCCATCATCAACAAAATTTGCGATGTAAACAACTATAAATTGAATTTTCACTTCTTCAAAAGCACCTATCTAATGGAAGTAGAATTTCCATAAATAACTTAATCTCTCCAGTTTTTATCCAAAATACGCATTTACTTTAGAGTTGTTGATAGAATGATATCAACAATTTTTTCATAAGGGTTTGAAGTTTTAATTTTTTAATCGATTCCTGAACGCAAGTTCACTTTTTTAATAGCCCAAATCTATTTTTCTATTATTGACCCAGCTCGCCTCGACTAACCTCGAGGCGAGTTTTTTTATGTCAAACTAAAATTATAGAGCGACAGCAAATAAAGTGATCAACAACACTCCTTTAATAGTCTCAATGCTCTTTTATCTACCTTAATAACCAACTCTGTATTTTTTCATATACCAATAGTTTCAATTTGATATATTGAAGGTTCAAATCAGCAAAAGAAAATACTGCATTATAATAATTATTATTTTGCCAGAAGATTAAAGTTTGATAAACCATTTGCAATAATTAACAACATGAGAAAATTCAGATTACCCCTAATTCTAATTATGCTTTGGATGACCTATTTGCCGAGCACATACGCTCAATCGCAATTAGGTACTTTAAGCGTCGAAAAAATAATGCGAGACCCAAGTTGGATTGGCAGCAGCCCAACGGGTATCAATTGGTCTGAAGATAGTAAGACTGTCTATTTCAATTGGAATCCTGAAAATAACCCTTCAGATTCCCTTTATAAAATTACTCTTACCAACACTACTCCTCAAAAAGTAAGTAAAGCAGAAAGGGATGCACTTCCACCAAGATTCACTGTCAGCAATAAAGATGATAGTAAAAGGCTTATAAATGAAGGCGGAAATTTGCACATCCTTGACGTAAAAACTGGAGTACGCAAAAACCTAATTAACACACTGGACAGAGTTACAAATGCATCGTTCAGTACTGATGGCACTAAAGTCTTTTATCAAATGAATGGCAATCTGTTCCGTCTTCATCTTTCTAGTGGCGAGTTAACTCAATTGACAGACTTCCGCCAAGGAAATGAACAAAGAGGAAGACCTGAACCAAGATTGTCCGAACAAGAAGAATGGTTGCAGCAGGACCAATTAGCTTGGATGGAGGTATTAAAGGAAAGAAAAGAAAGACGTGATTTAGTAGCAGAAGCAAGAAGAAGCCTAAACAATGATGACAGTACTGAACCTATAGCTCTATATTCAGGCTCAGGTGGGTTCAACAATATTGGAATAAGTCCAGATGAAAGATTTGTAACCTATGGAATTTTCGAATTCTCAATGGATTCGAAGCGTACGGGTGTTCCTACTTATGTAACTGAATCAGGTTTTACAGAAACCTTAAATGCACGTACAAAAGTGGGTGCCGAACAAGGTTCTAGTAAGATGTTTATTTATGATACTCAGAAAAACGAAAGCTATGAACTGAAGATTTCTGATATCCCGGGCTTAAATGATAAGCCGGATTATTGGAATGAATATCCTGAAAATGCGGATAAAGAATATGAAAGATCAGTAGCTCCTAGCGGTCCTTTTTGGTCTGAAGATGGAAAATATGCAGTTGTACAATTCAGATCAAGTGACAACAAAGATCGTTGGATTATGCTATTAGACCCTGAAACAGGTGGCTTAAAACTTCTTGACCGTCAGCGTGATGAAGCTTGGATCGGTGGTCCCGGCACTGGTGGATTTGGTGGTGGTTCTATCGGCTGGATGCCTGACAACAAACGTTTTTGGTTTCAATCAGAAGAGTCAGGTTACTCTCATTTGTATACTGTTGACGTAACTACTGGCGCTAAAAAAGCACTTACATCTGGAAACTTTGAAGTTTATGACCCAGAGATTTCCAAAGATAAAAAATCATGGTATTTCACATCTAATGAAGTACATCCAGGAGAAAGACATTTTTACCGCATGCCAATAGAAGGAGGCAATCGTGAAAAAATCACAACCTTAACTGGTCAAAGTGAAGTAAGTATGTCGCCAGATGAGAAGCATTTAGCTATTCGTTATTCTTATTCTAATAAGCCTTGGGAATTGTACCTAATGGAAAACAAAGCGGGTGCAACTCCAAAGCAAATTACCAATTCACTTACAGAGGAATTCATGTCTTATGACTGGATGGATCCTGAAGTAGTCACCTTCAAAGCTAGAGATGGTGCAGATGTTTATGCTCGTCTTTATAAGCCAAGAACTGGCACAAGTAATGGTGGCCCGGCTGTAATTTTTGTACATGGTGCTGGTTATTTGCAAAATGCTCATAAAGGTTGGAGTTCTTATTTCAGAGAATATATGTTTCACAACTTATTAGCTGAACAGGGTTATACTGTATTAGATATTGACTACCGTGCAAGTGCCGGCTATGGTCGCGATTGGCGAACTGCAATTTACCGTCACATGGGTGGATGGGATTTGAATGACAACACTGATGGAGCAAAATATCTAGTAGCTGAGCATGGTGTCGACCCTGACAAAATTGGTTTGTATGGCGGCTCGTATGGTGGTTTTATCACACTAATGGCAATGTTTAATGAGCCTGAAGTTTTCTCAGCGGGTGCTGCATTACGCTCTGTTACTGATTGGGCGCATTATAATCATGGCTATACTGCCAATATTCTAAATACACCAACCCAAGATAGCCTAGCCTATGCGAGAAGCTCTCCAATTTACTTCGCTGAAGGCTTACAAGGACCTCTGCTTATTGCTCATGGTATGGTTGATACCAATGTGCATTTTCAAGATGTTGTTCGCTTAGCTCAGCGATTGATTGAATTGGAAAAAGACAACTGGGAAATGGCAGTTTATCCACTGGAAGATCATGGATTTGTTGAGCCAAGCAGTTGGACAGACGAGTACAAGCGAATTAAGAAGCTATTTGATGAAAACCTCAAAGGTTTGAAATAAGCATTAGCCATGAAATTCAAATTCGTATTAAGATTTATCCCTATAATTTTCCTTGCAGCATTAAGTTGCAAGGAAAATTTACCTCAAGAAAGAGAGATTCAAAGAGGTTTAATAGTAGAAAACGCAATGGTCGTTTCTGCTCATCCTTTGGCATCTGAAGTAGGTAAACAAATCCTCGAAAAAGGTGGAAATGCCGTAGATGCTGCTGTTGCCGTTCAATTTGCTTTGGCGGTTGTATATCCTAATGCAGGAAATATCGGAGGTGGCGGTTTTGCTATTTACAGATCAAATTCAGGTGAATATGCAACACTCGATTTCAGAGAAACAGCGCCAGAAAAAGGCGGGAGGGATATGTACTTAGATGCGAATGGCGAGGTAATAGAAGACCTGAGCGTTTCAGGTCATTTGGCCTCAGGTGTGCCGGGTTCTGTTGATGGCATGCAAACATTACATCAGAAATATGGCTCACTTTCTTGGGAAGAATTGATCCAACCTGCTATCGACTTGGCTAAAAATGGATTCACACTTACTGCAAATGAAGCAAGAGGAATCAATAATCTGAAAAGAAGCCTCATCGAACATAATACCATTCCTCCCGCTTTCTTGATTGATAGCGTGTGGGTAGAAGGCGATACCATTTACTGGAAAGATTTGGCTGCCACTTTGGAGCTAATTCGAGATAATGGTAGAGATGGCTTTTACACTGGAAAAGTAGCTGATCTCATCGTTGCCGAAATGCAACGTGGTGATGGCATTATCTCTCATGAAGATCTCCAAAACTATCAATCTATTTGGAGAGAACCAGTTTTGGGAGATTACAAAAACTACAAGCTTATATCTATGGCGCCTCCAAGTAGTGGCGGTGTTGCTTTGGTAGGTTTGATGAAAATGGTGGAAAATTATCCTATAGCTGATTGGGGTTGGAATAGTACCGAAACCGTTCATCTGATGACTGAAGCTGAACGCAGAATTTATGCTGATAGAGCTAATCATCTAGGCGATCCGGATTTTTATGATGTACCATTGGCTGGTCTATTGGATCCGAAATACATTGAGCAAAGGATTTCAGATTTTGATCCAAATAAAGCCTCAGATAGCGAAATTATTGGCAGCGGAAATCCAGCTCCCTATGAAAGTGATGAGACAACACATTTCTCGATTGTGGATGCAGCTGGCAATGCCATTTCCATAACAACCACTCTTAATGGTGGCTATGGCTCCAAGGTAATTGTCGCCGGCGCGGGCTTTCTTCTCAACAACGAAATGGACGATTTCAGTGTGAAACCCGGCTATCCAAACATTTATGGATTGGTTGGCGGTGAAGCTAATTCTATCGCTCCCGGTAAAAGAATGCTCAGCTCCATGACGCCCACAATTGTAGAAAAAGACGGAGAATTATATATGGTAGTTGGTACACCTGGTGGCTCTACGATTATCACGTCAGTTTATCAAACTATATTGAATGTGATAGAGCATGGTATGGGAATGCAAGAAGCAGTTGCCGCAGGCAGATTCCACCATCAGTGGTTGCCTGATGTTATCCAAGCTGAACCTGCAGCAATGGATAGCTTAACTATTTCCGCATTGCAAAACATGGGTCATCAATTCAGAAATAGAGGTTCGATTGGGCGGGTGGATGCTATCCTCGTATTACCTGATGGCAAACTTGAAGGCGGTGCAGATCCAAGAGGAGATGATTCAGCCAAAGGCTATTAAAAAAGGCATAATACTGAAAAATAGTTGGTGAAACGCCCATATAGGCTTTGACTATCAATAAGTTACGTAGAGTTTACTGAA
>NZ_JBMPIY010000012.1:0-131473 GCF_049340005.1 Peijinzhouia sedimentorum
CCCTTGATAGGATTGGGTACATACGTATGG
Organism: Peijinzhouia sedimentorum; assembly: GCF_049340005.1. Lineage (NCBI taxonomy): Bacteria > Pseudomonadati > Bacteroidota > Cytophagia > Cytophagales > Peijinzhouiaceae > Peijinzhouia > Peijinzhouia sedimentorum. The sequence continues at coordinate 31 of NZ_JBMPIY010000012.1, forward strand.
TTCAGGATGGATGTGGCAATCCTGTCCCTGTTGCTTTCCAAATAGGAGAACAGTTCGGTAACTCTCATGCCGTCTACTCCTGAAGAACCTTTATTACTCACCACCTGACGGTAGGCTCTGTAAAGATTCTTACGGTTAAGTACTTTTTCTATCATATCTTAATCTGTTTACCCTGTCCGCTTAAGATAAGGCTGCCACAATAGTTGCTCCTTATCGAATTTGGACAAAATCCAATGTTCGGTCCTTCATTAACTTGTGAGTCCTCCGATAGTATCCCTTCGGTATCGGCTCGTTCCTGTCAACTACTATGACCTCTGCTGACTTCTCATCTTGTAACACGTACAAGTCGAGAGCTCCCCAGGTAAGAGCATATTCCTTCCCTCAATATCCACTGGATCTACCTGATAGGTGCCTGCTGATTTCTCAGCCTTTGGACGTCAGTATGCTGTGCTACCTCATCCGACCTGAAAGGCCTCTGTATCCAGTTCCTGTTCGTTGGAACCAAGGTTTGCAGTCTCGCTTCCTTCACTGCATGCCTCGCGGCAAACCAGCTTGCGACTTGCTAGTGCTTCGAGGCGTTACCCCCGCACACAAGGGACTTTCACCCTCTGGAATAATTTGGTATCTTCGATACCTGATGCCCATGCTGGGCACACACATTGTATATGCGATAATTGCGGGATTTTGTGGTAAATTGAAGTTCTGTGCAAGTATCAAACATTTGTGTAAAATTGAAACGATAGTGCCTTGAAATCCCGCAACTACGCATATACTTGTCCGTTACCCAACATTTAAAAAAATCTGGCTGTTTATCGAGATTAAAAAAAATTATGATAAAAATAGGATTGAAAAAGGCTTGTACGAATTGACTTTACTCGAATGTAATTTTTATGCAGATGGGCTTAACTCAGACGCAACCTTTATCTAAAATGAACATCTTAAAAATGGTTAAAACCAAAGAAAATGAAAAATTATATACACATTTCAATATTACTAATTCTATTTACAAATGCTGAAATAGCAATCGGTCAAGATAGTGAGCAAAGCAAATACAGCATTCAATTTAATTTGGGTATTTCAAGAACCTTACATTACAATCAACCCGTAAACTTATTTCAAAGCCTTGAAGGCAGCTTTCCAGAAGAGCAAAAGCCTAGAAATTCACCAAATGTAAATTTGAGTATTTATCGAGATTTTAATAGTAAAAATAGTTTGAAAATAGGTTTTGGTTCATCGAGTTACAGGTTTTGGGAAAGAGCTCAATCGAATGTTGGGGACGGAATAACCTTCGTAACCGTTGAATCGGTTCGAAGTTGGAGCTTTTACGGATTATCTTTAGGTTATAGATTTATTTTAAATCCAGAAAGAAAAGTCCGCCTCTTTGTTGAAAATGAATTTATTTACGAAATACCAACACAAAATTATGCACTACTTAAAAGTGGATTAGCAATACAACCAAAAATAGGTGGTATTTTAAATCTCAATGATAATTGGAGTATTCTTGTCGAAGGATTCTTTAAATCAGCGTTAACAATGTATAGTGACAAAAATTTTGGAGAGGACTATAAGCCTTATGCTTATGGTATACAATTAGGAGTTAATTTAAGAATATAAGAGGAATTTTGAGAATTGGGTTGCGGAAAAAACGTTGGGTAACAATGGCTAAAAAAACATAGGGGTTTTGGTGGTAAATTGAAAATTTAGAGCTTTTAATCAAGTCCGCCAAACCAGAATTTTGATAATGAAAAAAGAAAGATAAATATAAAAATATTTGGCTTGGCTAAGTACTAAACTGAAAGGGCGGTGTTTCAAACTCCCCTACGTTTCTTAGCCGGGTCGTTAGCAGCAATAAAAACAAAAAAAATATAATGAGAAAAATAATTACAGTAATATTTGCGTCTTTTTTAAGTCAGATAACATTTGGACAAGTTTCAGGAAACATAAATTACCAAAGTCAGGTCAGATTTCCAGACCAAAATATTAATATAAGTACACCTTCGACAACTGACATATTTATAAGTGTTAAAGGTTTGGCAAACGTAAAAGCAGATTCTTATGTCGCCATTTTTAGTGTGACACAAGTTGGTAAAACGACTGAAGAAGTAAATGAACTAATTGATAAAAGATTATCCCAAGCTGAATCGCAAATCAAACTCAAGAAAGGAACAGAAACCTATATCGATATGATTTCATTTGTTCCTGTTTATGAATATGAAGTTGAGAAAAAATTATTTAGCAAGAAAAGCTATAATGAAATACCAAAAGGTTTTGAACTTAAAAAGAATATCCATATTAAATATTCCGACCCAAATCAATTAAATGATTTTATTAGTATTCTTTCAAATCAAGAAATATATGACTTGGTGAGAGTTGATTACTTCTCGTCCACAATTGAAAATATTAAAAAGGAACTGACGAATAAGGCAAAAATAGCTTTACAAGAAAAGATTAAAAATTATGAAGCCATTTTAGGAGCATCTTTTGCAACGAACGAAAAAAGAATTATTGATGGATTTAAAATGATGCTACCAGTAGAAATGTATAAATCCTACGAATCATATAATAGCTCTTCTCTTAATCTTAAAAAGTCTGCTAATGTGAACAATGCCGATAAAGCGACAACTTTATATTACCAACCAATAATTGATAAAGAATTTGATTTTGTTATTAATCCTACAATTCTTGAACCAGTAATTCAAGTAATGTATGAAATAAAATTAGTGGTTAATCGTGAAAAGAAACCGACAACAAATGAGAAAGAATATATTTTAATAACACCAAACGGAGAAATGAAAAACCTTAATCTGAATAAATAAAGCTGCTAACATTGTATAAGCGTAATGCGGGATTTATTGCTAAATCGAACAATTCGTCAAGTAATAAAATTTTGGATAAAATGAAAACTTCGTCTTCAAAAACCCGCACTACGCTTATACTTGCCGTTAGGTGCCATTCCCAAACAACATACAAAAAATGAAGAAATGTAAATTATGTTTAAACAGAGAAGCTGATAAACCAAATTCACATATTATTTCTAAATTTTTAGGGAAGAGACTTTTTGAAAGTTTGCCAAACAGGCATAGTATACAGTATTCGAGAATTACCAAAAACTTCATAAAGAAACAAGACACACCAAAAGAAGATTTTATATTATGTAAATCGTGTGAAAAAAGACTTGAAATTATTGAAACATATTTTTCTCGAAGCTTAAATGAGTTATTCGAATTTCAAAAGTATCCACTTAAATTTCAACTTGACAAAATAGAAACGCAAGAATTTTTAAGATGTAATTTAAGACCAGACTTATTTACAATATTTATCTATTCTCTCATTTGGAGAAGTTCAATATCTGAACTTGAAATGTTTAAGGACTATAAACTACCAGAGAATGTTGAAGAACAATTAAGGCTTTTATTAGACACAAATTTGAAACTAAGCCAAAAAGAAATGCTTAATCATTCATTTCTTTCTATTACAGAATTTGATGCAATTACATGTTTAATAAAACCAAAGGAATACAATATAGAAAATGTTGGGATGTTAATTGCATATCAAAATTCACCTGAATGCTATTTACTGTTTATCTCAGAATTTATAATAATGTTTTATCCTAAATCTGAATTGTCGGAAATTGCTCATAGACACTTCAAAATAAGTGAACATTCGACTATTTTAATACCTCTTGCAAATACAGAACAATGGAATTATTTAAAAAAAATAATCTTTGATAAACTAACACAATGAACGGCACCTAACATGGGTTTGGCAATAGTGGTGCTTTAGTTCTAAATTGAACATTTGTGCTTTCTATTAGCTTTTGTGCTAAATTTGAACTCTGGTACTTTTTAATTCCCACCTTCGCCAAGCCCTAAAACGTTAGTCCAACTTACTTATTGAATTGAAAAACACCTCCGTTCTATTTCTTCCTTAATAAAGTAGATACATTAAAGAGGATGAAATTTGCGGAAGGATATTTAGCTATATAAGCTTAATAATTACTTTGAGCTTGGCGTTGTTGATAACGTTTTGGCGTTTGGCCTATTTCTTTTTTAAACACACGGATGAAGTAATTGAGACTATTAAACCCAGCCATATAGCAGACCTGAGTCACTTGATTATCAGGGTCTGCTAGATATTTCTTTGCAAGGTTTAATCTTTCTATTAAAATATATTCGTTTGGAGATACACCAAATTCTTGTTTGAAACTTCTAAAAAATGAAGCTCTGCTCATACAAGCTAAGTTGCTCAAATGGTCAACTTCAATCTTCTCTCTAATATTATTTTTTATATACTCAATGATAAAAGCAAATCGATTGCTAGGAGCCAGTATTCTAAAGTTTGCTTCTAAAAAATTCCTAGCCTGCGTTTGCATCAATCGGATAAGTAACTCTCTTAATGCTAAATTGGCGATTAAATCCTTTTCTTGGCTGTTGTCCTTTAGACTAATTCGTACAAAGCGATTAATAATTTCGGCAAGCTCTAAGTTATTGTTTAAATGGAACATGCTTTTATTTATTTCCCAATGTTCGTTTTCACCTACTTTTGGATAACGTTCATTTAATAAATCTAGAGTTCTTCTTATTTGATCATTAGAAATGGCAAGAGCTATGCATTGCGTTGGAGACTTTTCATCTGCTTCAGGGAAATCAATTCGCATAACTTCATTAGGTGGTACAATTACAGATTCTCCTGGCAAATAGTCAAATCCTTCAGACCCGTTGAGGTGCATTACTTTCTTACCGCGAATCATGCTTGTTAGCACTAGGTCATTAAATACTAGATCTACTTTTTCCGCTTTTTGGTGTGTTTCAAATACATTAAGCTCACAGTTTTCTAATGTGTAAGCTGTTCTATTTTCCACAAGAGTAGATAGCGTATTTGTAGCACTTATTGGGATATGGTTTAATTTGAAAGAGCCTTGCATGAATAGATATTAAACCTAAATTTAGTATTGTTTGGTTATTTATACAATAGGTATATCAATTGATACGCTAGGTTAAGTTTTCGATAATTTTTATATGGTTATTTAACCATAAATCAAAATTAACAATTATGTCAAAAGACACGCAACAGGACGGAGCTCATGGAATTGCTCGTCCGGATTTTAAAGAAAAGTATGATCATTACATTGGTGGCAAATGGGTAGCTCCATCCTCTGGCGAATACTTTGATAATATCTCACCTATCGATGGTAAGGCTTTTACAAAAGCTGCTAGAGGGAATAAAGAGGATATCAATTTAGCCTTGGATGCAGCTCATGAAGCTTTTAAAACTTGGTCGAAAGCCAGTGCAGCAAAGAGGAGTAAGGTGTTGCTTGATATTGCAGATGCCATCGAAAGCAATTTAGAATTGCTCGCTCGAGTAGAGACTGTGGATAACGGTAAGGCTTTAAGAGAAACAATGGCTGCCGACCTCCCGCTTTGTGTTGATCATTTCCGCTATTTTGCCGGCGTAATTCGTAGCGACGAAAGTAGTATTTCTGAGCATGATGAACATACTGTTAGTATCAATCTGCAAGAACCATTGGGTGTTGTTGGGCAAATTATTCCTTGGAACTTTCCTTTGCTTATGGCTACATGGAAAATTGCTCCAGCGCTTGCTGCAGGCTGTACCACAGTAGTGAAGCCAGCAGAGCAAACGCCTACAAGTATCATGGTGCTAATGGAATTGATAGGTGATATCGTTCCTCCAGGGGTGTTAAATGTGGTAACTGGCTTTGGCTTAGAAGCAGGCAAACCATTGGCACAATCACCTAGAGTTGCTAAAGTTGCCTTTACTGGAGAAACAACCACAGGAAGATTAATCATGCAATATGCAAGTGAAAATCTAATACCAGTAACAATGGAGCTAGGAGGTAAGTCGCCAAATATTTTCATGAAGAGTATTGCTGATGCTGATGATGCATTTTTTGATAAATGCGTTGAAGGTGCAGTAATGTTTGCCTTAAATCAAGGGGAAGTGTGTACTTGTCCATCTAGAATATTGGTTCATGAGGATATCTATGACAAATTTATGGAGCGTGTAGTAGCGCGTACTAAAGCTATTAAAATGGGTCATCCATTAGCGGCAGATACCATGATGGGAGCACAAGCATCTAATGATCAGTTTGAAAAGATATTGTCCTATCTCGACATAGGAAAGCAAGAAGGAGCAGAAGTGCTTTGTGGTGGTGCCGCTGCTTCTCTCGATGGAGAATTAGGAAATGGCTATTATATCCAGCCCACTATTCTAAAAGGCCATAATAAAATGAGAGTGTTCCAAGAGGAAATATTTGGTCCGGTAACTTCAGTCACTACTTTCAAAGATGCTGATGAAGCCATTGCTATTGCTAATGATACACTCTATGGTTTAGGTGCAGGTTTATGGACTCGTGATGCACATGAAATTTATCAAATGCCACGAGCAATACAAGCAGGTAGGGTATGGGTAAATTGCTACCATGCATATCCAGCTCATGCGCCTTTTGGAGGTTATAAGAAATCAGGATTTGGTAGAGAAAATCATAAGATGATGCTCAATTACTACCGAAATACTAAAAATATGTTGATTTCTTACAGCAAAGAGAAACTAGGATTCTTTTAGACAGTTGTCAAAATATAGGAGCCGTTCGAAAGGAATGGCTCCTTTTCTTAAAAATATGCATTTATGGTAAAAAGAGTATTGGTAACTAAAAAAGCAGAAAAGGTAATTGATGAATTAAGAGGTCGGTTCGGCGAGTTGATGTTTCATCAAAGTGGTGGATGCTGCGATGGCAGCCAACCAATGTGTTTTGAAAAAGGAGATTTTAAAGTTGGAGGCAGCGATGTATGGATTGGCAACGTTCATGGGTGTGACTTTTTTATGAATCTTGATCAGTTTGAATATTGGAAACACACACAATTGACCTTGGATATCACAGAAGGAAGAGGTTCAAGTTTTTCATTAGAAATACCTATGGGATTGAGATTTGTAATTAAATCTACACTTTTTAATGAAGCGGATTTGAAAAATTTAGAACCTGTAATTTCAGGTGAAGATTATTTGGAGCTGGGTACATAAATCATTTTTGCTCAAAAGCGGGAGGTAACAACTATGCTTTTCCTCAATTGAATATTTTTACAGACCTATAATAAAGCCTTCAATTATCAGAGATGCTGGAAGTGGAATTAAATAACATTTCGCTAAGTTTTGTATATCCTATACTTTAAGCTCGCTACGCAAAACAACCATTTTTAAATCAAGATAAGTCATTACGTAATGGCTAAAACAAAAATGGAGGCCTTGCCCCCACAAAGCTACTCCTCCAGAATTTCTTTTACCCTGCCAACTTCACCGGTTTCCAACATTACTTTGATACCGTGAGGATGAAAAGTAGATTTAGTGAGGATTTTCTTCACGAATCCATTGGTTAAGTCTCCCGTTCTCTGATCTTGCTTTTGAACAATTTCTACCTCCCGCCCTATTTTAACATCGTTTCTATTCCTTCCATCAGGCATATACTAAAAATTTTGTTTGAGTATGAAATGCTATGTTAAAGCTTTTCAGCTTAAAATGCATCTTTGTTAACAGTATCAAGTTTCTAAAAGCATATTCCTTTCTATAGAGAATTAAGGAAGGGTGAAGATAAAAAATGGCCCATCACGAATGGCAATCTATTTTGATTATTTATGGTAAGCAATTGAAAATGGCATTGGAACAAAAATTAGCTAAATTTCCATCCAGCTTGAGATTATAAGAGAATACAATGAGTACGCAGAAAAAAGAACTTAGAACTGTTAACGTAACGCGTTATGTCACACCATTGCGCGAGGGCGGTTCCATGCCTGCCATTGTCGAGGCAGATGACGGTTTTTTGTACGTTATAAAATTCCGTGGAGCTGGACAAGGTACTAATGCACTCATTGCTGACCTGATAGGAGAGGAGCTGGCCCCAGCTGGCGCGAGTTTTTAACTCGTGATTCCTCTCCAAATTAATCATTTTCAAAAAAGTCCTTACCCAGTATAATCCTACGAGTTGCTATATTCCATTGCCAATTAAGACTCTAATTCTTATTCAAGAGATTCCGTTTCCGATAAACCTCCTACCGCGCTTTTGTAAGGCGGGCTACTTTAAATTAAGGATTTGCAATCCTGAAGTCAATGGAAACGATAAAAGGAGAAAGTTTTATTAAGTTAATTGCATCGATTGTGTAGAAAGGAAAATAGATCGGAACGCTTTACAAAAGCGCGCCAGTTGAGATAATGAGGGAAAACCCACATCCTCCGCAATTGTCTGAATCAGCCTGCTTGCCGAGGTAAGAATTTGCAGAATTTATATATTCTCAGAATTTTGTATCAGGCTTCACCGCAATTGTCTGAACTATCCCACCTCGAAGGGCAGGGATTAGAGATGATTTTTTTGATGGACTATGATTTCAGGCTCCAGAGGAGCGAAATATCCATAGATAATCGAGAGGCACAAATCATCCTCCCGCCTCAACCATCCAAAAATAGAATTAGACCTAAATCAACTGCTCTCCAACTCCAACGACAACTCTTCAATATTCTCTGCTTTTTGAATCATCTATCTTCACCGCATTTGCCAACTGTTCGACATTTGCAATGTCGTACTACAGATAAAGAGGATTTGTAATCCGATAAACGAGAACGAGGGAAAACCCCCATCCTCCGCAATTGTCTGAATCACACCCGCCTTGGAGGGCAGGGATTAGCCGGATTAAAATATTTTATTACAAAAGCCTAAATCAATTGACCATAAAAACGCTATTTATAAAGCAGAATTAGCTTCTCTCTTATAAAACACCTTACCTATCCTCATTATATGATCAAGAAATTCAGAGTTTGATATTTTATGGTAAATGGAAATATCGAATTTGTAGGGTAACAACAAATCATCTAAATCAAACTCAATTTTAGTTAGTAAACTCAAGTCAATATTCTTTCCAATAAGCGACAGATCAATATCGGAAGCAGGTTTGTAATTACCCATAGCTCTAGAACCATAAATCAAGACGCTCTCTATTTGTGGATATTTTGCGAATACATTATTAATACAGTTCACCTCTTCCTTAGTCAATCCTGATTTTTCCATTCTATTGTAATTTTCCTTGCTCATTACTTTTCTTGGATTCCATAATCTGATGAAATTCTAAAAAAGCAGGATAATACTCTTTCATTATTTTAACAAAAATCTCATTAGCAACTTCTTCATTATAAGTATGCGATGTCTTGTTTCTACTGCCTATCATGTCCATCCAAACTTGGCCATTGGATATGATTTTTAGTTGAAAGGCCTCTCGACTTGCGTCCCTACTTCCTCCAATACTTGTGTTACCCTGAAATACAGCATAATCTTTCATCACATTCCACGCGAGCTCATGTGTATATTCAAAACGCTGAATTAATCCTTCTCTAATTATTTCATCCAAAACATAATCTAAACCCTCGTCTTCATGGTCATCTTCTAACAGATTGTTTTTGATGTATTCAACTGCTTGCGAAAGTTTGTGTAATGCTTTTACAAAATTTGAAAAACGCTGCTCCCATCTAATGTCTTGTTCCATTTCAAAAGGATATTAATTTGAATTCTAAATATACCTATCAATTTCAAAAATCTAACCTTTACTTTGTAGCTGTATCCAAAATCAGCAATGCCCAACACCGTATTCCATTTCAAGCAATTCAGCATTCAGCAAGGTGATACAGCCATGAAGGTGACTACGGATGCGTGTATTTTTGGTGCGGTGCTATGCAGGTTTGCAGCTAAAGGTGTCACTGGATTGGATATTGGCGCTGGTACGGGTTTGTTGACTTTGATGGTGGCGCAAGGTGGAATCAAGCCAATAACCAGCTTAGAAATAGATAGCAATGCCTACAATCAAGCCAAAGCTAATATTGAGGCCAGTAAATGGAATACCGACATCTCGCTTTTGCATACAAGCTTACAGGCATTTCAAGACAGTGCTCAATCTCCATTTGGCTTGATTTTCAGTAATCCGCCATTTTATCCCAATTACCTAAAAAGCAAAAATGCTGCAACCAATGCAGCTATGCACCAATCGACTTTAAGCTTCGCTGAATTATTGCTGGGCGTGAAAAAGCTCCTTTCAGCAGACGGTGAATTTTGGGTTTTGCTGCCTTATGTTCAAGCAATAGCATTTGAGCAGTTAGCTGTCGGGCATGGCTTGTATAGAAATTTGGAATGGAAAATCCGTGAAAATGAGCATAAACCTTGGATTAGGGTAATCCAAAAATACGCATTCAATGCAAGTAGCAATCCTCAAAAGCTGACTCTTACCATTCGGGATGAAGAGCGTAACTATAGTGCCGAAATGAAAAAGCTAATGGAGGATTTTTATCTTTAATAAGCCTAATCTCTCTTGATTTCGGTTTCGTGAAATTGGATTCCAAACTTGCTAAGCTCTGCCAATATCGGATTGTAAATTTCCTTATTGATAGGCAGTTGAACTCCAGAAAGATTAATTTTTCCATCTAGCACCATCATGGCTGCAATACCCAATGGCAAACCTACTGTCCGCGCCATGGCAGTGCGCTCTTGATCATCGCCAATATTTACCATGTGGGAGTGAATTTCCCGTATCCTCCCGCCATCTACAAACTCGAATTTGTGCCACATCACAATCATATCCTTATCCTCATCTCTTAGCGCCCATCTCTTTTTCAGAATGTGCTCCAATATTTGCGCTGGCGTGCCTTTATCTAATCCCACCAAAGTATCATCAAATATTCCCGCCCAGCGGAGTTTATACATTTCGGCACCATCAAGCTCCAAGTTGAGATAATGCGCCAATTTCAGCTCTACAGAATCGTGTGGATTGTAGGAAAGGAAGCTATTGATAAACTGACGATGCGACATTTGGGCTACGTTTTCCATTTGGTAGCTATCATCCGTTGCGCCCAATTGCACAAAAATATCCCAGGCTTTGCAAAAACCAGTTTTGCGGAAGGTACCGCGATAAATTGTGCTTATATTTTCTAAACCATAAACGCTACGATATTTGAGTGAATCGCGATTAGCATAGCCTTCGAAAAAGCCATGACCTGGAATATGAACAACCTCAGTGCGTCGAAATACTTTATGGTAAGGAATAAACTTATAAAGCCCTTCTTGAATAAATTTGACTACCCCCTGCCCTGCCAGAACCACATTGCGCGGATTCCATGTAAAACGATACTCCCAAGGATTATCATCCGTATCGGAAGGTGCTAGCAGTCCGCCAGTAAAACTCTCAAAAGCTCTTAATTCATGTCCTTTGGAGCGTATTTCGTCAATTACTTTAATGGCGGACATGTGATCTATACCCGGATCTAGACCACATTCCATCAAAATCAAAATATCCTTTTCACTCGCCTTTTGATGTAAGGCTTTGATCTCATCAGAAGCATAAGAAGCAGTGATTAAATGTTTTGCCATCTGCACGCAGACCTCAGCTACTTTAATATGCAAATGAGCGGGAACCATTGAAATCACCAAATCGCTATTGGCTATATGATCGGCCAATCCTTGTTGATCGAATAAATCGAATTGGAAGGCTTCAGCAGTTTGATAATTTTTCACTTTTTGCTCGGCCAATTGCAAATCGACATCACCCACCCGCAATTTCCAATTTCGGGAAGCGCATTGCTCTGCCAAGTAATCAATCAAAATAGTGGAAGACCTACCTGCACCTAATACTAATATTTGCTTCATAGCTTCTAAATTATGCTCCAAATTAGACGCCCTTTTTCTGCCTTCCAAAACCTTAAGTCCATTATTTATGTATATTGTTACCCTGTTTATTAAATTTTATGAGCCAAACAAAGAAACTAGAAATTGAAGTGATTCATTATCAATCAATTGAAGACCTTCCAAAAATATATACCAACTTGCTATTAGAAGCCCGAAATGCAGCTTCTCATTCATATTCTCCATATTCTCGATACGAAGTAGGTGCAGCGGTATTGTTGCAAAATGATATAATCGTTCCTGGAAGCAATCAAGAAAACTCTTCTTATCCTACGGGATTGTGTGCCGAGCGTGTGGCATTATTTGCTGCAGCTACTCAGCATCCTGGCATCAAAGTAAGGGCTATTGCTATAACGGCTCGTAAGGCTGGAAATGAGCATTTTGAAGCTGTGACACCTTGCGGAAGCTGCCGACAAGTGATGTGCGAATATGAAGATTTGCATCAAGAGGATATCACAGTAATAATGGAGGCTGGAAATGGCGAAGTGAACATCGTAAAAAATGCAGGCAGTTTACTCCCATTGAAATTTAGTCATGCAAATTTGAAATAATGCAAAAGGATATTTTAGTAAATTTTAGGGCAAGATATTTCCAATCGAATGAGCCAAGTGAGCATATCAAAAATGTATATTTTGTATGTCATGGGCATGGAATGTTAGCTTATTATTTTCTAAAAAAATTCGAAGGCTTGTTTGATAGTGAAACGATTGTGGTTGCTCCCGAAGGCTTGTCAAGATATTACTTGGATGGATTTAGCGGGAGGGTTGGTGCCACTTGGATGACCAAAGAAGAACGCCTTACAGACATTCACAATTATGTGACCTATCTCGATACGGTATATCAAGAAGTGATAAACCATTGCCCAAATGCACGAATTACTTTACTGGGATTTAGTCAAGGAAGTGCAACTGCCAGTAGATGGCTGATGCATGGCAAAAACCATTTTGATAGATTGATTCTCTGGGCGGGAATCTTCCCACCAGACTTACCATTCGAACTAAGCGAGCAAAAATTGAAGGATACTGAAATTACTTTCGTGTATGGCCAGAATGATCCTTATCTAAGCGAACAGAAAATGAATGAGCTGAGAGATATTACCAGCAAGCTAGGTGTGCAAACAAAAGAAATGGTGTTTGATGGTGCCCACGAAATCGATAGCGAAACACTATTGAAATTCAAAAATTAGGAATTTCCTGCTAATCTCACTTCTTATTAATCATAGTAGAAGCAGCCTGATCGCTGGACAATAACAACATATCGGCAACATTTACATGAGCAGGTCTTGTTGCCATATAGCAAATAGCATCGGCAACATCTTCAGCTGTAAGTGGCTGATAGCCTTTGTAAATTGAAGCAGCTCTTTCTTCATCGCCTTTGAAACGGACTAAACCAAATTCTGTCTCCACCATTCCAGGGCAAACTTGGCTTACTCGGATGCCTTTATCATACAAGTCGCGACGCATACCAGCAGTCAAAGCATCCACAGCAAATTTGCTAGCGCAATAGACATTGCCATTTGGATATACTTCTTTGCCTGCAATAGATCCAATATTGATCACCTGCCCTACTCCACGTGCTACCATACCGGGAATCACTGCTTTGGAAACATACAATAAGCCCTTCACATTGATATCGATCATGGCATCCCAATCTTCCAAATCACCATCTTGGATGGGTGCGAGTCCATGTGCATTGCCCGCATTATTTACTAGCAAATCTATTTTACTCCATCTTTCCGGCAATGAGCCAATTTCCTTGGCCACCGCTTCCTTATCTCGCACATCAAATGATAGTGAGAAAAATCCGCATTTTCCATTTAATTCCTCCTTCAATGCGGCAAGTCTCTCTTCTCTACGACCGCATGCGATTATGTCAAAACCATTTTCAGCTAATAATAATGCAGTAGCTTTTCCGATTCCAGATGTAGCACCGGTTACAAGGGCAATTTTTCGACTCATTATTGGAAATTTAAGTAAAGGGTCACACTATTATACGTTACTCTATCGAGGCCTCGGGTGAGGTCATTATCCCGACTGGCAAGCAAATTAGACAAACCGTATGAAAATCTCAATTCGGGTGAGAACTTGAAAAAGGAAAAATAAATTTCTGAACCGAACCCGATATCTACAGCCAAATCTGACCTCAATAACTCTACACGATCTTGAGTAGAATCTTCATCCTTGCGTTTGCCGCCTTCCAATATTGGTTTCACCCCACCAATCAGATACATGCGATGGTTGCCATGCCGAGACGATTTCCATTTTAGCAAAAGAGGAAATTCGATGCGTGTACCTTCTATCAATTCCTCCCTCACACTTCCCTCGCTACCTTGTGCGCCTGCATAGTGATAATTGAGTCGGGTTTCGTAAAAGGCAATATTTGGATGAAATCGAAAATCCCAATAATCACTCAATCGAGCATTTATTAGGAAACCTATAGAAAAACCTGGTGAGGATTGCGGGAGGATAGCCGATAAGTTGGCTACACTATCAAATTCATTATTATAAATGATATTATTAAAACTAGAATGAACCGCCAATGAAAAGCCATAATGATACTTTTGCTTATCGTATCCTGGCAGGTTTTCTTCGATCCATTTTTTCTTCTGAGCTGTAGCTGAAAAGCCTGCAAAGAATAATAAAAAAGCTAAAGCATAAATTATTTTATGCCTGTGTAAATTGAGCTTATTCCAAGAGTTAATGGCTTGCATTCAGTGTTTTTGTATCCAATATTATCAAGTATATCAGTGAAGTTTTTTCCATCAGGAAAATCTCTCACAGATTCTGGCAAATATGTATAAGCCGAGTTATCTTTCGAAACGACTTTACCTATGCCCGGCAATATATTTTTAAAGTAGAAATTATAAATCTGTTTGAATGGAAATGCTTTTGGTTTAGAAAACTCAAGTATTACCACTTTTCCACCTGGCTTCAATACTCGGTACATTCCTTCCAAGCCCTTTCTCAAGTTTTCGAAATTTCTTACCCCAAATGAAACGATCACTGCATCGAACATATTGTCATCGAATTGCAAGTCTTCGGAATCACCCGTTTGCAGTTGGATTTTATCTGCAAGTCCTTTTTGGATCATTTTCTTCTTGCCTACATCAAGCATCCCTTCCGAAATATCCACGCCAATGATTTTATCTGGATTGAGGACAAGTGCTTCCAATGCAAAATCACCTGTTCCAGTAGCTACATCAAGTATCATTTTTGGCTGCAATTCCTTCAATTGCTTAATGGCCTTCTTCCTCCAGCGAATATCGATACCCAAACTCAAAACATGATTGAGTAAATCATATTTCGGGCTGATGCTGTCAAACATATCCGCCACTTGTTTCTTCTTCCCTTCTCCCCTGTCTTTGTATGGTACTACTGTCATGATTTCTAATTCTGGTGCAATATTAATCAATAACTCGCCTACCTCCCGCTTAGTTAGAGAAAAATGAAAAGAGATACTAAAATTTTCTAAAATAGAGGAATCAGGAAAGCCAAAACCCTGATTCTACATTTTTCAAGAAATAAATTTCAAACAAAAGCACCAACCATCCATTTCAGCACCCATTTGTCAGGAATATGATGGGTATAGATTTTTTACTTGGTGTATATGGTATAATTTTGTCGTCCTATGGCAAAAGAAAGGATTGTTTCAGCAGAATTTGTGATGAGTAATACGGATCCGGCCAAGTGCCCTGAGCCCAATATGCCAGAGTATGCTTTTATTGGTAGATCTAATGTGGGCAAAAGCTCGCTCATAAATATGCTTGTTGGCCGTAAAGCTATGGCCAAGACTTCTGGTACGCCTGGCAAAACTCAGCTGATTAATCACTTTCTGATAAACAACTCTTGGTACATTGTGGATTTGCCAGGATATGGCTACGCAAAGACGAGTCGTACAAACAGAACAAGTTGGGAGAAAATGATCAAAACTTATTTGGAATCCCGACCAAATTTGGTTTATGTGTTTGTGCTAATAGATAGCCGAATAGATCCGCAAAAAAATGATATGGAGTTTATCAATTGGCTGGGCAAACAAGGAATTCCTATTTGTCTCGTTTTTACAAAAATTGATAAGCAAACTGTAAACAAGTCGCAAATGGCTATTGCTAAGTTCAACAGAGAGCTAAAACTCACTTGGGAGGCATTGCCACAGGAATTTGCTTCCTCGTCCGAAACGAAACAAGGGCGGGAGGAAATTTTGGATTTTATTGAATATTGGAACCAACAATTTAAGGAAGAATAAATACATGGAATTTAACGAAATAGCTAGCATTACAGGCAAAGGTGGCTTGTACAAAATTGTAAAAGGAGGAAGACAAGGTGTGATTCTGGAAAGTATGGACGATGCAAAGAAACGGATTCTTGCAGGCCCAGCTACCCAAGTTTCTCTGTTAGAGGAAATCTCCATTTACACTGTGTCGGACGATAACACTCCATTGCTTGATGTATTCAAGGCGATCAAGAATGAATTTGGTGAAGATCCAGGCATAGAGCATGATGCAACACCGACTGAACTTCGTAGTTTCATGAAACACATATTGCCCGAGCATGACGAAGAAAGAGTGTATCCTTCGAATATCAAAAAGCTAGTAGCATGGTATAGAATCATTATCAAACTATGCCCGGAAGTATTGGAAGATACTGATGAGCCTAGAAGTGAAGTCGATGCTCCAACTCAATAAATGAACGAAAACACAAAACCTGAAGAATGGATTCGGCAGACTGCCGAGCTGACGATTAAGCAGCTTGATCAGGAATTGCCGAATCCATTTTCATCTGACGAAGGTGATTGGGAAGTATTACAAGCTTGGCTTCTCAAGGTGATTAAACACAAGCTTGACTATGATATGCAAGGTTTGTTGCAAGCCTTGTATCGGATTGACTTGAAAGAAAGTAAAGTCAAAGAAATATTAACTCTTGCTCCACCAGATGACATCCCGCATTTGCTGACTGAAGAGATTTTGAAAAGACAATGGCAGAAGATTTTAATCCGCCAAAAATACAGCTGAAGCGTTTTTCCTATTCCAAACCGCAAGCCTTCTTAACCATATTGGTAGATCCCACAAAATATGGAACGCGCTGATGAAGCTTAGTTGGAACAATATCTAGAATTCTATTTTTTCCATCCAAAGCTAGACCTCCCGCTTGTTCTACCAAGAAAGCTAATGCATTGCATTCGTATAACAAACGAAGTTTTCCACTAGGCGCACTTTCAGTAGCTGGGTAAATAAAGATTCCACCTTTGAAAAGGTTTCGATGGAAATCGGCTACTAATGACCCAATATATCTGGCGGAATACTTATTGTCTTTACAATATTGAATGTACTCATTGACCTCGGCTGGAAAACTGTTGGAAGAGCCTTCATTGATGCTATATATTTTCCCATCCTTCGGTGTTTGGATATTTGGATGGGATAAGAAATATTCACCTAAAGAACTTTCATAAGTAAATCCATTTACGCCTTTGCCTGTACTATAAACAAGCATAGTAGACGAGCCATACAAGACATAACCGGCTGCAACTTGTGCGCTTCCAGCTTGAAGCAAGTCTTCCATTTGTACCGGTCCACCTATCGGACTCACTCTGCGATAAACTGAAAATATGGTTCCAATAGAAACATTTACATCTATATTAGAAGAGCCGTCAAGTGGATCCATTGCCACTATATATCGACCATTGTATTTGCCAGTATCTACTACGCCTTCGTCTTCTTCGGAGATGATTCCGCAAACCTCTCCACCTTTGGTTAATGCCCTGATAAAACGAATATTAGCTGCTACATCTAATTTCTGTTGGTCTTCACCCTGCACATTTTGAGCACCAAATCCTCCCAATATATCTACCAATCCCGCACGATTTATTTCCCTATTTACAACTTTGGATGCCAGTGCAATATCTCTCAGCAGCTGCGAAAGCTCCCCACTTGCAAAAGGAAAATCATCTTGGTTGTTTTTGATAAATCTGTCGAGCGTTACGCCAATTGGCGATGAAATAGGATTGGGTTCCATAGTGAATTCGGGTCGTAATTTTGGTGCAGCGAAATTAAGCCAAAATTGTAAGCTTAAAAAAATAAGCTAAGCTTAAATGGAATGTCTAGGTCAAAAAGGGTTTAAGTAAGAAAAATAGATTTAACTGAGAAATTCAAAAAACAGAAATAAAGCCTAACAAAGCTCTTTTTCCTATCAAATCACGTTATTTGTCGTTTGGAAAATTGTAAGTAAGCTTTGTCAATGATCGTATTCAAATTTGGTGGTGCATCAGTAAAAGATGCGGAGGGTATTCAGAATTTAGCTAAAATCCTTAAACTATACTCAGATAAGAAAATTGTCTGCATAGTATCTGCAATGGGCAAAACAACCAATGCACTTGAGCAAATTTTAGCCAAAGTTTGGGCCAATGAAAATCCATTCGAATTTATAGAGCATCTCAAAAATTATCATCTCCAAACCGCTATGGAATTGGAGCTAGATATTGATGCAATTATAGAATTGAATGAGATATTTGATCTGCTTAATGAGCAATTAAATACAGTAGATCGTAACGGCTCTTTCGATTTTTATTACGACCAAATAGTCTCCTTTGGAGAATTACTATCTACCACGATTGTTCATCATTTCTTAGTGGAATCTCAATGCGAAAACTGGCTTGTTCCTGCCAAAGATTTGATTCGCACAAATAATCTATACCGTGATGCTGAAGTAAATTGGGAATTGACTCAAGCTAATTTGCAAAAACTAATACAAGGAAATCCTGCAAATATCATTCTTACTCAAGGATTTATAGGTGGTGATGAAAATGGAAATTGCACTACTCTTGGGCGGGAGGGATCCGATTTTACAGCTGCTATTATCGCTCATTGCATCAATGCCGAATCAGTAAGCATTTGGAAAGATGTACCTGGAGTACTCACAGCCGACCCTCGAATAATGAAGGAAACGCAGAAATTTGAGCGAATAAGTTATCAAGATGCTGCGGAGATGACCTATTATGGTGCAGTTGTAATTCACCCAAAAACCATCCTCCCGCTTTCTCAAAAAGGAATTCCATTGCATGTAAAACCATTTCTGCAACCAGAAGCATCCGGTACAGTAATTTCCCAAAACAAAGGCCAAGCTTTACCTACTTATATTTACAAATTCAATCAAACGTTGATTTCATTTGCTACACGTGATTTCTCATTTATCCATGAAAAAAATCTAAGTGATATATTGCAGGAATTAAGCAATTGCCATATTCACGCTAATTTAATGCAAAACTCGGCGACTTCATTTTCAGTGATTTTCGATTATCGAAAGGATAAGTTTGAACAATTGATCCAAGCTTTGCAGGAACATTTTAGCATCAAATACAATCATGAGCTTACTTTGCTCACCATCAAAAATTACCTTGAAGAAAATGTAGCTTTGGTAAAAGAGAATAAAGAATTTTTGATTGAACAGAAGACAAGAAATACATTTCAGCTATTATACAAATAGGCTAATCGCACCATGAATAGACAAGAATTATTTGCTCAGATTAAGAAAAAAGGAAGTTTCCTTTGCGTAGGATTGGATACAGACATTCAAAAAATTCCACCGCATTTGTTGCGGGAGGAGGATCCAATATTCGAATTCAATAAGCAAATAATCGATGCTACGGCGGACTATTGCGTGGCCTACAAACCTAACATCGCCTTTTATGAAAGCAGAGGTATCAAAGGCTGGGAAAGCTTACAAAAAACGCTCAATTACATTCCAAAGGAGCATTTTACCATTGCCGACGCTAAGCGTGGAGATATTGGCAATACCAGCAAAATGTACGCTCAAACATTCTTTGAAACTTTCGAATTTGACTCGATAACGATAGCGCCATACATGGGCAGCGATTCTGTAGAGCCATTTTTAAGTTTCCCAGACAAATGGGTGATTTTGCTAGCGCTTACTTCCAATCCGGGCAGTATGGATTTCCAGTTGACCAAAGATGCGAATGGAACGGAACTTTATAAGAAAGTCCTCGAAACAAGTAAGCAATGGGGAGATGCTGATAATTTGATGTATGTGGTAGGTGCTACAAGAGCTGAATATTTGACTGAAATTCGTCAAATTGTTCCTGATAATTTCTTGCTTATTCCAGGTGTTGGCGCACAAGGTGGCTCACTAGCAGAAGTGGCCAAATATGGAATGAATCAAGAATGTGGCTTGCTAGTCAACTCAAGTAGGGCTATTATTTACAAGTCTAGCGAAGATGATTTTGCCGAAAAAGCTCAAAATGAAGCCAAGATTATCCGAATGGAAATGCAGGATTTACTGGATAAATATTTATAAAAAGCTTATTTTTAGGATATTGAAGATTTGGAAGTTGAAAATCCAACTCAATAATCCAAACATAGGCATTGATGAAAGAGGAGTTCCTTCATTATATCTGGCGTTTTCAGAAGTTTGACCAAAACAAACTTGAAACGACTGATGGTAAACCTTTGGCCATCTTTGATACTGGACATTACAATACAGATTCTGGCCCGGATTTTAAACAGGCTAATCTTTCAATTGATGGAATAAAATGGGCAGGAAATGTTGAGATCCATGTGAAAGCATCGGATTGGCTCAAGCATAATCATCAAAATGACGAAGCTTATGAATCGGTAATACTTCACGTAGTTTGGATTCAAGATCAAATCATCAAAAATGCAGATGGCGAAATAATCCCAACCTTGGAATTGCATGATAGATCGGATAAGGATTTAGAAAATCGCTATACCGCCCTCGTTCGTAATCTCTACCCAATACCTTGCAAAAACTACCTCCCAAGTATTCGAGAAATCACCAAATTGGATATGATGGAGCAGGCTTTGATTCATAGACTTGAATTGAAAGCACAAGAGATCCTTGAGATATATCGTAACCAGCAAAAAGACTGGCCACAAACTTGCCAAATTTGGCTATTTAGGCATTTTGGATTTAAAGTAAATACTGAGCCTTTCACTGAATTAGGAAAACGGATTCCATGGAAACTCTTCGCATGGCATCAGCAAAACCCTTTTCAGATTGAAGCATTATTATTTGGAGTGGCAGGCTTACTCCAAAACAACACCATTGATCATGAATACTATAAATCCCTAAAAAAGGAATTTAAATTCTTGGCGAGTAAAAACAAGTTCAAGGAAAATTATATCGAAGCTGAACAATGGAAATTCCTCCGCTTAAGACCTGCGAATTTCCCAACCTTGCGAATGGCTCAATTGGCGGCATTTATGGCCACCAACCCTCATCCTTACACATTGCTAGAATCCTTCCCTGATGTAAAAAAGTTGGACGATGCTTTTAAAAATGAACTTTCCCCATTCTGGAAGACGCATTATCATTTTGGTAAAACTGGAAAAGGAATTCCTAAACACATGGGTCAGAATAGTCGTGATTTGCTGATAATCAATGTAGCTGCTCCACTCATGTTTGCCATTGGGCTTGAAAAGGAAGACCAGCAATATTTCGATACCGCACTCGAATGGCTGGAGGCACTAACTCCAGAGAAAAACAGAATCACCAAAAATTGGGAGGAACTCGGACTGCCAAATAACACTGCTTTTGATTCCCAAGCACTTATTGGCTTATATCGACACTTTTGTGAAAACAAACAATGCCTCAAATGCAAGATTGGGAATGAAGCACTTCAATCATGATTCTAATATTCTTACCCCCGCTTTCTATTCACCCCCTTAAGCATCAATAAGACAAAGTCTAAAATTTTAGCTAATTTTGCATCCTAAATTTAGAGATGATGTTAAATCCCGTAATAATATTTGGTGCAAAAGGACTGGCAAAAGCTGCTTATGACATTTACAGAAGTAATGGCATAGAGGTTTTCGCTTTTCTAGACGACAATGAAGAATTACACAATCAGCAAATTGGTGAGGCTAGTGTTTTAGGAAGTCCTGATGATGATGGCTTTTTGAAATACATTGGTAAAAAATGCGATGCATTTGTAGCAATAGAAGACCCGAAATACCGTGCAGCTACCATCAAAATGTTGCTCGAAAGAAGAAAGGTGATGCCTACCAATGCGCTTCACAAAAACATAAGCATTCCTGATAACTTGGAAATTGGTCATGGTAATTTTGTGAATGCTGGTGTTGTATTAGGTGAAGGTTCTAAATTAGGAAATCATATCATTATCAACTCAGGTTGCACAATCGATTACGATTGCACTATTGGAGATTATGTGCAATTAGGTGCTGGAACGGTTATAGGTGCAAGTGCAAGTATCGAGGAGAATGTTTTGATCGGAACGGGTTCAGTAATTTTGCCAGGAGTCAAAATCGGCAAAGGCGCACAAGTTGGGCCGGGTTCTGTGGTAATATCCAATGTAAAAGCTAAAGAAGTTGTCTATGGCAATCCAGCCAAAGTAGTTTAATATTCAAAATCAATTTTCACAAAAAACACCTTGTTTGCAGCAAGGAGGTCAATTATGGAAAACTATCAAGTATTACTTTATTATCACTACACACCTATAGCGGATGTAGAAGAGTTCAGAGAGCAACATCATTTGCTTTGTCTGGAGCTTGGCCTGATGGGCCGAATTATCGTTGCGCACGAAGGCTTAAACGGAACCGTTTCTGGCACGCCCGAAGCTTGCCAAAAATACATGGATGCAGTGAAATCAGATCCTCGATTCGACGGAATAGATTTTAAAATTGACGAATCTAATACTCCCGCTTTCCGAAAACTGAATGTGCGTGTGAAACCTGAAATTGTTCACTCAAGTTTGAGACATATCAAGCCATTTGAAAAAACAGGTGTTCATTTAAGTCCACAAGATTTCAAATCGCTGAAAGACCAAGAAGATGTAGTGATTTTGGACGTTCGCTCCAACTATGAGCACAGTGTTGGCCGCTTCAAAAATGCCGTCACTTTCGATATCGAAAACTTCCGTGATTTCCCTCAGAAGCTAAATGAAATTGAGCATCTAAAAGACAAAAAGATTGTCACCTATTGCACTGGCGGTATCAAATGCGAAAAGGCGAGCGCTTACCTATTGGAGCAGGGGTTTGAGAATGTATATCAATTGCATGGAGGCATTATCAAATACGGAATCGAAACGGATGGTGAAGATTTCGAAGGCAAATGCTATGTATTTGACAATCGATTGACGGTAGATATAAACAAGAAAAATCCTAAGGTAATTTCTAAGTGTTTTGTTTGCGACACTGAGAGCGACAGAATGGTAAACTGCGCCAATGCAGCCTGCAATGCACATGTGCCAATTTGTGAAAAATGCGGGTGGGAAATGAACGGTGCTTGCTCTAGCGAGTGCAAAGAACATCCTGAAATTCGTCCTTATGATGGCTCAGGATATTATGCCAAACAAAGCAATGGCTATGATCCATATCACAATGCACTGAGACGCAAAAAAACGGAGGCTTAAGAAATCATGTCCCAAACCTCCCGCATTTCCGAAGCTGATTTGATTATCAATCCAGATGGCTCTGTTTATCATCTCAATATCCATCCTGATCAATTATGTGATAAAATTATTGCCGTAGGTGATCCTGATAGAGTAGATGAGGTAAGTAAATACTTTGATAAAATTGATTACAAAATCGCAAAAAGAGAATTTGTTACCCATATAGGCTCGCTATCTGGTGAGAAAATAATGGCAATCAGTTCGGGCATAGGTACTGATAATATTGACATTATGCTTACCGAACTGGATGCACTTGCCAATATCGATTTCGAAAAGCGGGAGGTAAAGCAGGCACATCGCACGCTCAATATTATTAGAATCGGAACTTCAGGAAGTATGCAAGCAGACATTCCAGAAGGTGCTTCACTTATCAGTAATTATGGCCTTGGTTTGGATACTTTGATGAGCTTTTACGATTTGAAACAAGATCAATTTGAAAAGGAGATTTGTGAGGACGTAAAGGAAAAAACTGGGTTGAATTTTCTTCCTTATTGTGTGCAAGGATCTACACTGTTGCAAAAGCAAATTGGCGAGGGAATGATTTTAGGGAATACAGTAACTTGTCCGGGATTTTATGGTCCACAAGGAAGAAAAGTACGATTACAGCCAAAAAATGCTGAACTACTGGATCAACTTGCGACATTTCAGAAGGATGATTTCAGGCTGACAAATTTCGAAATGGAAACTGCTGGCTATTATGGAATGGGTAAGTTATTAGGCCATGAAATCCTCAGCGTAAATGCAATTGTGGCAAATAGAATCACACAGAAATTTGCAGAGAATAGCCATGAAATTGTCGATGAATTGATTCAAAAGGTACTCAATAAATTTTAATAAAAAATGAGCCTGAAAGGCATCTCAGGCTCATTTTACCTACATTTTTAATCTCATTAATTGCCATTTGGCTTTCATCATGCCCCAAACTAAGCTGGGGCTTAATCTTTTTTTCCTCTCATAGCTTCAAGCATATCCCACATCTCAGGAGTAATCATTTCAAGGTTATTAAATTCACCTGCTCCCATAAGCCATTCTCCTCCATCTATGGTTACAACTTCACCATTGACATAAGCTGCGAAATCACTTACAAGATACGCTGCCAAATTAGCCAGCTCTTGGTGCTCCCCTACCCTACCAACAGGAACTCTTTTAGCTGGATCAAACTTTTTCACCAGTTCGCCAGGCAACAATCTACTCCATGCACCTTCGGTTGGGAATGGACCAGGCGCGATTGCATTACTACGAATGCCATACTTGGCCCATTCTACAGCCAAACTCCTTGTGATGGCTAGAACGCCTGCTTTAGATGCCGCTGAAGGCACTACGTAACCTGAGCCTGTCCAAGCGTAGGTTGTTACTATATTCAGGAATGTTCCTTTTGTCTTGCTGTCTATCCAATGCTTACCCGCTGCAAGCGTGAAGTAGTAAGTTCCTTTCAATACTATATCTACAATAGTATCGAAAGCTCGATGGCTTAATCGCTCAGTCGGGCTTATGAAATTGCCAGCGGCATTATTCACCACAGCATCCAATTTACCGTATGCTTTTACAGTTTGGCTAATCACATTTTCTACCTGCTCATATTCGCGAACATCACAGACAATTGGCAAAACCCTCCCCCCTGTTTCATTTTCTAATTCCGTAGCAGTTGCTTGAAGCACTTCCATTTTGCGACTACAGATTACCACATCGGCACCAAGCTCTAAAAAGTATTTGACCATAGCTTTTCCCAGTCCGGTTCCTCCACCTGTTACTAAAATCACTTTACCTTTTAAGGCATCATCTCTTAACATTCCTTCTGATTTCACCATTGCTGTGTCGTTTTGTATGTGTTGGTTATTTTTCGAATATGAGTACAATGCGATGAAATCTCTTTATTTAAGATTTCAATCTTTTATTTCAATAAAAATAGAAAAAATACCTAGTTATCGAACCTCTAAAAACAAAAAATCCTGCCCAAGGGCAGGATTTTTTATAGTATAAAATTTCAAATCAATTATCTCTGCGCTGGAGTTGTAACAATGATAGCGTTAAGATTCTTATCCTTGACCATTCTGTTGAATTCAGGAAGTTCTGTTTGAATGATTTGACGAAGCTTAGTAAGCTCACCATTAATCAAGGTAGTCAGTTCTTGTCTTACCGTTTCAGACTGGTCAGTTGGAGGGTAATTTCCTCTTCCAACCACACCATTAAGAGCAGCAAGTTTGTTATTCAATCTAATCGGGAAGTTCAAAGGATCTTGTCTAGACTGATTTTGAGTTTGATAAAGAGCCTCTTCCACAATTGTCATCTCTTCATCTAATTGCTTAGCTGCTTCAACAACATCTGTTAGGTTCGGATCATCCTTAATTCTTGCAGTAATAAAGTTTAATTGATCTCTAACTGCTCTTATTTCTTTGATAGAACGGTGAGTATCAGTCAGTTTATCACGAACAGCAATTAAGAAATCAAACTGTTTTTGGTAGTCTGCTTGAGTAGATTCAGATCTTGGATCTCCAATAATCTTGAAACTTCTTTCTTGAACTTCTCCATTTACAGTCATTCTTACTTTGTAATCACCTGGTACAGCCATAGGACCTGCTAAGCTTCCTGACCACATAATCAACCCATCGAATGTTTCTGCTGGTTCATAACGCATGTCCCAAGTGAAGACATTACCTCCTGCTTTTGGTGTCAATTTAGTTTCTCTTTGCTGTGAATCTGAAGAATACTTACGAATTAAACTTCCATTTGCTTCCAAGAATTCTAAAGTAACGACATCAGTTGGCTTAACATCTTTCATATTATAAGTCACTTGTACACCACCATCACGATTTTCACCCTCTGTTTTTGAAGCACGACGTGAACCACCCATTCTATAGCTATCCATTGGTTGGAATAAATAATGGTTTGCATTAGCAACTTCATCACTCAACTGGTGAAGGATAGTTAAATCATCAATAATCCAAAGTGAACGACCTTGTGTAGCAACAATTAAGTTATTATCCTTGATAGCCAAATCTGTAATTGGCACTATTGGCATATTTCTCTGGAAACTTTTCCAAGTAGCCCCATCATTAAAGGAGATATACATGATAGTTTCCGTACCAGCATAAAGTAATCCTTTGCGTTCTGGGTCAGCACGTATTACTCTTGTAAAATGACCTGGATCAATTCCATTAACTATTTTAGTCCAAGTTTTACCATAATCCGTAGTTTTGAATAAGTATGGCTTATAATCACCTTGCTTATAACCTGTTGCAGCTACGTAAGCTCCTCCTTCTTCGAATGGATGTGCTTCTATAGAGTTGATCATTGTCCACTCTGGCATCAGGCTAGTTGGAGGAGTTACATTTGTCCATGTTTCACCATTATCCCTTGTAACATTTATCAATCCATCATCAGAACCTACCCAAAGTACATCTTCTGTAAAGTTTGATTCAGCAATTGCGAAGAGAGTACCATAATATTCTACACCTGTATTATCTTGAGTAATCGGACCACCAGATGTTTTCAATTTCTCTGGATCTGCTCTAGTCAAATCAGGGCTTCTAATTTCCCAATTTTGGCCTTCAGTGTAACTTACGTGTACATGCTGAGATGTTGTGATAAGCTTGTTTGGATCATGTTTCGAGAAAATAATTGGGAAGTTCCACTGGAAGCGGTACTTCATTCCTTCTGCACCATGTCCCATTGGGTTATCTGGCCATACGTTTACCGCACGCATTTGACCGGTTGAGTGATCCATACGCGTAAGCAAACCACCATAACTACCGCCATAGACGATATCATTATTTTTCGGATCTGGAGCTAACCAGCCAGATTCACCACCTGCGGATACATCCCAGTCGCTTTCTGTTATTCCTCCACCTTCAGTTCTATGTCTTACTCGTTGAGTTGAATTATCCTGCTGTGCAACATATATTCTGTAAGGGAAAGAGTCATCTGTTGTTACTCTATAATATTGTGCTGTAGGCTGATTCATATAAGTTGACCAGTTTGCACCGCCATCAAAAGTTACCTGAGCACCACCATCATCAGCGATAACTGCACGCATATTATCTTCAGGAGCAATCCACAAATCATGATGGTCACCATGCGGAGCATTGTTCGACTCGAAGTTACGACCTCCATCAGTAGATACATGATAGCTTACATTCATTACCCAAACTTTGTCCTCGTCTTGCGTATCAGCATAAATTCTTGTGTAGTACCACGCTCTTTGACGAAGATTACGGTCGTTGTTTACCATAGTCCAAGTCTCACCTGCATTATCAGATCTGTAAACACCACCATTATCATTTTCGATGATAGCCCAAACTCTGTTAGGGTTTACAGGAGAAACAGTAACACCAGATATTCCCCATACACCTTTGGGTAATCCTGGATTCTTTGTGATGTCTTTCCAAGTTGCACCTGCATCAGTGGACTTAAACATTTTAGAACCCGGACCACCTGAACTTAGGGAATATGGGGTTCTTCTAACTTGCCAAGTGGTTGCATAAAGTACACGCTCATTTCCTGGTTCAAAGACCAAATCCATCACACCAGAACCTGCGTCTACATATAGAATTTTTTTCCATGTAGCACCACCATCTTTTGATTCGAAGACACCTCTTTCTTCATGATCTTTCATTAAGTCGCCTAGTACCGCAACATACACGTGGTTTTCATCTCTAGGATTAACTCTAATTCTACCTACATGGCGAGAATCAGGCAAACCGATGAATTCCCATGATTTACCTGCATCCAATGATTTCCATATTCCATATCCATAAGACACATTTCCACGAACGGTATTTTCACCGCCGCCTACGTATATTACGTTAGGGTTTGATTCTGCTACTGTAACAGCTCCGATGGAACCTCCAAAGTATCCATCTGAAATATTTTCCCAAGTTTGACCGCCATCTATTGTTCTCCAGACGCCACCACCGGTAGCACCCATATAATAAAGGTTAGGTTTTCCTGGGACTCCAGTAACTGCTGAGGCTCGGCCTCCTCTATGAGGTCCCATCGAACGATACTCAACTGCGTCATACAGCTTTTCATCGTAATTTGCGGTTTGCTGTGAATGGGCATCCCAACTGTACATCATTGTAACAGCTAGTGCCATCAACCACAGCTTTGCATTGCTTAATAGTTGTTTTTTAATTCGCATAGTGTTTAGGGTTGATTGTATTCTTTTAAAATCTTCCATTAAGATAATTCTTAATTTCTTCCTGTAAGCTAACAATTGTTAGCAAAAAGAAAAACAAAATATAAGTGACTCGCACTATTTCGATTCAAAATCGGTAAAAATTTGGTCTAAGCAAAATTTCTTCTTTAAGGATCACTCAAAAAGAGGTTCTGCCATAAAATATTTTGCTAATGAGAAATTGAAATGCATAATTTTGGCAAATATGAAATTTAATAAAGTCTACACTATCTATGCAACATTTGTCTTTTCCTTTTTCTTTATCCTTATTTTTCCGACTTATTTGTTGATGATCCTTTTTCGCAATTTAGCGAAATACTCATATGCAATTGACAGACTCTGGGGAAGGATATTTTTTGGACTTCTTTGCATGCCTGTTTCAATAGAATTCCGAAAACCTTTAGATAAAAAAAAGAACTATATCTTCGCGGCAAATCATTTCAGCTTTCTCGATATAGCTGTGTTTGGATTTTCCGGCCAGCCTTACGCATTTATTGGTAAATCCTCCATTACCAAGCTTCCTCTTTTTGGTTGGATGTTCAAAAAGCTACATATCCCTGTAAATAGACGAAGCCCCAAAAGCAGATATGAAAGCTTGTTGAAAGCAGATGAAATGCTTGATCAAGGTAGAAGCGTAGTCTTTTTTCCTGAAGGTGGAATTACTTCAAATGAACCACCAAAGCTAATGCCTTTCAAAGATGGGGCATTTAAGTTGGCTATCGAAAAACAAATTCCTATAATTCCAGTGACCATTCCATGGAATTGGATAATTTTGCAGGATAACGGTAAATTTGAATTCAAATCGCACCCAGTGAAAATCGTGTTTCATGAACCCGTTATTACAATTGGCAAAACCATCGAAGACTTAACAGAAGTAAAGCGGGAGGTTTTTGATACCATAAAAACAGAACTTAAACGTTGGAATACTAATCATGAAGATTAATAAAGAAACTATAGCCAAAATCGCTCATCTTTCAAGACTTGAACTGAATGAAGAAGCTACCGAAAAAATGGTAGGCAGCCTGAGTGAAATCTTGGATTGGGTTGAAAAACTAAATGAAATAGATACAGATAATGTGGAGCCGCTATTCACAATGTCCTCAGAAGTAAATATGCTTCGTGAAGATAAGGTAGGAAAACACCTTGACCATGAAAGCGGGCTTAAACAAGCTCCAAAAAGAGACTCTGATTACTTTAGGGTTCCTAAAGTAATGGAATAAATCGTACGCCAATGAAATTCAAATTTAACGAAGCTCCTCTGGCAATACTTTTCTTCGCCCTGTTTATCGGGGCATTTTTATTTGTGATATTGGGTTCATTCCAATTTCCACAAGCTATAGAATGGATCCAAACTTCAAAAGTAGAGCCATTTACTACTCCATTTCGCACATTCGAAATCGGCCTCTTTTCATTCGATCGTTTCTCCGAAATTTTTCTAAGCACTAGTGATATCAAAGGAGGAAATTACATCATTGACAACAATTGGTATATTCTATTCCTTGGCTTTCTACTTGTAGCTTATGCCTCAATACTTTCTTTAATATCTGATTTCAAGGGAATTATTTTTTACTTTGGAATAGTCATTTCCTACCTCGCTTTGTATTTTCTGCAAATAGAGCAGCTATTTCCAAGTTTATTTGAAATAGGATGGATTCGATATATAGTTCCGCTCATTTATTGTATTCCCGCTTTGGCACTTTTCATTTCTGGAAGACAAGCGCCATTGCCATTGAGATTGTTACTGCACATATTGCTTTTCGCCATTCCGATATTCATCCATTTATCCTCACAGTCGGATCTCACAGCCATTAAGGTAATGGCGGCTGGAACTGTGCCTGGACTTGTACTTATTAGTAGTGCTTTAATTTTGCTGATCGCACATGAAGTCACAGCGCTGTTTCTGGAAATTACCTCCCGCCGTCCATCAATCAAGCGAGGACAAAATATAAGGCATTTCTCTCTAATAGTCCTTTTATATTTGGTTACACTAGTTCTTTATTATCTCGACATCTCAGGTAATATAGATTTTGATCTAGCTTTTTTCAATGCCTTTTTTCTTTTAAGTTTATCCATAATACTTGGCCTCAGAGCTATTCCGTTTAGGTTTTTGAGTTTTGGCTATGATATCTCTCCAGCCACTACTCGTATGCTTTATTGCGCTTTTAGCTTGATTCCACTTTCGTTTATTGGTTTTGCATTCGCATCGGGCAACGATATGTATATTGAGGCAATGGAGGACATTATTCTGTTCACACATATAGGAATGGGTGCTTTCTTTTTCATCTATATTTTTATCAATTTCCTAGATCCAGCTTTCCACAATAGGCCTGTTTACAAAATCGTTTATCAACCTATTCGGATGCCGTTTTTCACTGCCGTTCTTATGGGTTCTTTGGCATCCATGGCTATATTTTACCTCGCCCAAATGCTCCCAATGAATCAGACTTATGCAGGTAACTTTGCTCAAATTGCCCAAATTGATTTGGAGAAAAATAACCATGAAAGAGCCCAAAGACTGCTAGAGATTGCCAATGGATTTGCGCCAAATAACCATGTAGCCAATTATCAATTGGGCAATTCATTTAACGCTACAGATCAACTCGGACAGGCATATTTTTTCCTAGAAAAAGCAACCCAAAGAAATTCGACTCCACAAGCACAAATCAATTTAGCGGATAACTATGTGGCTAGAGAAAGATGGTTTGATGCGATTTTGTTATTGAATCAAAATTGGGAGGAATATCAAGATTCACATGTCGCTTTTGCCTTGGGCAACTTGTATGCACAAACGAGCATTTTAGATTCGGCCGTTTATTGGTACACAAAATCGCGGGAGGATAAGCATTTACAAACACTAGCTAATAGAAATATATCGGCCATTATAGCTCGTACAGGTATTAGTAGTATCGATGATACATTTACAAGTGAACTAAGCAATGAAGAAAAAATTAGTCTTGGTGCAAATGCCGCAATTTTGGCTACTTCTATTAACGAGGAGGAATTAATGCAAAATGCGCCAATGCTTCAAGACTCCTTTGCAATTTGGAACAATATGCTGCTAAATAGGCAGTTTGCCATTGGTCAGGAGGGTTTGTACCAAAAAGAGCAAACGGCATTGACTTGGCCATTTTTCTATTACACCGA
This sequence comes from Peijinzhouia sedimentorum, assembly GCF_049340005.1. Classification (NCBI taxonomy): domain Bacteria; kingdom Pseudomonadati; phylum Bacteroidota; class Cytophagia; order Cytophagales; family Peijinzhouiaceae; genus Peijinzhouia; species Peijinzhouia sedimentorum. Next base: position 31,509 of record NZ_JBMPIY010000012.1, read on the forward strand.
GCGAATTTTAGAGAAAATAAGTTACCGTCATTATTATCAAGGCAATAAAAAAGATGCTATTCGCTTGATGAAAATCTTAGCCAATAGAGAAGGCCAACGTCAAGCAAAATATGCATATCAGTTGGGCAGCTGGGCGATGGAAAATGCAAAATGGAGATTAACCGAAGACTATTTCCAAAAAGCCGATTCACTAGGATTGAATTTCTCGAATGTAGAAAAAGCTCTCTCCAATGCTAGCAATGGAAATAAACTTGACGCTTTGAGTTTGATAATTGAAGATGAGAATATCCAACTGAATTCATTTAAAAACTATCTGAGTGGCATAATAGATTCAGATAGCACTTATTATTGGCAGCTATATTTCGAGAATAATCAAATGGATGAGGGTGCACTAATAAATACCCTCTCTAATATTGATAATGAAAGAATTAGAGAAAAGGTATTTGCGGAAATCACATTGCAACAAGTAATGAGTGGGAACGCAAAGACCGCAAATGATTGGATTAATGATACTCAATTGAATGATCTGTTCGGCTACGAATTACTCGGCAAACTCCGGCATGAAGTTCTATTTGCTCTCAAGTTGAAAGAGGAAAGTGTGAATCTTCTATTCACTGAGGATCAAAGCAGATGGCTCAATAATTTAAGAAATGAGCAAGATGAAGATAAAGTAATAGAATGGATTGAAAGGCTTTCGGATGACATTTGGAATGATTTATTGATACTTGAAGGTATTGAAAAATATAAAGCAATTAATCGTCAAGACTTGGCATATCAACTCGCGGTAGAAGCTCATAGAGAAAATCCTTACTCAATTGAAATATTAAAAGCTTATATTGTCATTAGTAAGGAGCAAAATCTAAACTCCTATTTGGCAATCGGGCTTGAAAGGTTAAAAAGTTTAATTGATGAAAAATCATTTCAAACCTTTTCATCTCAAATCAGTCTATTAGAAGCAGAATGGAATTAATTCCTCTTTTGGAAAGTTTTTAAGGCCAATTTAATCCCGTTAGGGTTGAAATCATCCGCTGATAAAATTGTTATTGAGAGAGAATTATAAATAATTGAATTTTGCAGATGAATCTATTTTAGACCTAATACAGAAGTGTAAATAAAATATCATGAGCGTAATAATAGAAACCAAACACATTAAGAAAACTTACAAGATGGGTTCCGAAATAGTGGAAGCCCTCAAGGACATAAATATCAAAATCAACAAAGGTGAATATGTAGCCTTTATGGGTCCGTCTGGTTCAGGTAAGTCTACGCTTATGAATATTATTGGCTGCCTAGATACTCCTACGGATGGAGCTTATATATTGAATGGCCAAGATGTGAGTCGCATGAGCGAAAACGATTTGGCAGTGGTAAGGAATAAAGAAATTGGCTTTGTATTCCAAACCTTTAATCTCTTACCAAGAGCAACAGCACTTGAGAACGTAGCATTACCACTTATTTATGCTGGTTACAAAAAAGCTGAAAGAGATGTTATTGCTAGGAAATCTTTGACTAACGTAGCACTAGGCGACAGAATTACACACAAACCAAACGAAATGTCTGGTGGTCAGCGCCAGAGAGTTGCAATTGCAAGAGCTTTAGTAAACAACCCAAGTATTATCCTTGCCGATGAGCCAACGGGTAACTTGGACACAAAAACATCCTATGAAATTATGGCCTTGTTTCAGGCTCTTCACGATGCAGGCAATACAATTATCATGGTAACTCACGAGGATGATATCGCTCATTATGCGCATCGCATTGTGAGAATGCGTGATGGTTTGGTTGAAACAGATACTATTAATACTGAAATAACTCGTCAAGATGAAGTTCCTACTATTGTGGAGCCAAGCCTAGATTAATCTGAATGAAGATTTATACAAAAACTGGTGATGAAGGCACAACTTCCCTCTTTGGAGGTAAAAGAGTGCCTAAATTTCATTTAAGAATTGATGCTTACGGAACTGTAGATGAACTGAATTCACATATTGGTCTAATTGCAGACCAAGAAGTCAACAAAAAGAGAAACTCCTTTCTACGAAGTATTCAAGAAGAATTATTCACCATTGGAAGCCATTTGGCTGCTGAACCTGGGAAAGAGCATAAGTACCTCCCGCCTCTTAGTAACGAAACCGTAGTTAATATTGAAGCCGAAATTGATAAAATGGATGCAGAGCTACCTGCTCTAAAATCTTTTATACTACCTGGTGGACATCCAGCAGTTTCTTATTGTCATATAGGTAGATGCGTTTGCCGTAGAGCCGAGAGGCTTTGTGTTGATCTAAATCAGCATGAAAAATTGTCCCCCATCATCATCCAATACTTAAACCGTTTATCAGATTTTCTATTTATTCTAGCTCGAAAAATGGGACAGGAATTAAATGTTGAAGAGATTCAATGGCGTCCTAAAAAATAAGCGTTGATAACAATATATTCATTTGTTAATTAGCGTAAAATTTTACATATTAAAATCATGATGGGCATAGAAAGTTTTAAAATAGATAAAGTTGCTAAGTCAAGAATTAGCGATATAGATTTCAAAAACATTGTTTTTGGTAGGGTATATTCTGATCACATGTTTATCGCTGATTATACTGAAGGTCAGTGGAATAATCCAAGAATCAAGGCTTATGAAAATATAAGTCTTTCACCAGCCAACACCACTTTACATTACGGGCAGTCTGTATTTGAAGGTATGAAAGCCTACAAAATGAAAGATGGCAGTGTGGGAATTTTCAGACCTCACAGAAATTTCGAAAGAATTAACATTTCAGCTGAAAGAATGTGCATTCCAGGTCTTTCTGAGGATCTGTTTATGAATGGTTTAGTGGAATTATTAAAACTAGATCGTGCTTGGGTTCCCAACATTCCCGGTACTTCTTTATACATCAGACCATTTATTTTTGCTACGGATGAATTTATAGGGATTAGACCTTCAGACAACTTCAAATTCATCATTTTTACTTGTCCAGTTGGCCCGTACTATTCAGGCGCTGTGAAAGTGAAAATGGAAACGAAATTTAGCCGTGCAATTGAAGGCGGAACTGGGTATGCAAAAGCTGCTGGTAATTATGGCGGGTCTATATATCCAGCTAAATTAGCTCAAGAAACAGGTATCAATCAATTGATTTGGACGGATGCAAAAACTCATCAATACATTGAAGAGTCAGGCACAATGAATGTCGCCTTTATTATTGGCAACAAATTTTTGACTCCTCCTACAGGCGAAACCATACTCAAAGGTATCACAAGAGACAGCGTAGTAACCTTAGCTGGCGATATGGGATTAGATGTAGAAGAAAGACCTGTTTCGGTAAAAGAAATTGTAAGCGCGCTGAAAGATGGCACCCTGAAAGAAGCATTCGGTATGGGTACCGCAGCTACTATTGCTCCAATTTCTATGATTCGTCACGACGATGTAGACTATCAATTGCCAGACCATACCAAATGGGAACACTCTCCAAGAATACTAGAAAGGCTTGATGCTATTAAATACGGCGAAGCTGAAGATAAATATAATTGGATGTATAAAATCTAATAAAAAATGCCCGGTGATTACCGGGCATTTTTTATTTATCCTAATTCGATCAATTGTGCATATTGAAAAACTCTGGCCCAAATCGCTCTGCGGCAACTTTGGATAATGCTTCTCTATGATCGGGATGACTTATTTTTATCAATTCCTTTGCTCGCTGACGAAGATTTTTCCCATAGAGATAGGCAACACCATATTCAGTTACCACATAATGCATGTGAGCTCTTGTGGTAACAACCCCTGCTCCTTCCTGTAAAAACGGCACTATTTTACTCATTCCCTTATTGGTTGCAGAGCACAAAGCAATTATTGGTTTTCCTTCTTCTGAAAGTGATGCACCACGAATAAAGTCCATCTGACCACCGACTCCAGAGTATTGATAAGTTCCTATACTATCTGCACAAACCTGCCCAGTGATATCAACTTCGATTGCGCTATTTACAGCTACAACTTTAGGGTTCATCCTGATTACTTTTGCATCATTTACATAATCTGCTTCCAGAAACATAAATTCAGGATTGTCGTCTATGAAATCGTATAAATCCTGATTGCCAATGGCAAAGGCAGTGGCAACTTTGCCTCTATGCTTTTTCTTAAACTTATTGGTGATTACACCAGCTTTTAGCAAATCAATTACACCATTGCTAAACATCTCTGTATGCACACCCAAATCCTTGTGAGAGTGCAGACTTTGTAATACCGCGTCCGGAATAGCACCAATACCTAATTGAAGGGTAGATTTATCATCGATCAATTCAGCACAATATTGACCGATACGTTTCTCGCTTTCACCTATACTTGCTCGGTAATCTACTAATGGCAAATCATCATTCACATCTACCCAATAATTTATTTCACTAATATGTAGCACGCCATCTCCTAGCGTACGAGGCATTTTTGGGTTCACTTGAGCAATTACCATTTTGGCATGTTTCACTGCTGAGCGAGCTACATCTACGGACACGCCAAGCGAGCAGAATCCATGTTTATCAGGTGGAGATACATGAATAAGTGCGACATCAAGCGGGAGGATGTTTTTCTCGAATAATCTTGAAATTTCACTAAGAAAAATCGGAATATAATCGCCTAATCCTTGCTGAATAACTTTACGTACATTAGCCGATACAAATAGCGAATTAATTCTAAATCCTCCCGCTTGCAAGGCAGAATAGAAATCAATATCTCCCAAGGTACTGATGCTTACTAACTCTATATCCTTCAGTTCATTTCTGCGTTCTAGCAATGCGTTAACCAATGAAAGTGGCGTGGCTGCGCTTCCTTGAATAAAAACTCTCTGCCCACTTTTTATATGTGAAACTGCCTCTTTTGCTGTTGAAACATGCTTATTTATCATATTTATCGTCGTTATTGTTCTTTCACTTGTTAAAATTGAGATTTGAATTTACTAACAAGCCACTCCTTATACCACAATCACGACATATTATTTAGAATATTGACTAAAGGAAAATGAATGGTGAAATGCACTAAACTTTAATTTGTCCTAAATAATCCCTACCTTAAAAGTGCTTTTTAAATTAAAAAATTAGTATCCACTTAAAAAAGTTAATTATGAGAAAAGGATTAGGAATTTTTTTAATAGTCTTGGGCGTGGTAGCCTTAGTGTTTGATGGAATTAACTATACTTCAGAAGAAACAATAATAGATGCAGGTCCATTAGAAGTTTCTGCTGATAAGGAAAAAACCTTGAGTTGGCCAACCTACGCTGGAGCCATTTTAGCTGTATCCGGTGTGATAATCGTATTAGCTGGAAAGAAAAAAAGCTAAGCCTCAATAGGTTCTGCAAAGGTGAGAATATAGCCATTGCAATCCTTGAAGGTAAATTCTTTCATGGCATAGAAGGTTTCTTTAAGCTCTGATACCATTTGAACTTTGTTTTGGAGCTTTTCATAGATACTTTCTATGCCATTTACTTTTATAAACAGTGTTAGCGATGCTCCAGGCTTTATCGTTTCGAAGGCTGGCAAATCTTCAATCAAACTTTCTCTAGTCTGAAACATAATTTCCATTCCTTCTTTTTTCATCATTGCCCATACAAATGGGGCTTCTTCAGGAACAGTTTGCACTAGCTCAAAACCTAACTTTTCTTTATAAAATTTGATGGTATAGGCTACATCATTTACCATCAAGTTGGGAGTGAGAGAATGAATTGTGTACATAGATTTTTCAAAATTTCCATTAAGATAGATTGTGTAAATGGAAATTCCTTGAAATAAGATTGGAGTAAAGTTGACTAGGACAAGATTTACACAATTCAGCTAGTTCACTTCTGTTCGATACTGATTTGTTTAGTCAGATTTGCAAGTATCTCACTATGTCCCTCAATTGATTGAGCTAATTTTTTATGGATTTTAATGGCTTGCCAAATTTCTAATTTCAGGATAGTTAGCAAAATTTGTTTATCACGTGCAATTTCCACTATGTCTACCTCCTTTTTAATACTGTAGATAAGGTAGTCAAAATACATATCCTCCCGCTCATTTATGAGGTCCCGAGCAGGATCAATCTTATATTTCAAGAACAATTCGTCCACATCTTCCATCCGTACTTCTTCTAAGTCTAATGAAGCCAATAAGTTAGATAGATCAGGTAAAAATTGCTCTTTGTCTGGCAAATTGAAAAATCGCCTAAAAAAAGATTTCTTTGGGATAATATGCCTTTTAAAAAATTTCATTCGCTAAAAATATCACATGAGTTTACGAATATTTCACCAAGTCAATCAAGGCTAATTATATCAACGGAAAAGAGCGGGAGGATTTCGGTATTTTACTTTTTAAGATAGGCATATATATCCACTTGTATTCCGTACCTTTGCGCCCTGAAAATGAGTATAATGCAGAAAATCAGAAACATCGCTATCATCGCTCACGTCGATCATGGCAAAACCACGCTTGTTGATAAAATTATTCATGCTTGTCAAGTGTTTCGCGAGAATCAAGACACTGGAGAGCTAATATTGGACAACAATGAGCTTGAAAGAGAAAGAGGGATTACCATTCTTTCTAAAAACGTATCCGTTAATTACAAGGGCGTTAAAATCAACATTATCGACACTCCAGGTCACAGTGACTTCGGTGGAGAAGTAGAGAGAGTGCTGAAAATGGCCGATGGCGTATTGCTATTGGTAGATGCATTTGAAGGCCCTATGCCTCAAACGCGATTTGTGTTAGGCAAGGCTTTGGGTTTAGGCTTAAAACCAATTGTGGTTGTAAATAAGGTTGATAAAGAAAACTGCCGTCCAGACGAAGTATATGAGCAAGTATTTGACCTTATGTACAATATCGGTGCTACAGAAGATCAATTAGACTTTGTGACTATCTATGGTTCATCTAAGATGGGCTGGATGAGTACAGATTGGAAAGATAGAACTGACAATATTTTTCCGTTAATGGATGCGATATTGGAAAACATTCCGGAGGCTCCAGTTCATCAAGGGCCTGCTCAAATGCAAATTACCTCACTTGATTTTTCTTCATTTACAGGTAGAATTGCGATCGGTAGAGTATATAGAGGCAGCATTAAAGAAGGTGCAAATATGCTGCTTTCGAAAAGAGATGGTTCTTTCAAAAAAGTGAAAGTAAAGGAAGTGCACCTATTTGAAGGTCTAGGTAAATTGCGCGTTCCTGAAGCATTTGCTGGAGATATTTGTGCGGTAGTTGGTATTGAAGGTTTCGAAATCGGTGATACACTTACCGATGCAGAACAGCCTGAAGCATTGCCAAGAATTGCCATAGATGAGCCTACTATGAGTATGCTTTTCACCATCAACAACTCGCCATTCTTTGGTAAGGAAGGTAAATTCGTTACCTCCCGCCATTTACGCGATAGATTGATGAAGGAGATTGAGAAAAACTTAGCACTACGTGTTGAGACTACAGATTCTGAAGAGAAATTTTTAGTGTTTGGTAGAGGTATTCTTCACTTGTCTATTTTGATCGAAACGATGCGTCGTGAAGGTTACGAATTACAAGTAGGTCAACCACAAGTACTTTACAAAGAAATAGATGGCGTGAAATGCGAACCAATTGAAAACTTGGTCGTAGACGTGCCACAAGAAAGTGCTGGTAAAATTATAGAATTGGCTACACAGCGTAAAGGCGAATTGACCATAATGGAGCCGAAAGGTGACTTGCAGCATTTGGAATTTAAGATTCCAGCTCGCGGATTGATTGGTCTAAGAAATCAAGCGCTGACTGCCACTCAAGGTGAAGCTGTAATGACGCATAGGTTTATGGGTTATGAGCCATTCAAAGGCGCTATTCCTGAAAGAATCAATGGTTCAATCATCTCTGTAGATGCTGGCCCATGTACTGCCTATGCAATTGATAAACTGCAAGATCGTGGCATTTTCTTCGTGAACCCAGGTGAAGAGCTTTATGCTGGCCAAGTAATTGGTGAGCATAGCCGTCAGAACGATTTGGTGGTGAATGTGCAAAAAGGCAAGAAGCTTTCGAACGTGAGAGCATCTGGAACTGATGATGCAGTGAAAATCGCGCCAGCGAAGAAATTCAGCTTAGAGGAAACACTCGAATACATCCAAAAGGATGAATATGCTGAAGTTACTCCGCAAAGTATTCGTATGAGAAAAGTGATTCTTGACCATAGTGCTAGAGACAGAAGCGAAAAGAAAACTGGTGATTATTAATAGTTTATAGCTATTAAAATTTATAGATTAAAAAGACTATCCTACACAGGGTAGCCTTTTTTGCTTTTAGATAATGGCTCAGTAGATAGTTAATAAACATGATAAGGTTAGTAAAATTATGCCATTAAGAAAATTCTAGATATATAAAATTAAATCAATAGTTAATTGTAAATGTGATTGTCCTCCAAAACCCTTTATGGAAGTAATAATACGGTTCATATAAATATATTTAGCCTCCTTTATTTTTTTGGTCATATATTTACAGTTATCGTCCGAAAAAGTAACTAATTAACATTATGTGGTAATTTATCTTAAATCAAAAAGACAAATTCATTTTAGCCATTATCAAAAACACTTTTTCACAACAACGTGTAGTAATAAATTTATTTCTTAGATCATTGCCTAACAATTTGATCAACAACAGAAAACATATTTAATTTTTAAAGATTTATGGCTTTACAGGAAGAATTAGAGAAGCAAGGCGTTTGGTTATTTAGGTAATGAGGTGTTCTACCGATGGTGATTTTGGCAATAGGTGCAATTCTATACCTCAGGTCTCAATTTTACCCCCATTTATACTTTTTACAAAACGTTAGGTATGAATTCTATTTTGAAATGTTCTGTCTTGCAATAAGCTTAGGAGGCTTGGCAATTCGAATTTATACCGTTGGCAATACACCAAAAAACACTTCTGGCAGAAATGTAAAAGAGCAAGTAGCAGATGAATTGAATACCACTGGAATATATTCCATTGTAAGACATCCTTTGTACTTAGGTAATTTTTTCATTTGGTTAGGGCCAGCCATACTTACAGGACACTTTTGGTTTGTGATTGCTTTTTGCTTGTTCTATTGGGTTTATTACGAAAGGATTATGTTTGCCGAAGAGCAATTTCTGCGCAGAAAATTTGGCGTTAAATACCAAGAATGGGCTTCAAAAACTCCTGCATTTTTTCCAAATTTCTCGTTATTTAAGAAATCTACTTTGTCTTTCAGCTGGAAGAAGGTTTTGAAAAAGGAGAAAAATGTATTAGCAGGAATTTTCTTACTCTTCACCATTTTTGATCTTGCCTGTGGCTTGATGGACAAAACCCATCAAATCAATTACTTTCTGCTTTCAGCATGTCTTCTTACTGGCGTAATGTATGCTATTCTTAAGTATTTAAAGAAGAAAACAACAGTTTTGGATGAAGATGGACGTTAATATCTTGAGTCAAGTATTAATTGCTAAATTGGGATTATAAAATAATCGATTAGCCAGAGGCTTTCAATTTGCACTTTTGCTGAACTACTTCATACATCAAATCCATATGAATCTAGAGCAATTACATCCAACTGAAAAAGAAGTCTCCGCACAAAAATTGTTTTCTGGTGAAGTGGGGTCAGCCACTTCTATTCAACTGCAAGAAGACGGAAAATTGAAAGAACATCTCACAAAAACCCCTGCACTACTTATTTGTATTTCAGGCTTGGTTCGTTATGAAGATGAAACAAAGAAAGAGATTGACTTAGAACCTAATGACTATATTCATATCGAACCTAATGTAAAGCATTGGTTAATAGCCTCTGAAAAATCTCAGTTGATATTACTGAAATAGATATTAGCTAAGTATAAGAACAACATCTTTAGAAGTACTCCATTAAAATTGGAATACAGAAATCTAAGATTTTGATTGTTCTGATTGCTAATTTCTTACACTAGCGGAAAGAAAATTGTTAGCTAACCCAAAGCCAATGCTTTCCCTATTGTACATCCAAATATAATTTACTAGGTTTAATCCGACCTTATACACTCCTATCAATCAGCCCTTTTGAATAAAATACAGAAAGAGTAAGCTGGTTCAGTTTTTTGAAAGCGGGAGGTGAAAAGGAATCAAATAAGCAAAACATGACCACCTGAAATAGTTAATAATCAATATCGACCACTTCAATAATACCACCATGACAACACCATCAAAAAATCCTTTCACTTGGGTAGAAATCTATGTAGATGATATGAGCAGAGCTCAGAAATTCTACGAAGCAGTATTTGAAGTCCAGTTAGTAGAAATGCCGACGGAGGGAATGGGCGATTTACAAATGCTATGCTTCCCTTGGGCAGAAAAAGAACCCAACATTAGCGGTGCTTTAGTAAAAATGGAAAATATGTCCCCAGGCCCAGGTGGTACTTTAGTTTATTTCACCTGTGAAGATTGCTCCGTAGAAGAGGGTCGAGTAGAAACAGCGGGAGGAAAAGTACTACAAGCTAAAATGCCCATTGGCGAACACGGTTTCTGCTCCATAATAATGGACACCGAAGGAAATCATATTGGATTACATTCGATGGGGTGAGGGCATTCTAATAAAAGAGCTCCAAGCCTTCAAAGTGAGTTACCCTTGGTTGAACCAATGGCAACTCACTTTATTAAGTAAGAAATTTAAAACAATGAACTTGATCTAACAACATATATGTTGCATATTTACAACAAAAATACTGCAATATGGAAGCCACCAAATCAAGTACGAAGCCTTTTGATACCAAAAAAAGCATTAGAAAAGTAGCAAGAATCAAAGAGCAGAAAAGAGTATGGGCTATTAATTCTGATGGAAGATCCTTTGAGTGGTCAGGCAAAATGGAGCGAGTTTCGGTAATAAGAGAAGGAATTCCATATCAGTATATTGAAATAATAAGTGAAAAACTCAATCTACCAGTAAAGTCAATTCTAACAATCTTTGGAATCCCTCAAACCACTTACAACAAGAAGAAGAGTGAGCACGCATTACTCGATAGCAGAGATAGTGAATTAATCATTTTGATCACTGAGTTGATTGATTACGGTTTAGAGGTATTTAATGACGAAAAAGATAAATTTCAAAGATGGCTTAAGAAACCAAACCTTGCTCTTGGAGGAAACACACCAATTAACTTATTAGATACCACCACTGGTATAGAGGAGGTTAAGAATAGCTTGAATAGAATAGAATTTGGAAATTTTGCATAATGCGTGTTTATAGAGTCGAAAGAGCAAAATACCTAAAAACCACCTTATCTGGCATAGGGGCTTCTATGGCAAAAGGCTATCGATGGAATAGCCAAAACACGAAACTTGTTTACACTTCCGAAAGTCGAGCTTTAGCTACATTAGAAGTATCTGTTCATTTAGATCTCAGCGAGGATTTACCATTGGATAGGTACTATATTGAAATTGATGTCCCAGTTGACTTGGCCATTCTTGAAGTAGACATTAAGGATCTACCAGATGACTGGAATGCAAAACCACCAACCCTCACCACGCAAACTATTGGAGATGATTTTGTAATTCAAAATGAAGCTGCCATACTAAAAGTACCTAGCAGCATCGTAATACAAGAATATAATTACCTAATAAACCCAAACCATCCTGAAGCTAAAAGGATAAAAGTAGTTAGCAAAACTCCGATGATATTTGATCAAAGGTTGAAGGAAAATTAAGATTAAAAAATTGCGACTTCAACCAAACTTCTTGCATAATCATTTTACCTCAAGTAATAGTCTGAGACAACAGTACCCAACTAAACCTCCCAAAAAGCCTAGCCTTCCCACATCAGGTCATCTATCTGCGGGCATCTGCGGGAGAAAAAATTTACCCGCAGATAGCGCAGATTTACATCAAAGACTCTCTCTCAAATCCAAAACCTTCCTTATTCGCTCATTCAATCTAGCAGATTCAGCAAAATCTAAGGTCTGCTGTCCATCACTGAAGGCTTCTTCTGGCTTTTGGTGCGTTTCGTAGATGATGCCATCCGCACCAGCCATTATTGCTGCCAATGCCATCGGCTCCACATATTCGCGGATACCAATACCATGACTAGGATCTACCACTATCGGCAAATGGGTTTTCTCTTTCAAGATCGGTACAGCGTTTAAATCCAGTGTATTACGGCTAGCACGCTCATACGTACGAATACCCCTTTCACATAAAATCAATTTCTCATTTCCGCCAGAGAAGATATACTCAGCAGAATAAAGAAGTTCATCGATAGTACCAGAAATACCTCTTTTTAGCATTACTGGTTTGTCCACTTTACCAAGTTCATCGAGCAGATTATAGTTCTGTGTATTTCTAGCTCCCACTTGGAAAATATCTACATAATCGTACATCTCCTCAATCTGGCTCACTTGCATCACCTCGGTGATAATGTGCATATCATTTTCTTTGGCAATCTGATACCACAATTTAAGGCCATCTATACCCAAACCTCTAAAGCTATAAGGAGAACTTCTTGGCTTAAATACGCCACCGCGCATTATGCGCACACCTTGTGATTTCAAATGCTCGATAGTCAACCTAATCTGCGATTCATTTTCTATTGAGCAAGGACCTGCCATCACAGCAAAATTACCCTCTCCTATCGAGAGAGAGCCATTTAGCTTGATCACTGTCGGCTCAATTTTCCACTTGCGCGACACTAGTTGAAAATCGTCGGAAACCATGTGTATATCTTTGATTCCCTCCATATTTCCAAAAGAGCGGATATCAAAATCTTTCTTGCCCATGCCTACCAAGTATTCGCCCATTTGGGTTTTCACTATGGTAGATTTATATTTTACATCAGCCACTTTTTGTAAAATTTCTTCTCTCTGTGTGGCAGTTATTTCTGGTGTAAATTGAATGATCATAATAAAAAGCTTAGTGCTTGATGTTTTTTACAAATTGATGAATTGAATCGGCGCTTACAGCACCCTCGCCCAATAAGCGAATAAAAGCACTACCTACAATCGCACCTTGGGTGTGGCGGGTGGATGCCTCGAAAGTTTCCTTGTTAGATATCCCGAAACCCGTCAAAATTGGGTTTTTCAAGCCCATGTTCCCAAGTTTTTTAAAATAGTCTAACTGACTATCTGCAAAACCAGACGTCTTGCCTGTGGTGCTACTTGAAGATACCATGTACACAAATCCTGTACTTAGTGAATCGATCTTACGAATGCGCTCTTCGGATGTCTCTGGTGTTACCAAAAACACCGACTTAAGTCCATACTTCTCATACATGGTCGAGAAATCTTCCTCATATTCATATAGGGGCATGTCTGGCAAAATAAGTCCATCCACACCTACATCCTGGCAGCGCTTACAAAAGGCCTCAAACCCAAACTGCAAAACGGGATTGATATAACCCATAAGCAAAATAGGAATTGAAACTTCCTCCCGCATATTCTCTAATTGGTCGAAAAGAAGGTTGAGCTCCATGCCATTCTCTAGAGCTATCTGGTTGCTCTCTTGAATAGTAGGACCATCCGCGATGGGATCTGAAAATGGAATACCTATTTCCACCATATCGGCACCGGCATCTTCCAACATTTTCAAAATATTGCGGGAGGAATTCAGATCAGGATAGCCTGCAGTAAAAAACACCGAAAGCACCTTTTCATTTGTTCCTTTAAATAGCTTTTCTATTCTATTCATTTGATTTAGTTCTACATCCATTTCTCAATATTTCCCCCATTTGATATAGGTTTCCAAATCTTTGTCGCCTCTGCCCGATACGCAAACTACTACCACATCACTCGGCTTCAATTCCATTTTTTCCAAAGCTGCAAAAGCATGCGCCGTCTCGATGGCAGGAATAATTCCTTCCATTTTGCTCACCAATACACCCGCAAGCATCGCTTCCTCATCAGTAATGGCATAGAACTTAGCTCTGCCACTACTTGCCAAATGCGCATGCAATGGCCCAATACCCGGGTAATCCAAACCAGCAGAAATTGAATAAGGCTCAGTCACTTGCCCATCGGCAGTTTGCATCAACAATGTGCGACTTCCATGCAACACTCCCGATTTCCCCAAAAAGGTAGTCGCAGCAGATTTACCGGAATCCACGCCCATTCCAGCAGCTTCGGCGGCAATCAATTGCACACTTGGCTCATGCAAATAATGGTAAAAGGCACCTGCTGCATTACTCCCTCCACCAACGCAAGCAATTACATAATCTGGATTTTCATTACCTTCTACAGCAAGCAATTGCTTCCTTGTTTCTTCACTAATTACAGACTGGAACCTAGCCACCATATCAGGGTATGGATGAGGCCCAACTACACTGCCAATGATATAATGCGTATCGGTAGGATTATTAATCCAATGACGCATTGCCTCGTTTGTGGCATCTTTCAAGGTTTTACTACCGCTATGAACAGGAACAACAGTGGCACCAAGAATTTTCATTCGCTCTACGTTTGGCCTTTGTCTTTCCGTGTCGTGTGCACCCATATACACGATACATTCCATACCCATAAGTGCGCAGACTGTTGCAGTAGCAACTCCATGCTGTCCGGCACCTGTCTCGGCGATTATTTTCTGTTTGCCCAGTGCTTTGGCCACCAATATCTGCCCAATGGTGTTATTTACTTTATGCGCTCCTGTATGGCAGAGATCCTCCCGCTTTAGGTAAATCTTAGCTCCATATTTTTCGGACAATCTATTCGCATAAAACAGTGGAGTCGGTCTGCCAACAAAATCTCTCAATAGCTGCTGAAATTGCTCTTGAAATTCTGGTCTCTTTATGATTTCCAAATACTGAGTCCTTAACTCCTCAATATTCGGATACAACATTTCAGGTATATATGCACCACCAAAGCTACCGTAATAGCCTTTTTCATTTACATCAAATTCCTTCACTTCACCTATCGCTCCCATTGATATTTTGATTATTTATAGCTTGTAAAAAATTCGTTAGTAACTCTGCTTTCTTTTTTGCCGGCCTATATTCAAATCGGCTATTTAAGTCAATTCCTGCAAAAGCGGGATGGTTAAACTCTAAAACTTTTTGAGCATCTTCGGGGCCAATTCCACCGCTCAATAGAAAAGGCGTATTTCCTTGATAATTATCCAATAACGACCAATCGAATTGAAATCCATTTCCGCCAGGTAACTTTCCACTTGTGTCAAAAAGAAAGTAATCGACCAATCCCTCATAAGGCAACAAAGAGTCCCAGTTAAAATCCGGAGTTGGTGAAAAAACCTTTATCAATAATAAGCCGGCCTCTTTTAAGATTTCACATTCATAGGGAGAATACTTACCATGTAACTGAATGTAATGCAGTCTCCATTTTTGAGCCTCTTCTATTATTTGAAAAGGAGATTGATCTACAAACACACCCACTCGCTTTATTCTTCCTGGCCATTTAGCTAGTAATTCCTCCCGCTCTGATTCAGGCACCCAACGCGGTGAAAGCGGGTGGAAAATCAAGCCCATCCAATTAATCTTTAGTCCTCGCAATTCCTCAATATTATCCGGGAATCGCATTCCACACACTTTAATTTTTAACGTCTTTTTCAAGGCCTCAAGATTTTAACTTTTCGATTCTCTTAATGTCTTCAATAAATTCTTTACAAGCGATTTCTGGTCTGCTATGCGTCATAAAGTTCTCGCCTATTAGGAAACCTTTGAAACCTGCTTTTTTGAGAAAACTAATATCTGTGACAGTTCTAATTCCACTCTCACTTACAGCAACAAATTCTGAAGGTATATGTGGTAGAATATCTATTGAATTTTGCAAACTCACTTCGAAGGTTTTCAGATTGCGATTGTTTACGCCTATCACATCAATATTCGGATTTATACTCCGCTCAAGTTCTTCTACGCTGTGTACTTCTAATAGCACTTCCATACCTAGACTTTTAGCCAAAATAGCTAGCCTGTTAATCTCATCCGGAGAAAGCACCGCAGCAATTAATAATATCACATCGGCACCTATACTCTTGGCTTCAATCACCTGATACTCATCGATCATAAAATCCTTGCGAAGGATTGGGCAAAAATTGAATTTCCTGGCCATCGTTAGGTCTTCATTTTTGCCACCAAAAAACTCTTTATCTGTAAGTATAGACAATGCCGAAGCGCCTGCTTGCATATAACCAATGGAGGTACGCTCCACCGAAACGTATGGATTAATATCTCCCTTACTAGGCGATTTGCGCTTGATTTCAGCTATAATACCCGATTTATCCTCCCGCAAAAGATACTTCTTGAGCGATACGGGCTTGCCACCGAAATAAGTGCTTTTCTCCAACAATGCAGTCGGAAATAATTCCTTCCGCTCATCTACTTCTTTTCTTTTATAATCGACAATTTTTTGAAGTATATCCATTTTATCCAACAGCAACCTGTGTTTTATTAGGTGAAATTAATTTTTTGAATGATTGAAATGCTGCACCAGATTGCAGCGATTCTTTGGCCATTTCTAGCCCTTCGTTTAGTGATTTTGCAAATCCGGAAGCAAATAAAGCCAAGGCTGCATTCGCCAATACTACAGATTGCTGCTCGGCCGTGGCTTTGTTTTGCAGCACATTCAGAAATATCTCTGCATTGCCTTCTACAGTTTCGCCACCTCTCAATGTAATTGCTTGCAAAGGCTTGCTTCCAATTTTGTTAGGCTCCAGCAGAGATTCGCCTTGACGGGTGATAAACTTAAAAGGACCTGTAAGCGAGATTTCATCGTAGCCATCCAAGCTATGAACGATGCCATATTTTCCTTCGCCTTGCTGATACAAATACCCATACAATCGCGCCAACTCTAAGCTAAAGACTCCCACTAGTTGCCTTTTGGGAAAGGATGGGTTTACCATTGGGCCAATCATATTAAAAAAGGTTTTTACAGCTAATTCTTTACGGATAGGTGCCACATGCTTCATTGCCGGATGGAACATTGGCGCATGGAGAAAGCAAATTCCAGATCGCTCTATTTCGTTTTGCAACCGAGCTTGATCAGCTGTAAACTCATAGCCCAAATGCGCCAAAAGATTGGATGAACCGCAGATAGATGAAACGCCATTATTACCATGCTTCGCTACTTTCTGTCCAGCTCCAGCCACCACAAATGAGGCCGTAGTTGAAATATTGAAAGTATCCTTGCCATCACCACCCGTACCACACAAATCCATCGCATCGTAACCTTCCAAATCTACACGAATGCACAAATCCAGCATTGCATCACGGAATCCAGCCAATTCCTCTACAGTCACGCTGCGCATGATATACACTGTCATAAATGCGGCAACTTGACTGTTATTATATTTTCCAGTAGCCATATTGGTCACCACCTCTTTGGCTTGAGCTCGGTCGAGGGTTTTATATTCAAATAACTGATTGAGTATTTGCTTCATATTATTCGGTTGTTAACCAATTTTTGATCATTTCTATTCCATGCTCGGTCATAATAGATTCCGGATGAAATTGAACTCCGGATATTTTGAGGTTTTTATGACGAAGAGCCATTATTTGTCCACGCTGGTCTAAAGCTGTTACTTCCAATTCAGCAGGAAGTTTATCAGGCGATACCGACCACGAATGATATCTGCAAGCCATAAAATTTGGCGGGAGGTTTGTAAACAAACGATCATCAGTCGCTGTCACCGAAATAGTTTCTGCTACACCATGCAGCACTTCATCCATATTGTAAATTTCACCACCAAATGCCTCCGCAATTGCCTGATGACCTAAACAAACCCCTAAAATATCCGTGCTCGCAGCATAGGTTTTAATCACATCCAAGAGGATTCCTGCCTCAGACGGAATGCCAGGTCCAGGTGAAAGGAGAATCTTATCATATTTAGCAATGTCTTCTAGTGCGATTTGATCATTTCTATAAATGTCCATTTGTGCGCCATAGCCAAGCTGCCTAATGATATGCACCAAATTGTAGGTGAATGAATCGTAGTTGTCAAATACTAGTATCTTCATGGCTTAGCTATTGTTCCTGTTTGCTTCTTTGATGGCCTGCTTCAATGCTGCCAATTTGTTGTAAACTTCCTGCACTTCGCTGTCTGGATCTGATTTAGCCACTACACCTGCTCCAGCTTGGCAATACAGATTATTATCTTTACTCAAAAAAGAGCGGATCATAATTGCTTGATTTATCGAACCATCGAAACCAATCATACCGATGGCACCACCATAATAGCCACGGCGGGAGGTTTCGTATTGATCAATAAGTGTCATGGCCATGTGCTTAGGAGCTCCCGACAAAGTGCCAGCGGGAAATGTATCAGCCATCAATTGTACTGATGAAGCATTTGCTTGAAGTTTACCACTTACTTTAGAAACTAGGTGAATTACATGGGAGTAATATTGAATTTCGCGGAAAGTTTCTACCGTCACTTCCTCGCTATGTCTGCTCAAATCGTTTCGAGCCAAATCTACCAACATGACATGTTCTGAATTTTCTTTAGGGTCAGACAATAATTTGCGAGCTAATTCTGCATCTGCTTCATCATTGCCTGTTCGGCGGAATGTCCCAGCAATAGGGAAAATACTCGCTTTGCCATTTTGCACGACTATTTGAGCTTCAGGCGACGAGCCAAATATTTTGAATGATCCATAATCGAAGTAAAATAAATACGGAGAAGGATTTAATGAACGCAGACTCCTATAAACGTTAAATTCATCACCCTCAAAAGCGGTTTGAAATCTTCGAGAAAGCACAATTTGAAAGACATCCCCCCGCTTACAATGTGAAATTCCCTTTTCCACAATCTCCCTGTATTCCTTATCTGTATAGTTAGATTGCTCTTCTCCTACAGCTTCAAATGCGTAGTCAGGCACATTTTTATTATCAATCAGACTGATAACTTCTTCTAATTTCCCTTCTTCAAAATTTCCATCCACAGCATTTTCCAAAATATGCAAACGGTTGCGAAAGTGATCTAAGGCAATAATGAATCTGAAAATTCTATAGTCTGCCAAAGGAATATCAGCAACACCTTTCTTTTCCTTATTCATAGAAAGGTTTTCCATGAATTCCACTGCTTCATAAGAGGTAAAGCCAAATAGTCCATTTATTAGCCCTTTCTCAAATTTCTTCTCCGCATCAAACTGATCTTTAAAACTTTGTAACGCTTTAGCATAAGTTGGCGTGCCAGAGTTTAGGCTCGTTTTGGATGAAGTACCATCTGGAAAACTCTGCACTAGTGTACCATCAGCTTCAAGAATAAAAGATGCGATTGGATCGAAACATAGGTAGGAAAAGCTATTTTCTTGACCGTGATAATCAGAGCTTTCTAGCAACATGCAATGGCTAAAACGATCGCGAAGCTTTAAGTATAAGCTTACTGGCGTTACCGTATCAGCTAGTTTAGTAATCTCCTTTGTTTGTATTTTATAATACATTTTATCCATCTTAAATGAGCTTAATCTTTTGATAAGCTTTATGTTCAAATTATAAAATCTTAATTGGCATTAAACGAAAAAAGCCCACGTGAACCGCGGGCTTTTATCTGATATGGTTTTAACACATAAGTCCTGTTCACGCTTCCGAAAAAGAATCGTGCCACCACCATGCGTTATTTGTATTTCTAAACATTAGGCCAAATTTAAGTGAAGGAATTTGGTTTGCCCAAACCTTCTGACAAAATTTTCTGAATTATTTTTATCGAGCTTAAAAATTCTCTGTTGTCAGTTGAATTTTCATTTCCAATTAAACTTTGGCTTGCTTACCTTTGTTCAGTAATTATTAAGGAAATTAAATCTTACCGATATGCTAGATGCACCAATAGCTCCAGGAGCAAATTTATTTATTTGGATCGTTTTAATCATAGTGGGCCTAGTTCATTGGATTATCATAGCTGACACTTACGGCAAAAAGAAGAAAAAAGAAAAATCGCATTAAGCCGATTTCAAACGAATACAAAAAGCCTTCGGAATAATTTCTGAAGGCTTTTTTATTTGCTTCTTGTCCTAGGTGATATAAATTGGATCCAGAAAAGGTGGTAGTAAATCTTGAACCTATAATCTCTAAAGCTGTAGAAACCGATACGGTAAGAGTAAATATTGCTAAATCAAAGATTGACTGGGTGGCCGCTGAAATGCGAGGAATGATAAGAAGAACTGGAAAATATCTTTCAAGGATGGCTTTCTACTGATAGCTGACAAGGAAATAATTGATGGTAGGTTTAAAGTAGATATGGAAACAATGGAAGTAACAGATATTCCTCTTTATGAAAGAATTGCTCATGAAAATCTGATAGATCATTTAAAGAGTGATTATTTCTTTAATATAGCTCTTTTACCAGAATCGATTTTAGTAATTACAAATGGTGAAAAACCAGATTTTTTACGAGAAAAAGTATCTGACAACCGATTTCTAAAATAGAAAAATATTGTAATGAAATATATTTAATGAATTGTTTCCTATTGATAGTCATCAAATTGAATCAAAACTTCTAGTCCTATTAAGTATCTAAATGGAATTATAATTGTGATGGATTCTTTTTCAAAAGATCAAAAAAAAACCTAGCTGAAAATCAACCAGGTTTTGAAATCATATATGATAGAAAGTATTATTTTGTTTCTTCTTGTTTCCAAGCGACAATCCTTTCGGTATTGCCAATATTTAAGAATACACGCAAAGGCTTAGGAGCGATAACCATGCGAACAGCTTTGTTTGGAAAGTCGTCAGCTTCTACCAATACTCCTTCAGTTACCGCGCAATTCCACCCGCCATCTATCTCCACATACCTATTAGCTAAGTAAGCGATTGGGCTTAGTACATCCGTATCTGGGCAATATTCATCATGTACGATAGAGAGAATTTCCTCTAAATAAGAACCATACTCATCTACCAAGTCATCCTCCAATTCATGTAATTCCTCTTCCAAGTCATCATACGTTTCGTCATTATAATCCGTCTCAGCAAGAGCATTTTTCTTTCTTACAATATTATCAAGTGCTTCTTCTAGTTTCTGTAAATCCATATTGGTATTACTATCTGGGTTTATTTGCTACAAAACTCACAAGCCTTTTGGTAACTTCCAAAATTAAGGGCTCTTTTTGCTCCTTAGTCCGTCAAATAATCAGTAAATTGCTTCAAAACAGTTCAAATACACCAAAACCTGAAATAAGAAAAACTATGAGTCAAGATTTTTTGCCGATAAACGGCACCGATTACATTGAATTTTACGTGGGAAATGCCAAACAATCTGCTTATTACTACATGGCTGCTTTTGGATACGAATTGATAGCCTATGCGGGCCCGGAAACGGGTGTTCGTGACAGAGCTTCTTATGTGCTAAAACAAGACAAAGTAAGGCTAGTATTAACCAGCAGCTTGACAGAAGATTCGGAAATTACAGCCCATGTAGCCAAGCATGGAGATGGCGTAAAAGTACTTGCCCTATGGGTAGATGATGCTACTTATTCATTTAACGAGACCGTAAAGCGGGGGGCAAAACCAGCCATGGAACCCAAAGTAATCAAAGATGAAAATGGAGAAGTTTGTGTAGCAAGCATCCATACTTATGGCGACACTATTCACACATTTGTAGAACGCAAAAATTACAACGGCGTGTTTCTACCAAAATTCCAAGCTAAATCCTCTCCTTTCCCAGTAACACCTCTTGGGCTAAAATATGTTGATCATTGTGTGGGAAATGTAGGCTGGGGCGAAATGAACACTTGGGTAGAATTCTACGAAAAAGTAATGGGTTTTAGCTTACTCATCACTTTTGATGATAAGGACATTTCAACAGACTACACTGCCCTAATGTCCAAAGTAGTAAGTAATGGCAATGGCTATATCAAATTCCCAATCAATGAACCAGCAGAAGGTAAAAAGAAATCCCAGATTGAAGAATACATCGATTTCTATAAAGGCGCTGGTGTACAGCATATTGCCATTGCTACCGATGATATTTTGCATACAGTATCCGAATTGCGTAGTAGAGGTGTAGAATTTCTGCAAGTTCCAGCCGCTTACTATGATGACCTGCTAGATAGAGTTGGTGAAATTGACGAAGACATTAAGCCATTGAAGGATTTAAACATACTTGTTGACAGAGATGAAGAAGGATATCTCTTGCAAATTTTCACCAAACCGGTGCAAGATCGCCCAACAGTATTTTATGAAATAATCCAACGAAAAGGTGCCAAATCCTTTGGTAAAGGAAATTTCAAAGCACTCTTCGAGGCAATAGAAAGAGAACAAGAGCTAAGAGGCAATTTGTAAGCAAACATTTAAATAAAAAATAATCCAAGGCTCTTTGCTTATGGCAGAGAGCCTTTTATTTTTAGCAACTTATTTAGAAATTTATCGACGATGAAAGCAGAACCAGAAATACTAGAGCAAGCCCAAATATGGTTAGATAGTCCAATTGATGAAGAGAGTAAAGCAGCTATACGCAAAATGATGGCAAACGAAGACCAAAGTGAACTTATAGATGCATTCTACAAGGACATGGAATTTGGTACGGGTGGACTTCGTGGTATTATGGGGGTAGGCTCTAATCGTTTAAATATCTATACACTTGGAATGGCCACACAAGGCTTAAGCAATTACCTTCTTAAAAGCTTTCCAAACCAACAAGTGAAAGTGGCGATTTCTTACGATTCTAGATTGAATAGCCAGACTTTTGCCCGAAAAGTAGCTGATGTTTTCACAGCCAATGGTATAGAAGTTTATTTCTCAGATAAGGTGCGGCCTACTCCAATGGTGTCTTATGCTATTAGACATTTTGGCTGCCAAAGTGGAGTAATGCTTACCGCCTCGCACAATCCCAAAGAATATAATGGCTACAAAGCATATTGGGAAGATGGTGCACAAGTTGTAGCGCCACATGATAAAAACATCATTGAGGAAGTCAAGAAAATCAGTTCTATTTCAGACATCAAATTTGAAGGCAACCCTAAGCTATTGCATATAATAGAAGACAGTTTCGATAGAAGCTATCTTGCAGAAATCATGAATTTGAAGGAAAATTCTGAGTTAGTAAGTCGCCACTCAGGAATGGCTATTGTTTACTCTCCAATTCATGGTACAACCGGTGAAATTATTCCGAAAGCCTTAAAAAGTTATGGCTTCGAAAATGTTCATGTAGTGGAAGAGCAGAGACTCCCCGACGGAAATTTTCCAACCGTTGTATCCCCTAATCCGGAAGAAGCCGCAGCTATGGATATGGCCATAAAACTGGCTGAAAAGGTAAGTGCTCATATCGTACTTGCATCCGATCCAGATGGAGATAGAGTAGGTGTAGCAGCCATCGGCAAATCCGGTAAATATGAATTGCTAAATGGGAATCAAACTGCTGCACTTTTGACTTGGTATCTGCTTAGAAACTTACATGATAAAGGCAAGAAAAAAGGAAATGAGTTTATAGTTAAAACTATAGTAACCACAGATTTGGTCGAAAAAATAGCCAATTTCTTTAATGTAAAATGTTATCAAACGCTTACTGGCTTTAAATACATTGCCCAGCTTATTCGCGAGAAAGAAGGAAGTGAGAAGTTTATTGGTGGTGGTGAAGAAAGCTACGGCTATATGGTTGGAGATTTTGTCCGCGACAAAGATGCAGTTTCTGCCTGTGTACTTTTGGCAGAAATTGGTGCTTGGACCAAGGCACGTGATCTAACACTTTTCGATTTGCTAGATCAACTTTATTTAAGAAATGGCTTTTACAAAGAGGCCTTAATCTCCATAACCAAAAAAGGTAAATCTGGGGAGGAAGAAATTCAAGCAATCATGAAGAAACTCCGCGATAATATGCCTTCAGAAATTTTGGGTAAAAAAGTAGTGCGGGTGATTGATGTTTTGACTGGTGCTGATAAAGATTTAATAAGCAATACTACATCCACTTTGGCTCTGGAACCTTCAAATGTATTGCAGTTTTTCCTAGAAGATGGAAGTAAAATATCTGCAAGACCATCAGGAACAGAACCTAAGATAAAATTCTATATATCAGTGAATATGCCATTCCATTCCCAAGCAGATTACCATGAAGTGAATGGGAAATTAATTGAGAAAATAGAGAACCTAAAAGGCTTTTTGGAAAACTTCTCCTAAAACTATTTGTAATCAAATGAGCATTTAATTAATGCTCGTTTGGTTATTCTACTACTCCAATGTGAAATAACGCATCGCCATTATTAATAACTGGCATATTGTTGTGACCAATTATATATCCATTTCTAGGGCTTTTCACAGGAACTTTTACTGTTCCATACGGATCAGTAATTCTTGCAAGCACTTGTCCTTTTTTCACATAATCCCCATCTTGGCAGCTCGCATTGAATACACCCGAAATTCTGGCCCGCACCCAAGAGCTACTAATCACATATTTCTGTTCTTTTACCAAATGCTCTCCCGAAAGCATTTTCAAATATCTCATCAAGTTTAATACGCCATCCATTCCTTCCTTTATTGAGGGTTCATCTAATCTCAATGATTCACCCGCCTCATATACCAAAATGGATTTTTTCTGCTTATAGGCTTCCTTTCTAAAAGACTTCTCAATCATCTTAGAATTTATAATAAATGGAGTTCCCATTGCTTTGGCGTACTTCATTCCTTGGCGGTCTTTTGCGTCTACTCTTATTTGTGGAATATTACTAAGTTTTGATCCGCCCGTATGAAAATCAACTCCAATATCAGTTATTGGTATTATCTCCGTCATAATAATATTGGCAATCTGAGCTGCTAATGAGCCTCGCTTTGCACCTGGGAAACTTCGATTCAAATCTCTTCCATCTGGAAAAGTTCTTGAATTATTCAAAAATCCATAGACATTCACCACTGGGATGGCTATCACCGTGCCACGTTCTACCTTAATAGAATCATCCATAATCAAACGTTTTACGATATCAATGCCGTTGATTTCATCGCCATGCACTCCGCCAGTGAGCAACAGGTTTGGGCCATCTTCCCTCCCGCGAAATACAAACACAGGCAAATCTATCATCGTGTGTGAGGGAAGTCTCGCAATTGGAATGTCAATCCGAACATTGTTTCCAACCCTAATTCTTGTATTGTGGATTTGTAATTCAGTCATAAAACAGCTTCGTTCCTGAAAATTAAATTTTTTATGTTATTTTTTAACAAAATTTCTTTCGACACATGAAAAAACTTAAGCCCGCAAAGGTAGCATTAGTACAGGTTTCTCCAGTATTCCAGAATTTAGAAAAAAGCATAATTAAATTAAAAGAGCTTTTGATTGAGGCAAAATCGAATGGAGCCGAGTTGGTAGTTTTTGGTGAAACTTGGCTATGCGGATATCCCAGCTGGCTCGATTACTGCCCAAATGTGGCTGTATGGGATGCTCCAGAAGTAAAGGAAGCCTTTCTGGAAATGTACCATAATAGCATAGAAGCGGGAGGAAAAGAAATGCAAAGCATTCAAGAATTGGTGGCTAAACTTGGTGTTTATGTAGTTTTAGGAGCAAATGAGAGTGTTTCTTCTGGCTTTGGAGGAAAAGGCACAATCTATAATAGCATGTTTATACTCGGCCCAGACGGCACTATACAAAATCACCATCGTAAATTGATGCCCACTTATACTGAAAAAATGCTTTATGGACATGGAGATGGCGCAGGTCTTAAAAGCGTACAATCGCCATTCGGCAATATTACTGGTGCTATTTGCTGGGAACATTGGATGCCACTAACTCGTCAAGCTTTGCATCAAGCTGGTGAGCATATTCATGTGGCACTATGGCCAATGGTGCACGAGAGACATGAAATAGCTAGCAGACATTATGCATTTGAAGGTCGCTGTTATGTTCTTGCCATTGGGCAAATTATGAAAGCAGCTGATTTTCCAAAAGGAATAGAATTGCCTCTACAATTACAAGAAGACCCTCAAATACAAACACTTAGAGGTGGCAGCTGCGTGATTGGACCAGATGGGAATTACATACTCCCACCTGTTTTTGATAAAGAATTGATTATCTATGCAGAGCTTGATGCCAATGAGGTAATCAAAGAACGAATGACTTTGGATGTGACAGGCCATTACAATCGCAATGATATTTTTGATTTTAGCATAAATGATTCACGTAAATAAACCCAAAATTGCCATACTACTTTTCGACGAGGTAGAGGTTTTAGATTTTGCAGGACCTTTAGAAGTTTTCAATTGCGTAAAGGACGTCGCACCCGAAATTGATATTGATGCATTCACGATTTCCTTTCGCCAAGGCCCTGTATATTGTCGTAGCAATTTAGTAGTTATCCCAAATCAAGCCACTGATTTTCATATTGATTTCAACATTCTTCTGATACCTGGAGGAATTGGCACTAGGAAAATACTAGCAAACCCAAGCCAATTAAAGACGATTGAAACGCTGATTAAAAGAGCTGAATTGGTTTTAACAGTTTGTACAGGTTCTTTGGTATTGGCTAAGCTCGGTTTACTCAAAAACAAAGCCGCTACTACCCATCATACTTGCTTTGATTTCCTCCAGCAATTAGAGCCGACTACCCAAGTAATCAGGAATAAGAGATTTGTAGATGAAGACAATATTGTGAGTGCGGCGGGAATTTCAGCAGGCATTGATATGGCTTTATTTGTGGTGAAAACCTGTTATGGAGATGAAATAATGCAAGCTGTAAAAAAGGAAATGGAATACGATATAGAGGAGAATTTTGCTAATTAAGCGAAGTTGAGGCTTCAAATTTTCTCATATTTGTACTTGATATGCCAGAAATTAAGGAAAACTATTCGCTTAAAAACTTCAACACATTTGGGTTGGATGTTACTGCAAAAAGCTTTGTGGAAGTTCATTCTATTGAAGATTTGAAATCTTTGAAAAACGATGGGCATCTGAATAAAAATGAGATTCTTATTCTAGGAGGTGGTAGCAATGTACTTTTCACAAAAGACCCTCAAGAATTAATTATTCATATTGACATTCAAGGAATTGAAATTTTGCGGGAGGATAATTCAACTGCATTGGTAAAAGTAGGTGCAGGAGTTTCATGGCATTCATTTGTGATGTGGAGTATAGAAAACAACCTTTCTGGCATCGAAAACTTATCATTAATTCCAGGCACTTGCGGAGCTGCCCCTATGCAAAATATAGGAGCCTATGGCACTGAGATTGTCCAAGTATTTGATCATTTGGAGGCATTCCATATCGAAAATGGAGAAATACACAACTTCAATGCAAGCGATTGTGAGTTTGGTTATAGGGAGAGCGTATTTAAGCATCGATACAAAGGAGATTATATCATTTGCTCAGTTTGTTTCCAGCTCAAAAAGAAACACTCATTCAATATCAGCTATGGAGATATTCAGCAAGTGATCGATGAACAATTTGATGGAAAAATCACCCTAAGAAACGTAAGTAATTCAGTGATTTTCATTAGACAAAGCAAACTTCCCGATCCAGCCAAAATTGGTAATTCAGGGAGTTTCTTCAAAAACCCCATTATTTCAGAAAGTCAATTTTTGGATCTAAAAGAAAAATATCCAAATCTGCCCTCCTATCCTGCGGGGGAAAATTTGGTGAAAGTACCTGCTGGCTGGTTGATAGACCAAGCAGGATGGAAAGGCCATCGGCGTAGTGAGATTGGTGTTCATGATAAGCAGGCACTCGTTTTGGTAAATTATGGAGGAGGCAGCGGCGAGGATATTATACAATTAGCTCAAGATATTCAAAATGACATTGCTCAGAAGTTCGGCATTAGCTTGCAAACTGAGGTGAACATACTTTAAGTCTAATAAGCTAACTCCTTGAGAAAAAACAGAAAAGGCTCAGGTCACTCTGAGCCTTATAATTAATGCTGTGTTCCTATTTACATTTTGTCGCCAAAAGCTCTACTGCTTCAGACTTGCCATATTTGATTGGCGATTCATCTGCTTCATACATACTCAATGATTGCTTTGCATAGCCACAGGCCTGTTGCGTTGGAGTACCCATCATAGCTGCCATCCCAAATTGCATCTGAGCAAGGAACAAATATGCACGTGGGTTTTTAGGATTCTCGTCAATCGCCTTTGTAAGACTTTGCACCACATCTTGTACCATAAACTGCCCACGTTCTTGAGGATTAGCCGCCAATTCTGCCATTGTTATGAAACCTCGTAAAGCATAAAGTTCGGACAAATCACCATTTCGACTTGCTGTCATATTGGTGTATTTTTTTGCTTGAGCAAGTAACTCATCCTTAGCAGAAAGATTTTCGGCTTCAAAACTAGATTCAGCCAAAAAAAGCGCTGTATAGTAGCTGCTCAACCAATTTTCAACGTTTGATTCTGTGAATTGCTCTAATTGCTGGATTACCTCCCGCTTTTTAGTGTAATCATCTGCCACTTCATATTGAGTTACAAATGATTGTACAGGATCCTGCGCTTGTGCATTTACATTGAAAGAAATCAGGCAGTAGAATAAAATGATGAAATTTTTCATAATTGAAATTGATTATTGATTTAACTTTTATTTTGACAAATTGATTATCGAATTGATGGATCAAATATGTGGGAGGATAATTGGGGCTAAAATTTAATCTGACTGAAGCAGCAAAAGCGCTTACCGAATTGTAGATTTATTGGAATAGCTCGAAAAATTGAAAGGCATTTTGTAGTTTCAAGCTGAAATAAAAATAACTATGCAATACATAATCGTTACTCCAGAATATCAAAAACACATTGCACTTATTCAGCTAAATAGACCCAAAGAGTTGAATGCGCTTAACCTAGAGCTAATGGGTGAAATTCGCGATGCATTGAAAGAACTAGATCAAAATGATGCCGTAAGAGCCATTATAATCACAGGAAATGAACGTGCTTTTGCAGCAGGTGCAGATATAAAGCAAATGGCAGGCAAGGGCACAATTGATATGTGGAAGACAGACCAGTTTAGCACTTGGGATCAGATAAATAAAACGCGCAAACCAATAATTGCCGCTGTATCTGGTTTTGCGTTAGGTGGGGGCTGTGAACTTGCCATGAGTTGTGATATGATTGTAGCATCAGAAACGGCACAATTTGGCCAGCCTGAAATCAAAATTGGCGTGATGCCTGGCGCGGGAGGAACACAAAGACTTACAAGAGCAATTGGCAAAGCCAGAGCAATGGAAATGGTATTGACAGGCAATTTCATTTCTGGAGAAGAAGCAAAAGCTTACGGACTGGTGAACAAAATAGTGCCTGTAGAATTATATTTAGAAGAAGCGGTGAAGCTTGCTAAAAGCGTAGCAGCGATGTCACCAATTGCCACCCAGATGGCCAAAGAAAGTGTGAAGAGAGCCTTTGAAACACATTTGGAAGAAGGCTTACAGTTTGAGCGCAAAAACTTCTACATGCTATTTGCTGCAGAAGATCAAAAAGAAGGGATGAACGCCTTTGTAGAAAAACGAAAACCTGATTTTAAAGGAAAATAATTGAAAAATTGATTGCATAAAAGAGCTGGAAATTCAAAATCTGGCTCTTTTTGTTTCATCAAATGCTAGCTTATAATTAACCAAACCTTAACTTACCCTTAACCGAAGAGAAAGACTAAATTCTGACTTTTGATAAACAAAATCAGTAGCCTTGTTTATCAGCTCTTCAAAGCCAATCCGCCCTATTTCAAATCAGGATTTCATCCCTGAGATTCTCCTCCAAAAAGGTGGGCGACAAATCCAATTTGAAGCAAATCAAACAATTGATGCCGATTTGCTGGATAGTGGACTAATATTCATTACATACGGAATAGTAAAATCCTACGCAACTGAGCAAAACGGAAATGAGATTTTTATTGACTTGCTAAAGCGTGGAGATATTTTCGGTTCCATTCAACAAACAAATGCTGAATTCCATATTGCAGCCAAAGCCATGACTAAGTGCATGGCAATCTATATTCACCAAGAAGAATTACAGTATTTCTACGATACAGATCAGAATATCAGCAGTTATATTAATAAGTTATTCCGAGATAAAGCCCAAAAATTAGAAACTAGATATTTGAGCAATGTTTCGAAAGATATCAAGACAAGACTGCAAGCTTTTTTCAAAAATTATGCTCTTGAGTTTGGATCAAAAAAAACAGATGACTTTGTCATTCAAAATCATCTGTCGCACCAAGAAATTGCTCAATTATTAAATTCTTCCCGCCAAACTATTTCGGTGATTCTCAACCAATGGCGAGATCAGAATCTGTTGAGCTATTCAAGAAAAGTTATTCGCTTGCATGATCTACCTTTTTTCGATCTCAATAATTGAAAAATAGAGTTTGAAATTAATTCAAATCAAACTCGTATTTTAGTGTTATAATGTGCCTTTTGTAGAAGGAAGTACATTTGCCAAATCTTTATCCCGCTTTATTGCCATCCGAATAGCACGAGCCCAGCCTTTGAATATAGCTTCAATTTTGTGATGTTCGTTTTCGCCTTCGACCTTGATATTGAGGTTGCTCAATGAAGTATCGCTAAATGATTTGAAGAAATGCTTAAACATCTCGGTTGGCATATCTCCTACTTTCTCACGCTTAAATTCAGCATCCCAGACAAGCCAAGGTCTTCCACCAAAATCAATTGCAACCTGTGCTAAGGCTTCGTCCATTGGAAGTAAAAAGCCATAGCGGTAAATGCCCATTTTATTACCTAAAGCTTTTAACATCACTTCTCCTAATGCCAATGCAGTATCTTCAATAGTATGATGCTCATCCACATGTAGGTCTCCTTTTACTTCAATCTCCAAATCGATTCCTCCATGCTTTGCCAGCTGATCGAGCATGTGATCGAAGAAATGCAGGCCAGTAGAAATTTTACCAATACCAGTTCCATCCAAATTGAGAGAAATTTTGATATCTGTTTCTTTCGTTTTGCGATGGATGCTTGCCTTACGAGCTGGATTTTTGAGGAATTCATATATTTCATCCCAACTCCAAGTGCTTAAAGTAGCATCAGCATTTGCGTCACCAATGAAAATGGCTTTACAGCCTAGGTTTTGCGCTAATTGCACATCAGTGGCTCTATCGCCAATCACATAACTATTTGCTAAATCTACTGATCCGTCCAAATATTCCTGCAAAAGGCCAGTTCTTGGCTTTCGAGTTGGCGCATTTTCGTGTTCAAAAGTACGATCCACATGGATTTTTGTGAAAACTATTCCTTCTCCTTTCAATGTATCCAGCATCTTGTTTTGGGCTGGCCAAAAAGTTTCTTCGGGAAATGAATCGGTTCCCAAGCCATCCTGATTTGTCACCATTACCAATTCAAAATCGAGCTCTTCAGCAATTTTGCGAAGATTTGAAATAGCACCTGGATAAAACTCCAGCTTTTCTAATGAATCTACCTGAAAATCAATCGGCGGCTCTTTAATAATAGTGCCATCTCTATCTATAAATAAAACTTTACGCATGTGATTAAAGGTTTTTTAAGGCTTCCAATAGTTTTTGATTTTCCTCAGCGGTACCAATCGAAATACGAAGTGCATTATCGCACAAAACCACTTTCGAGCGATCTCTCACAATAATCAACTTATGAAGCAATCTCTCATACACCTCGCGGGCCTTCTCCATTTTCACCAATATGAAATTAGCATCTGATGGATAAACTTTCTCTACAAAATCAAGATTACCCAATTCAAAGGCTAGTTTGTCTCTTTCGGCAATTAAGATTTTTACCCAATCTTTTACTTGTTCTGCATTTTTGAGACCTTCAATAGCTGCTTGTTGACTCAGCAAATTGATATTGTAAGGTGGTTTGATTTTGTTAAGAAGCGAAATCATCTCAACTGAAGCGAATGCCAAGCCTAATCGCAAGCCAGCAAATCCCCAAGCTTTGCTTAGTGTTTGCATCACGATCATATTGGGAAAATTATTCAATTCGGCGACCAAGCTAGTTCCCTCTGATGCAAAATCAATATAGGCTTCGTCTATTGCAATAATGCCCTCAAATCCTCCCGCTAGTTCCAAGATATCTGCTTTGTTCAATAAATTCCCAGAAGGATTATTGGGAGAGCATATAAATAAAATTTTATCATTCTTGTCTACTTGAGATAAAATTGATTTTACATCTAATTGGAAATCGGTGGTTAATTGAATCTTTTTGATTCCTACATTATGAATAGAAGCCGAAACCTCATACATACCATAAGTGGGCGGGAGGATAATGATACTATCCTCGCTAGGTTCGCAAAATGCCCTAATGAGCAAGTCTATAACTTCATCACTCCCATTGCCAAGAAAAATCTGTTGAATCGGCACATTTTTCAAATTAGAAAGTAGTGCTTTCACATCATATTGGTACGGATCCGGATAGCGATTAACTCCAGGATAATTTTCTCGCTCGAAAGGATTTTCATTAGCATCTAAGAATACACCAACTTTTCCTGAATACTCATCTCTTGCCGATGAATATGGCTTAATGTCCAACAAGTGTGGTCGTACAAGACTTTTGATATCAGCCATTTTTTTTCAAGTATTTTAATCGAATACTTACTGCTTCTTTGTGAGCCTCTAGCATTTCTGCTTTGGCCATCACTTCTATGGTTGGGCCTAAGGTTTTTAAACCTTCAGCCGTAATCTTTTGGTAGGTTACTTTCTTCACAAATGAGTCAAGTGATACACCGCTCCACGCTTTTGCAAAGCCATTGGTAGGTAATGTGTGATTAGTGCCAGAAGCATAATCACCCGCTGATTCGGGCGTGAAATTACCCAAAAATATAGAGCCTGCACTTTCAATTTTTAGTGCAACTTCCTCGGCATTTAGCACAGACAAAATCAAGTGTTCTGCTGCATATTCATTCAAGATATTGATAGCAGTTTGCTCATCTTTCACTAAAATAAATCTACTGGAAGCCAAGGCAATTTCAGCGATTTCTTTTCTTGGGAGTTTTTCTAATTGCTTCTCAACTTCTAGTATAGTCGCATTGATCATAGCCTCTGAAGTGGATACCAATATTACTTGACTATCCCTTCCATGCTCTGCTTGAGAAAGTAAATCTGAAGCTACAAAAGCAGGAATTGCAGTATCATCGGCCATTACGGCTACTTCTGATGGGCCAGCAGGCATGTCAATAGCCATTCCCCGCTCACTTACCAATTGCTTAGCCATGGTTACATACTGATTTCCCGGACCAAAAATTTTGTCCACCTTAGGGATAGTTTCTGTTCCAAATGCCATAGCGGCAACGGCTTGTGCACCACCAACTTTGAATATTCTTTGCACACCCACTTGTGAAGCTGCATATAATATTGCTGGGTGAATATTTCCCTTTCTGTCTGGTGGAGTACACATTACCACTTGCTTGCAACCAGCAATTCGGGCTGGAATAGCCAACATCAGCACGGTGGAGAAAAGTGGAGCTGTACCTCCGGGTATATACAAACCAACACTTGGGATTGGCAAAGATTTTCTCCGACATTCCACTCCTGGCATTGTTTCTAAGATAAGTTCTTCTTGAATTTGAGCCTTGTGAAATCCTTCAATATTAGCAATAGCCACCGCAATTGCTTGCTTCAATTTAGCATCTACCTTCTTACTTGAATCGGCAATTTCTTGCTGAGTTACTTCCAATGCATCTAATTCTACATGGTCATATTCTTCTGCAAATTTGAAAATAGCCTTATCGCCTTTTTCCAAAACCTTATTTAGAATCGGCTTTACGATTTTGCGAATTTGCTTAAAATCTATAACCGGTCGAGCCAATATGCTCTCCCAGGTATGTTTTGGAGGATTTTTAAAAACTTTCATTTTGATTAGCGGATCATCTTTTCGATAGGTACTACTAAAATTCCTTGTGCGCCTGCTTCTTTGAGATTTTCGATTACGCCCCAAAAATCATCTTCATTAATAACTGAATGTAAGCTGCTCCAGCCTTCTTCTGCCAATGGAAGTATGGTTGGACTTTTCATGCCTGGCAACAATGAAATAATCTTATCAATTGCATTGTTTGGTGCATTTAACAAAATATACTTTTTATTAACCGCTTCTAGAACAGAATCAATTCTGAAAAGCCATTTACGCAATGTTTGTTGCTTTTCCTCAGACAATTCATTGTTGGCAATAAGAACAGCTTCTGATGGAAAAATCACCTCCACTTCTTTCAATCCATTTGTAAATAACGTGCTGCCTGAGCTCACAATATCGCAAATGCCATCTGCCAAGCCAATACCTGGAGCAATTTCTACTGAGCCACTAATTTCATGTATTTCTGACTGGATCGATTTGCTATCTAGATAGTTTTGTAGAATCACTGGATAAGAAGTTGCGATTTTCTTACCGCTAAAATATTCTACGCCTTTGTAATCGAGACTTTTAGGTACTGCCAAAGAAAGTCTGCATTTGGAGAAGCCTAGTTTTTTCTCAAGCTTTACCTCCCGCTTTTTCTCCACGAGTACATTTTCGCCAACAATACCAATATCTGCTACACCATCTGCTACATAGCCTGGTATATCGTCATCTCTCAAAAAGAGAAATTCCATGGGAAAGTTTGTTGATATTGATTTTAATTTGCCTGTACCATTATTGAATTTGATTCCACATTCTTTAATAAGTTTTAAAGAATCATCACTCAATCTGCCGGACTTTTGAATAGCTACTCTTAATATATTAGACATAACAAAGGTTTATTTGCTCTTTTGAAAAATCGAAAAAAGAAAAGTTGAATTTGGGTAATATGGTGCGCTTATTCCTCGGAAGAGGAATGATGAATGTGATGCTGTGGAGTATAGAAACTAGCGTAGCGCATATTTTTAATGTTGCAAAGATATATCTTTTCGCGTAGGAGAAAAGAAATTTGCACGCACAATTGTTATCAATTTATTATCAATGGGAAATTCAATATTCTACTGGTAAATATCAGAACAATGAACCTTAAATTGAGGTACTATGTTCGAGGTTTTAAAAATTACTTGATGGCAAAGTTAAAAATATATTATGCTTACGATGCCCTTTGTGGCTGGTGCTACGGATTTTCTCCTGTTATTCAGAAGTTTGCAAAAGAAAATTCGGATAAATTTACTTTTGAAGTCCTTTCAGGTGGCATGGTTCGAGGGGCGAGAGTCGGGCCTATTGCCCAAGTGGCACCTTATATAAAGGAGGCTTACAAGCAGGTAGAGCAGACATCGGGAGTGAAATTTGGCGAGCCTTTTCTCATGAATCTTAATAGCGAAGAGAGTCCAATTTTCGATTCTATCCCTGCTGCTAAGGCAATGGCAATATTAAAAAGGATGCAACCTGAAAGACAAATTGAATTTGCTGCAGCCTTGCAAAAAGCTATTTATTTCGATGGAATGGCTCCACAGGATGTTGAAGGAATGGCAAATGTTATTGGCAAATTTGGCATTGAGAAAAGCTATTTTATTGACGCCATGCAAACAGATGAATCAGCGCACAAAGCTTCTGAGGAATTTCAACTTATCGAGAATTGGGGAATTAATGGATTTCCAGCGGTAATACTTGATCGTGGTGATCAGCTGTTTCTTGCAGCTCGTGGCTATACGGATTATGAGCAATTTAGTAAAACTGTAGAAAGCATATTATCAGAAATCCCAAAGAGTTAATTCACCCTCCCGCTTTTTTGGCTTTGTATCCTTTGGCGTGTAGGAGTTCTAGCACTTTGTCTCTGAAATCTCCTTGAATGAGGATTTCTCCGTCCTTTGCGCTTCCTCCTACCCCACAGGCTGATTTTAGTTCTTTGGCTAGAATTTGCAATTCCATTGGATTGCCTACGTATCCTGTGATTAGCGTTACCTTTTTACCTCCTCGAGACTTCTTATCCAATTGCACGCGTAAATCTTGCTTTGAACCAGCCAATGATGCAAATGGTGAATCATTTTCGGCTTGATATTCAAAATCTGGATTTGTTGAAAAAACTACACCCTCCCTCTTTTTCCAGTCGTTCTTTTTTGCCATAGACAAATATTGAAGCAAAATGGCAAAAGTCAAAAGGGATTCTCGATATATAAGGAAATATCTTGCTTAGCAGAGTTGGTAATAAGCGGGAGGATTAAATTTTTTATTCTTCGTTTATCGAAACCTGCCATCACCACAAGCGGCAATTGTGATTTGCTAATCAGGTCAAAAGCTACATCTTCAAAAGGTTCATCTGGCGTCAACATAATTCCCACGTTCCTGAAATATTGTTTCAGGAAGTCCATCAGTCTTTTTTCATCTTGAAATTCTTCTTCTTCATTCGGCACTTTACCAATTAAAGACACCTCTGCATTTCTCAAACTTTGAGTCAAAGTACTTTTAAGAGATTTCACAGCTTTTACCACTTTTTCTTCTGAATCTTTCAGAATAATAATTTCATGGAAATCCTTAAAATTGGAAGGAATAACTAATAGAGGACATTGAGCCTTTTCGAAAATACCGCGCAAAGATTGGAAGCGATCTTTCTCCAATAAGTAATCAGCGAAGGTCCTTGAATCTATAATCAGGAGGTCGGCAAATGCTGTTTCCTTTACAATTTCCTTAGTATTAAGGCATTCGCCAAAGCAAATCTTGGAGGCCATGCCTTCATTTAATAAATCGTTCTGAAATGAATTACCCAAAGTCAACGTTTTCTCCTCAGCTTCGGATAATGCAGGATGAGAAGAAATGATAGATTCGTTTTGACTTATAGTTGAGTTTTCGAACTGATTGATTAACAAACCAATATATAAATGCTCACGTCCTTCCTTAATTCCATTTACTGCCAAGTGAAGCACATTAGCTGACATTTCTTGATTATCAACAATAATTAAAACCCGACCCATACTTTTAGGATTTTGATTTTTTGATTGGGAAAGTCCAAACTGGTAGATTTACATGATTAATTACATCTTCGGCGATACTTCCAGTGAGCAAATGAAGAAGTCCTTTTCGCCCGGCGGTGCCCATTAGTATCATATCCATATTATTATCCATAGCAAAATTTCGGATTCCTTCTTCTTCGAGATAGTCATTGTAAATATGGATTGCTGCAGGAGCTTTATTAAGATTAGCTGCAAAATCCTCCATTCTCTTCCTGGCTTCTCTACTTGGCTTGAAGCTATTTGGCGTGTTCACATTTAATAAATGGATTTTTGCTCTGCATAGTCTAGACAGCACATCTAACTGATGGACAAGCGTTGATTGATCTCCTTCGAAATTACTTGCAACCACAATGTTTTTCATCTGAGATAAGTGAGTTGCATCTTTTATTGTAACAACCGGACAATCGCTGTAACGTACTACCTTTTCAGCATTTGATCCAATTACAATTTCGTCAATCCCGTCCGCTCCTTTTGTACCCATTACTACCAAGTCGGCATTTTTGGAGGAAATAAGTCTGGATATATGAGTATATGGATTACCTACTACTACCTCAGCACTTAGCTTATTTTTTCTAAAATGAGGGTCTTTATCAAATTTGCCTAGCATCGCTTTAGCAGATTCAATTCTTTTCCTCATATACTGATTGTTGTAATATTCATCATTAATTACCTCACCCATGGTATTGAAAGAGTGAGCAACAGGAGCTTCAATTACATGAAGCAGATGAACAATACCATTCGTGCGTCTAGCAATTTGAGTAGCAAAGTGGAGGGCAAAATTTGCTTGGTTCGAAAAATCTGTGGGAACTACTATATTGTACATAACCTGTTAGTTGAAATTAATAATCAATTTTGGCAAGATGTCTAAGTGGATTAACATCATTACAAATTTGACCCTAATTTCTATAATAGGTTATGATGGCAATCAACGGATTATATGATTATAATCAGGAAATGCATCTGATTATATATTGTTATTTATAGAAATCTGCTTCGCGTACAAGTCCTTTTGCGTCAAGCACTCTAATTTTCTTTCCTTCAAAAGCTATTAGGCTACTGCTTTTGAAATCGGATAAAAGTCTGATTACTGTCTCAGTTGCTGTACCTACTATATTAGCAATATCCTCCCTTGAGAGGGCAATGTCAATAAGCATACTTTCTTCGCCTTCTACACCATAGGTTTCTTTTAGCATTATCAATGTGGTAGCTAATCTTTCTCTTACTGATTTTTGAGCTAACATTGCCATTTGCTCTTCCATTACTCCTAATTCATGGCAAATGCTTTTTGTTAGGCTGCTAAAAAAGGCTGGATTAGTTCGGAGTAATTCCAAGAAGTTGTTTTTAGGTATAAAACAAATTGCAGCATCTTCTAAAACTGTAGCTGAGGCACTATAAAATTCCTCTCCAAGCAAAGCTCTGTAGCCCAAAAAATCACCAGAGCTGGAAAGTCTCACAATTTGTTCCCTCCCCTGAGAGCCCATTTTATAGACTTTTACTTTACCACTATTAATGCAGAACAGTCCCATGGGTCTGGTACCTTCGTAAAAAAGGGTCTGACCTTTTTTATACGTCACGCATGATTTGCCATCACTTAATGCATCTAAATCTTCTCCACACAAGTTTCCAAACAAGGAATCTTTACGACTGCCACAAGTTGCACAAGCAATATTTATTGATGATTTTTTCGTAGCCATTTTTTAGTGTTTTGTAAATTGGACTTTTAGAAAGCCTTAATAATCGTATAAAAGTTTATTTACTCTTTTAGTTCATATACCTCCCAAATACGACCTTAATTTATAAAATTATACATCTGATAGCAAGCCAAACCCGAATAGAATTACAAAAATTAAAGTACTAATAGCTAGCTGCTTAAGATACGGATCTAATCTATCTGCTGCTTTATAATTTTTAACTGCTTTAATATTCCGTAAGAATAATGGAACCACCAAAATAAATAAGAACTGAAAGATAGATTCATAATTAATTATCATGAATATAATGGCACTTATAGTTCCTAAAAATATTAATATAACATGATAGTTTACTGCGGCTTCTCTTCCAATTCTTACTGGGATTGACCTTTTTCCAGCTTTCACATCCGACTCAATATCTCGGATATTATTGAGATTGAGAACTGCAGTTGAAAAAAACCCACATGAGATGGCGGGTAAAATATTTGCAGGATTGAGCTCTTCCGTAAATAAATAATCGCTACCTAACACACCCAATAACCCGAAAAACAAAAAAACAGAAATATCTCCCAAGCCAATGTAGCCGTAAGGATTCTTCCCAGCTGTATAGGTTATGGCAGCATAAATTGCGGCAACTCCAAACCCTAAGAAAATATAAAAGCCTACCTGCTGAAAACCAACTGAATAATAAAGCAGCATTATCCCGGAAACGAAAGACAAAATGGAGAATAGGATAATGGCATTCTTCATTACTTTCGCACTTATCTCACCTGATTGCACCAATCTACGTGGACCAGTTCTTTCATTGCTATCCGCACCATTTACAAAATCGCCATAATCGTTGGCAA
Source organism: Peijinzhouia sedimentorum (assembly GCF_049340005.1). Classification (NCBI taxonomy): domain Bacteria; kingdom Pseudomonadati; phylum Bacteroidota; class Cytophagia; order Cytophagales; family Peijinzhouiaceae; genus Peijinzhouia; species Peijinzhouia sedimentorum. Next base: position 70,684 of record NZ_JBMPIY010000012.1, read on the forward strand.
AATTAGAAAGTACTTGCAGCAATATCGTAGTGAGTACTAAAAAGGAAAATATTATCCAATCAAAAAAGCCATCATATTTTGCCAAAATTGCACCCATACCTACGCAAGCCAAAGCAAGCGGGAGGGTACGTAATCTGGCTGCTTGTATCCATTTTTTCATATCAGTGCAAAGATACATTCACAATAGATTTTATTTCCTACATTGTATTTAAGAATTAAACCACCCGACACATGAGTACTCAGAATTCAAAAAATAGACTCTTCATACATATCTTATGTATCCTAGGATTTATCGGAATGGTTACTGTAAATGCTTTAGCTAATGCCCTTCCAATAAATGGCTACACTACAGGAGAATTGTCTGCTTTCTATCCCAACCTGTTTGTGCCATCAGGAATTACTTTTTCTATCTGGGGACTAATCTACTTGAGCTTAATTGCATATTTAATTTACCAAAGCACTGTACTTCGCAAAGCAGATGGTGTATTTATCGAAAAAATGGGATTTCTATTCTTTCTAACCTGCTTGGCGAATTCGGCTTGGATTTTTGCATGGCATTATCAAATTACTTTACTCTCCTTGGCTATAATGCTTATTTTACTCTTATTATTAATTAAAATCACTATAGCAATAAATGTAGGCATTCCACAAGGCAATCCCAGCAAAAAATGGTTTCTGCATATTCCATTTAGCATGTATTTAGGCTGGATCTCCATTGCTACTATTGCAAATGTCACTGCCGTTTTGGTAGATCTAGAGTGGAATGGAGCAGGTATCTCAGAAGCACTTTGGGCGAAAATTCTTATTGTGATTGGCGCTGCATTAGCTTTAATAATGCTTCAACTAAGAAAAGATATTATCTACAGTTTGGTTGTAATTTGGGCATTTGCAGGCATTATCATCAAAAGAACTGCGGGAGGAGAAATGCTGCTCGAAAACATATCACTAATTGCTGTGATATCAATCGCTGTAATTTTGGTAGATATTTTAAGAAAATGGAATAGAATTGGGAAAATCTATTTTTCATGAATTACCTAATTATTTCCTTTTTCAGATTTGCAAAAATCAGCTTGTAATGTCCTTGATTATTTTCTGATCTGTAGGATTTACTGAAGAAGGATAAAATTTGACTAAATCGCCATCTTCATTAATAAGGTATTTACAGAAGTTCCAAGTTGGTTCTTGATCATTCCAACCATTCTGTGACTTGTCGGACAACCACCTGTAAAGCGGGTGTTGATCAACTCCTTTAACAGAAACCTTCTCGAACATACGGAACGAAACTCCATAATTTGTTTCGCAAAACTCTATAATTTCCTCATTGCTTCCAGGCTCTTGCCCACCAAAATTATTTGCTGGAAATCCGAGAACCACTACCTTATCGCCATAATCCTTATGCAGCTTTTGCAAATCTGCATATTGGGGAGTATAGCCACATTTTGAGGCAACATTTACGATTAAAACCTTTTTTCCTTCAAATTCAGTAAAGTCTATTTCTTCACCATTAATTGATCGCATTTTGAAATCATAAAAAGAAGTCATTGGCTTTATATTGTCTTCGTTTTCAATCACTTTAGAAGTTAGCATTGGTCGAGCTACTAATATTGCAACCGCAAGCAATACTCCTGTAGATAATAATAGCACCTTTTTCATAATTCCATGTTTTTGGTTTGTGCAAAATACGAAGAATGCACTTCATAATATCTTCAATATAAGGAATCAAGCCCGCTTTATCAAAACAAAGACCTACATACGTTCAGGTACCTCAACACCAAGTAACAACATAGCGTTCTCTATTGTTTTGGCTACTTGTTGTGACAAAGCAACTCTCATAGCCATTACCGCATTATCCTCTTCTTTAAAGATGGAATGTACGGTGTAAAAGCGATTATATTCCTTCGCCAAATCATAAGCATATTGAGCAATCACAGCAGGATCCATATTATCACCCGCGAGAGCAATTTTGCTTGGATAGTCCGAAATCACTTTAATTAAGTCAATTTCTTCTGCTGCTAAATGTTGTTGATTTGTTACTACTTCAGCATTTGTTTCTATTCCTAATTGCTTAGCTCTTCTAAGAATTGATGAAATCCTTGCAAAGGTATATTGAATAAACGGTGCTGTAAATCCTTGAAATTCAACAGATTCCTGAGGGTTAAATAGTATTCTTTTCTTAGGATCTACTCGTAATAAATAGAACTTGAGAGCTCCCAAGCCTAACTTTCTATAAAGCTCTTTTGCTTCAGTTTCATCAAAACCTTCCACTTTGCCAAGTTCTTGAGTGTGCTGCTCGGCAGTATCAAGCATCTCTTGCATTAGATCATCGGCATCCACCACTGTTCCCTCCCGCGATTTCATTTTACCCGATGGCAAATCTACCATCCCATACGACAAATGGTACAATCCATCAGCATAGCTTCTTCCCAATTTTTTCAGAATGGAAAACAAAACTTTAAAATGATAATCTTGCTCATTACCAACTACATATACAGATTTATCAAACTTAAAATCTCCATATTTCAGATCAGCTGTACCCATATCTTGAGTGATATAAACTGAAGTACCATCTGCTCGAAGAACTAATTTCTCATCCATTCCCTCGTCTGTCAGATCCACCCAGACCGAGCCATCATCCTTCTTAAAAAAGACTCCTTTTTCTAGCCCTTCTTCAACAATATCTTTTCCCAATAAATATGTTTCCGATTCGTAATAATACTTATCAAAATGAATTCCCATGGTTTCATAACTCTGATTGAAGCCATCGTAAACCCAGCCATTCATTTGCTTCCAGAGAGCGATTACTTCTGGGTCGTTTGCCTCCCATTTTTGTAGCATTGCCTGAGCCTCGAGTAAAATTGGCGCTTTCTTTTTAGCTTGCTCTGCTTCCATGCCTCCAGCTACCAATTCCTCAATCTCCTTTTTATACTCTTGATCAAATTTCACATAATATTTACCCGCTAGGTGATCTCCCTTTAGTCGGCTTGATTCCGGTGTCTCGCCATTTCCATAGCGGAGATAAGCAAGCATGGATTTACAAATATGTATACCACGGTCATTCACAAGATTACTCATGCTTACATCATAACCATTGGCTCTCAAAATTTGAGAAATACTATGACCTAAAAAATTATTACGTAAATGGCCTAAATGCAGCGGCTTATTGGTATTAGGAGATGAAAACTCAACTAGCACCTTTTTATTGGTGGGAGGATGAATACCAAAATTAGGCGTGTCCAGAATTTCCGCAAACAGATTGAGCCAAACAATATCGCTTAATTCTATATTGAGAAAGCCCTTTACCACATTGAAGCTCTTAACTTCGGATTTATGTTGCAAAAGGTATTCTCCTAAAATGCGTCCTGTTTCCTCAGGATTTTTCTTAGACAGTCTAACGTATGGAAAAGTCACAAAAGTATGGCTCCCAACGAACTCCTTACGAGTTTCTTGAAGTCCAATTTCAGATATATCTAGTTCTGTATCAAAGGTTGCTTTGAATGCTTCGGAAAGACTTTTTTTTAGTAAAGAATCTATATTCATCAGATTAATTTTAACAGGTCAAATGCTTCATTTATAAAAGCTTAAAAAAATCACTTTAATTACTCTAGAAATTGCTTACTAGTGATTTGGTGGTTTCTTCCAATATATCAAAGGCTGCTTCGGCAGTTACGTTTTCATGATCGAAAGTAGGGTTCACTTCTACTATTTCCCAACAGCAAACGCGCTTGTCTTTTATCAACTCTTTATTCATCTCTAATGCTTGGTCAATGCTCAAACCATTTTCAACTGGAGTGCCTGTCCCAGATGAAATATTTGAATCTAGGCTATCTACATCAAATGAAATATAAATTTGTTCGCAATCTTTTAAGGATTCGAGAGCTTCTTTACAAACCGTTGAAATCCCTCTATTATTGATATCACGGATGGTAAAGTTTGGAATATTGTATTTTTCAATCAGAAAATCTTCTGGAGCCTCGGTAGATCTTACGCTCATGAAAACAATATCAGTAGGACTAATTTTCGGCCCTGAAATTCCAATCTCCTTTATATTTTCCCAAAGCTGTTTAGTATTTTCATCGATGTCATTCACTTGACATTCTAGGTTATCCAAGCCGCAAACTATAGCAAGTGGCATACCGTGCATATTGCCAGATGGTGTGGTATATGGCGAATGCATATCTGCATGTGCATCAATCCAGATCACGCCTAGTCTTTTATCTGGAGCAGCAGCTTTCAATCCGCAAATTGTACCAGCTGCAGTAGAATGATCTCCAGCAAGAATAATAGGAAATTTACCTTTTTTTCTTTCTGCTTTTACGGTTTTTGAAACCCTATCTAACATTGTAAATACACCATCTATATATTTAGCAAAGGGAAATTTATTCCCTTTGTAGAGCATGTCATTTTCGTCCTTTACGCTAATTGGGTCATATTCAGCAAAGAACGTTGATTTCTTATCTAAGCTAGCAATTTTAAGGGCATCCACTCCTAAACTCGCCCCTCTTGTGCCTGCCGCTATTTCTGACTTTACTTCTATTAATTTTATGGGTCTCATTTTGCAAAGATGTTAAAAATTGGCCATTATTGCAGTCTTTTTCAATTTTGGAATATACGTAAAGGATGAAAAGTTACATTGATTTGATTGAGCAAACCTTCGACTTTCCTACACAGGAATTTAGAGTCGAAGAGAACGAGTTATTTTTTAATGATGTGCCACTGATGGACGTCATAAAAGAGTATGGAACTCCACTAAAACTTACCTACCTCCCGCGTATTTCGCAGAACATCCAAAATTCGAAGAGGTTCTTTAGAAACGCAATCAAAAAAAGGAAATACGAAGGTACATATACCTATTGTTATTGTACCAAGTCTTCCCATTTTTCCTTTGTAATGGAGGAAGCACTCAAAAATGATATACATATCGAAACCTCAAGTGCTTTTGACATACCTATCATAAGGAGACTGCATGAGGAAGGCAAAATCAATAAAAACACTTTCATCCTTTGTAATGGTTTTAAAAGACCATTATATACTGAATATATTAGCGATCTGATTAATGATGGCTTCTCTCGTTGTATTCCGATTTTAGATAACCTGAAAGAACTTGATTACTACGAAAAGAATGTAAAAGGGAATTATCAAGTTGGGATAAGAATGGCTGCGGATGAAGAGCCAAACTTTGAGTTTTACACCTCCCGTCTTGGCATCCGCTATAATGATGTGGTGCAGCATTATCAAGAGAAAATAAAGCCTAGCAAAAAAGCGAAGCTTAAGTTATTGCACTTCTTTATTAATACTGGGATAAAAGACACTGCTTATTACTGGAGTGAGCTGAGCAGATTTATGTATAAATACTGCGAGCTCAAGAAAATCTGTCCTGATTTAGACACAATCGATATTGGTGGTGGTTTTCCAATCAAAACAAGCTTGACATTTGAATACGATTACCAGTATATGGTGGATCAAATCATTGAAAATATTCAGTGGATTTGCCAGAAAAATAATGTTCCAGTACCAAATATTATGACCGAATTTGGTAGCTATACTGTAGGCGAAAGCGGTGCTGTTTTGTATTCAGTTCTTGACCAGAAGCTTCAAAATGACAAGGAACTTTGGTATATGATCGACGGCTCCTTTATCACACACTTACCAGATGCTTGGGGACTAAACCAGAAGTATATAATGTTGGCTGTCAATAAGTGGGAAGATCCTTTCCATAGAGTGAACTTGGGTGGCTTAACTTGTGATAGTATGGATTACTATAACTCAGAGGCTCATACTTCTGAGGTGTTTATGCCCAAAATTCAAGATTCTGAGCAATTGTACTTGGGCTTTTTCCATACCGGTGCCTATCAGGAATCACTTGGCGGATATGGCGGAATTCAACATTGCTTAATTCCAGCTCCAAAGCATGTGATTATTGACAGAGATAAAGATGGTAAATTCAATTACAAGCTTTTTGCTCCGGAGCAAGCCAGTGAGTCAATGCTAAAAACACTTGGCTACGCACCTAAAAGTTCAGAATAAAGTTTGTCGCATCAGTCAATGATTTAGCAGCAAAGTAAGGGTCGGGATCAAGCTTATCATTTATTAAGATCCCTTTGATCCCAAGTTTTGCGGCAGGTTGAAGATCTCTTAATTGATCGCCAATCATCCAAGATTTGGCTGGATTGATATGATATTTGGCCACGGCACGTTCGAAAAGTAAAGTCCCTGGCTTTCTTCCCAAAGAATTAGTGTAATCTGGGTGGTAGGGACTATAATATATTGCGTCGATTAAACCTCCCACTTCTTTTTGGAGTTTAACATGGCAATTGTGCATATCTGATTTAGTGTAAATCCCTTTTGCAATGCCTCCTTGGTTGGTTATTACAATTAATAGAAAGCCTGCATTTTTGAGTTTTTGTAAGCATGGAAAGACTTCATCTGGCACGATAAAATCGTCGACTTTATAAGTATATTCGCCACGCTCTTGATTAAGGACTCCATCGCGATCAAGAAAAATACACGGATTATTCAATCTGTTTTCAAAGTTTGTTTTGCCGTATCAAGTAAGCGAAATATCTTGTGAAAGAAAATTGGTAATAACATTGAAAAAATGAATATTTTTGAAAATGGGGCTTACACACTCAAACTAGTCTAATGAGCGATTCGCTGGTTCTGATACCAACATACAACGAGAAAGAAAATATTGAAGCTATTATTAGGAAGGTAATGTCCTTGCCTAAAAACTTTCATGTATTGATAATCGATGATGGATCTCCAGATGGAACTGCTGCAATCGTAAAAAAACTACAAACTGAGTTTTCAGACAAGCTTTTTATCTATGAGAGAAAAGGAAAACAAGGTCTAGGTACGGCTTATATTGCTGGTTTCAGATATGGCCTACTGAATGGCTATCAATATATATTTGAAATGGACGCTGATTTTTCGCATAATCCTGAGGATCTTATCCATTTGTATAATGCTTGCGCTGTTGAAGGTTTTGATATGAGTGTAGGTTCACGCTATATTAATGGAGTAAATGTGGTCAATTGGCCAATGGGCAGGGTATTGATGTCTTATTTCGCGAGTTATTATGTTCGGTTTGTAACTGGATTGGATATACAAGACACCACTGCGGGATTCAAGTGCTATAAGCGGGTGGTTTTGGAAACGATAAACCTCGATAAAATTAAGTTTGTAGGTTATGCTTTTCAAATCGAAATGAAATTCACCACTTGGAAATACGGATTCAAAATAAAAGAAGTGCCAATCATATTTACAGATCGCACAAAAGGACAATCCAAGATGTCAACAGGAATTTTCAAAGAGGCTTTTATGGGTGTTATCCAAATGAAGATAAGAAGTTTGTTTAGAGATTACCAAGCAGCTAATCAAAGCGAATTGACTGAACAGGCTGAACTTGAGTAACCCTGCGAAGCGGGAGGAATAAGGATAAAAGTACTAGTAGGATTGTAACTACATTGATTAAAATAATAGGTAGCAGACTCCACTGAATAGGAACGAACTCCATAAAATAGTTTTCTGGATCGAGCTTAATTACTTTCCATCTATATTGAACAAAGGCTAAGCTACAGCCAATCAAATTCCCAATCAATATTCCTTTGAATAAAATGCGTGAACCCAACACCCAAAAAATTCTGCGAATAAGCTGATCTTCCCCTCCCATTGCTTTCAGAATGCCAATCATATTGGTACGCTCCATTATCATAATAAAGAGTACCGAAACCATATTGAAACAAGCGACAAATAGAATTAAGCACAAAAAGATATTTACATTATTCGTTATAATCTGAAGCCAATCAAAGGTTTCCAAATATTTCCGTTTAATGCTTTCGAAATAGTATTCATATCCAGCCCATTCTTCTAAATGAGCGATTACAGATGGTATTTCATCTTCAGAATTCAGGTAAATTTCCATTCCACCCGCCTCATCATCAGACCAGTCATTCAACCTTCTGATCATCCCGATATCTCCAATGATAATTTGCTTATCGAAATCCTCAAAACCAGTGGAATAAATTCCTACAATCTCCAACCTGCGAGCCCTTGGTGGATCTTGAAAGAAAAATGCATTCACATTCATTCCCAATTCAAGCCTCATTCGTGTAGCTAAGGTCTCGCTAATAAGCACTTGAGTAGTATAACCAGTCGAATCAAACTGTATGAAGCTACCCTCCTTAATATATTTTTGAAAATTCTCCACCTTATAATGGGCAGGCACACCTTTGATAACAATACCTTCCACTTCGTCATCCACCCGCAATAAGGCTGGCTTGGAAGCAACTTCAATCACCTGATTTACAGCAGGCAAATCTTCCAACTCTTGCCATCTAGCTAACTGATTTATTGGATTCTCCTCAAAAGAACCTGACAAAGTGAATTTACTTACATGAACGTGTCCTGAGAAATCAAATACCTTTTGCTTGATTTCATTTCGAAAACCATCCAAGATTAAAAAAGAAACAAGCATAATGGCAACGCCCATTGCTATCCCTGCAACGGCAATACGGTAAACAAGAGCAGAAAATTTACCACTGCTCTTAATGCTTATTTTCTGAGCTATAAAAAATGCTAAATTCAAGTTTTGAATATATTAGGAATCAAAATTGCTAAATTTCACAAAAACTACCCCATGATTAAGTCATTCCTTGGAATAATAATTTCGCTACTCATTACTTTTCAAGTAAACGCTCAACAAATCCAAACTGGAGCGGAGCAAATGAACGAATATTTACCGATGCTTCAAGGTAAAAATGTGGGAGTGATCGTAAATCATACTTCAACCATTGGCCAGACGCATCTAGTAGATTCATTACTAACGAGAGGAATTAGAATAAGAAAAATATTCGCTCCCGAACATGGCTTTAGAGGCGAAGCTGAAGCAGGCGAAACAGTAAAATCCGGTATCGATACAAAAACAGGTTTACCGATTATCTCACTTTATGGTTCCAACAAAAAACCAAGCATAGCACAACTGGAAGGAATCGACATCTTGATATTTGACATTCAAGATGTGGGAGTTCGCTTTTACACCTATATAAGTACTATGCATTATGCGATGGAAGCTGCTGCTGAGCAAAACATCCCATTTATGATCCTCGACCGGCCAAACCCATTGGGAGATTATATAGATGGTCCGGTACTGGAAATGCAACATTCTTCCTTTGTAGGCATGCACCCGATTCCTGTGGTTCATGGTCTTACTGTTGGAGAGCTCGCCCAGATGATAAATGGAGAAGGCTGGTTGAACAAGAAAGCAAAGGTTGATTTGACTATAATCAAAACCAAAAACTACACTCATCAAAGTAAATTTGAGTTACCCATAAAGCCAAGTCCAAATTTGCCGAATTATCAATCTATCAGACTGTACCCTTCCTTATGTTTTTTTGAAGGAACGGATATTTCAGTAGGAAGAGGAACCATGGAGCCTTTTCAAATAATAGGCTTTCCAGATAAAAAGTATGGTGATTTTTCATTCACTCCAGTAAGTATTGAAGGAATGTCCAAAAATCCTCCACAAGAAAATAAAATTTGCTATGGTTTAGATTTGCGGGAGGTAAATCCACCTACCAAATTAGATTTAGAATACCTCATTAGCTTTTACAATATATCTGGAAAAGGTGAAGCATTCTTCAACAACTACTTCCTGAACCTCGCTGGCACTAAAGTTTTGAAACAACAAATCCTTGATGGCATGTCGGCCGAAGCTATTCGAAGTAGCTGGAGTCCAGCCCTAGATAGCTACAAAAAAATGAGAAGCAAATATTTACTTTATCCTTGATCTTAATTTATAGCTTTTACCATTTGACTAATATTGATATTGTCTAATTGTATTTCTTAGTACATTAGGGAAATAACCACAACCCTAAACTATTATGAAGAGAACAATTATTTCAACCCTAGCATTATGCTTCTTTGCATATATAGGATTTTCTCAGCCCGTTCCTCAAAAAAACTACGCACTTATTAATGGACATGTAGTAGATGCTGTGAATGAGAGAATTTCAGAAAATACAATGGTGCTTGTTTCCAATGGCAAAATTGAACGACTAGTACCCAACAACAATACTCCTCCTGCCGGATATGATATAATCGATTTGGAAGGTAGGTACATCCTTCCAGGCATGATGGATGCACACACACATTTGAATTCACTTGCTTCTGCCAGAAGAGCTTTGCATTCCGGTGTAACAACTGTAAGAAGCTCTAGTGTGCCATTTTTTCAAGATGTTAGCATAAAACGCCTCGCCGATGAAGGACGAATTGCTGGCCCCGACATGGTGCCTTGCGGCGTATTTGTTTCCCCTGATTTAGGAGATACCGTGTTGGCAGATCCAGAATTAGCGAGCCTTTTCGATGGAGTCACCACAGAAGAAGCATTGAAATTATTGGTTAATATCAATATAGATCGTGGCGTTCAAGTAATTAAAACAAGAGGGACAGAACGTGCTGGACTTCCCGATACTGATCCAAGGAAACAAACTTACACTGAAGCACAATTAAAAATTGTAATTGACGAAGCAGCAAAAAGAAATGTGCCTGTTCAAATTCATGCTCATGGAGATGAAGGTGCTTATGCTGCTGTAAAAGCTGGCGCATTGAGTATTGAACATGGTACGTATTTGAGTGAAAGAACATTGAAGCTGATGCAAGAAAAAGGCTGCTATTTGGTGCCAACATTTAGCACTGTTTATGATCTGACTCAACCAGGCGGTGATTATGACGATCCTATTTTAAGAAATCGTGGCAGACATATGTTACCTGCATTGAAAGAAACAGTGTTGAAAGCACGTGAATTGGGCGTAACTATAGTTACTGGTGCCGATACTGGGTATGGACCGTATAGCCTCACTAGAGTAAGCCATGAAATCACATTCTATGTAGAGATGGGATTTTCTCCATACGAAGCCATCCGTACTTCAACTGTAAATGCAGCCAAATTGCTTGGTATCGCTGACAAAACAGGCAAATTAGAGCCCGGTTTCGAGGCCGATTTGATCGTAGTGAATTCAAATCCTATAGAAAACATATTGGCTATTCAAGATGTATTGCTGGTATTAAGCAATGGCAGAATGGGCATGAATAGAATGCCATTTGGTATAGAGTAAAATTTTGTTGGAATAAGGTATCTTCAAAACCTACCTTTGTACTGTATGAATAAAGATTTGAAGATAGTTTTTTACGGCACACCGGAATTTGCAGTTCCAAGTTTACAAATACTAGTAGAAAATGGTTGGCAAATAGCTGGCGTCGTTACGGCGCCAGACAAGCCACAAGGTCGCGGGAGGAAGATCAACCACTCTCCTGTTAAGGAATATGCATTGCAGTCTGGCCTACAAATTCTACAACCAACAAATCTAAAAAGCCCAGAATTCCAAAACCAACTCCAAGAAATAAATCCAGATTTACAGATCATTGTAGCCTTTAGGATGCTGCCTGAAAGCGTTTGGAGCTATCCGAGGCTGGGAACATTTAACCTGCATGCATCTTTGCTTCCAGCATATCGAGGAGCCGCACCTATCAATTGGGCAATCATCAACGGTGAGAAACAAACCGGATTGACAACATTCTTTCTACAACATGAAATCGATACAGGAGAAGTAATTTATCAAGAAGTAGAACCGATTTCAGAAGATGATAATGCAGGAACACTTTATGAAAGATTGATGAACAAAGGGGGGACTTTGGTTCTTAAAACTGTGGAAGCAATTGCTGAACACAGGGTTGAGACGAAGCCACAAATCTACAATACAGGCTTTCCAAAAGCCCCAAAATTATTCAAAGAGAATTGCCAAATTGACTGGACAAAATCGGCTAAGGAAATTTACAATTTCATTCGAGGCTTGAGCCCTTACCCTACTGCATGGACTAGAATAAAAGATGCTGTTTGTAAAGTCTATAAATCATCATATGAATTAGTTAAGCAAAACTATCCTCCCGCACATATCGAAACGGATAATAAAAATTACATTAAAGTTGCTTGTAAAGATGGATGGGTAATTCTAGAAGAAATACAAATGGAGGGGCGAAAGAAAATGAATGTTCGAGAGTTTCTAAATGGTTATAATTTATGAAAAAGACAATTGTAGTAGCTTGCTCCATTAATAACGTAATTGGAAAAGACAATCAATTAATTTGGCATATGCCTGCTGATTTGAAATTTTTCAAGGCCACAACTATGGGTCATCATCTACTCCTGGGTCGCAAAACTTTTGAATCCATGGGTGGACCTTTACCTGGCCGAACTTCAATCGTAGTAACAAGCAACGAAGAATATGTGGTTCCAGAAGGTCACTTTGTAGCCAATAGCATCGAAGAAGGAATTTCCATTGCAGAGTCTCTCAATCTAGAACAATTGATGATATTAGGAGGTGCGCGAGTATATGAACAAACCATCGAAATCGCAGACGAAATAATCCTTACAGAAATAAAATCGGAGTTTGATGGAGATGCATTCTTCCCAAAAATAGACAGTAATAAATGGGAGCTTATCTGGCATGAACGACATGAAAAAGATCAGAAAAACAGTTATGACTACGAATTCAAGAAATATTTGAAAAAAAATTGAAAATAATTTATTGACAATCACTGCATAAACGACAATAAAAAGGCCTTTAGGAATTACCTGAAGGCCTTTTGCATTTACTTATAATAACTTTATGACATGAACAACATTATTAGGTTGTGAACGACATTTTTTTAGTCATAAACGCTTGTGTAATCGAAATGAACATACTATATTTGATTCATAAATCAGAAAGACATGAAAAATATCTTCACACCTGCTCTAGTAATCGCTTCTCTTATCACTTTCAGTGCTAGCGCTCAATTCTCAGGATTGAATGCTTCAACTGCAATTACAAAAGTGAATAGCGAAACAATTGCTACTGCTTCTGGTGCTACTAGCATCACTATGGATGTTGAGATCAACGAAGAGTCTAACTGGTTCACCGCTTTCTTGAATGACTACGCTGCTCTTGGTGATGTAGATGGAAATGCTAAAATCCAAGGTGTTGTAATCACAATGGAAAAAACCAACAATGCTGACGAAGTAATTTATGATGACGTTGTTAAGTTGTTTGTTCCGGCTTCTTTAACTTTTGACGGTGCGAAAAATCAAACGGCTGAAAGATCTGATTTAGTGTCAGCTAACAAAGCATCAATTGCTCCTTGGGCTGCAGGTTCTCAGAAAGTTGCTTACGGTACAGCTTACGACAACTGGGGACTAGACAATGTATCTCTTAATGACCTAAAAGAATTTGGTTTAGGTATCGAATTCAAAGCTGATTCTAACACTACGATCAACGTATCAAATATCAAAGCAACAATCTTCTTATCAAACGGCACTTCAACGCAAGTTGCTGTAAATAGCTTCAGATAAGACTAGTCTTTACAAATATTCTAAACCGACATTAACGTCGGTTTTTTTATGCCCAAAAATTAGTCAGGATTATTTGGTAATTGGCTACCAGAGCATATTGACTTTGGCCTTATCTATATTCCCTCACCTTCTATTTTGTACTAGTAAGAAGCCTTCAAAATCAAATTTCCAAATGCTTAATAGCCTCTAATCAATACCCATAATTTGAGATATTGGCAATCCTTAAAAAACATGAAAAGCATCCGAAAAACGGTTATGACTATGAATTCAAGAAATATTTGAAAAAAAATTGAAAATAATTTATTGACAATCACTGCATAAACGACAATAAAAAGGCCTTTAGGAATTACCTGAAGGCCTTTTGCATTTACTTATAATAACTTTATGACATGAACAACATTATTAGGTTGTGAACGACATTTTTTTAGTCATAAACGCTTGTGTAATCGAAATGAACATACTATATTTGATTCATAAATCAGAAAGACATGAAAAATATCTTCACACCTGCTCTAGTAATCGCTTCTCTTATCACTTTCAGTGCTAGCGCTCAATTCTCAGGATTGAATGCTTCAACTGCAATTACAAAAGTGAATAGCGAAACAATTGCTACTGCTTCTGGTGCTACTAGCATCACTATGGATGTTGAGATCAACGAAGAGTCTAACTGGTTCACCGCTTTCTTGAATGACTACGCTGCTCTTGGTGATGTAGATGGAAATGCTAAAATCCAAGGTGTTGTAATCACAATGGAAAAAACCAACAATGCTGACGAAGTAATTTATGATGACGTTGTTAAGTTGTTTGTTCCGGCTTCTTTAACTTTTGACGGTGCGAAAAATCAAACGGCTGAAAGATCTGATTTAGTGTCAGCTAACAAAGCATCAATTGCTCCTTGGGCTGCAGGTTCTCAGAAAGTTGCTTACGGTACAGCTTACGACAACTGGGGACTAGACAATGTATCTCTTAATGACCTAAAAGAATTTGGTTTAGGTATCGAATTCAAAGCTGATTCTAACACTACGATCAACGTATCAAATATCAAAGCAACAATCTTCTTCTCAAACGGTACTTCAACGCAAGTTGCTGTAAATAGCTTCAGATAAGATTTAGTCTTTACAAATATTCTAAACCGACATTAACGTCGGTTTTTTTTATGCCCAAAATTCAGCAAGCTAAATTAGCCGCAACTCTAAAGTGAATTGCATTCCCGCAACTCTTCATAATTAAACCTTCTTCTCTATTTGGGTATTTAATACAACTAAGTATTATGCTTTGATACACCACTAAAAGAAATTATTATTTTGAGTAAACAACAACATTAATGACACAAACAACGTTATTATATACATAAACAACAATTTAAATTGCTGTTTATCAATCTTAACTCTTAATTGTACTGTCATGAAAACTTTACTCACTTTCGCACTATTTCTTACAAGCTTATTCACCTTCAACGCATTTGCTCAGATGAATAGTTTGAGCTCTGCAACCGCAATAGCTAAAGTAGAAGTTGATGATTTGGCAATTGTTTCTGGAGCAACGGCAATCACATTCGACATTGAAAATATTGAAAATGCCAATTGGTTCACAACCCTGATAGATGATTACACAGCACTTGGCTCTTTAAACAAAAATGCGAAAATTCAAGGTATAGTATTGACAATGAATAAGGTTACTGATACAAATGAAATTATCTATGATGATGTAGTTAAATTATTCGTTCCAACTTCTTTGAGTTATGACGGTGTTAAAAACCAAACTAATGAGAAGTCTGATCTAGTTTCTGAAAACAAAGCCACTAACGCCCCTTGGAACGCTGGAAAAGAGAATGCAAAATATGGTACAGCATTCGATAACTGGGGTTTAGGTAATGTGACTCTTAATGATATTCAACAATATGGACTTGGCATTGAATTTAAGGCAGATTCCAACACAGATAAAATTAAACTTACGAATATTAAAGTAACCATTTACTTTGAAAACACAATTGGATCATTAACTAAAGTAAGTAGTTTTAGATAGAATAATTATTTTCACGAATTATAAATCCGGCTTTCAGTCGGATTTTTTTTTGCTATTCAAGACCCCTCAATCATATCAAGATCAAATATGATAAATACTTTAATAACTAAAATATTTATTGTCGTTAATGTTGTTTTTATGGTTGTTCATGGTTAGTTTTATATTGTTAACAGGATGATTTTGAAAATCAAATAAATCTTTAACAAAAAAGTCTTCTTGTGGCAGGTTTTGTTACTAGCGGTCTTGACCTAATTTACCCAAAGAAAGTCAGTGCAAACCACAGCATTTTCATTATGCTTTGAATTGTATATAAGACTAGATGGTATTGAATTAGTTAGATTTGATTTATCAAGAAGATATATAAACTTTTTATACTAAAAGCACAGTAAATTTAGTTGATTAAAAATAAGTATCTTATTGTTCAGACAGCTGTAACTGTCGCACATAATAATGACGCTACTTATTGAATATCAGTATATTAATATAGAAATCAACATAACGATTTTTCACAGCAATCAAGAAGGAAATACAAAGATAGTTTTGGTGAACTAAATTGTTTCAGGAATCGACAATTTCACCTAAAAGGGTTGGCGCAAGTCAATCCTTTTTTTGTTGCTATAGCTATTACAATCAATATTCATCTTAATTGAAAATAAAATATTAAGCGGGAGGTATAGAATTCCTGCAAACCAAATAAAATTTTATTACCGTTCATAGATTTAGGCTAACACTTGTTAGTCTTAGGTAGTTTTATCGTCAAAGAATTTTTAATTTCGTATTCAAAAAAATATCCTTGTATGACAACTGCGACAGCAAAACCATATAAACCAAAAAATCATATTCGAATCGTAACAGCTGCCTCCCTTTTTGATGGGCACGACGCTGCTATTAATATAATGCGTAGGCTAATCCAAGGCACTGGTTGCGAAGTAATCCATCTTGGACATAATAGATCGGTAAACGAAATTGTGAATTGTGCTATCCAAGAAGATGCACAAGCCATTGCTATAACATCTTATCAGGGTGGCCATGTGGAGTTTTTTAAATACATGCATGATTTGCTCAAAGAAAAAGGTGCTGAGCAGATTAGAATATTTGGCGGAGGAGGTGGTACAATCCTTCCTGAAGAAATTGATGAACTACATGCATATGGTATCACAAGAATCTACTCTCCGGATGATGGCCGCTCAATGGGACTACAGGGGATGATCAATGACCTCGTGGAGCAAAGTGATTTCCCATTAGGACAGAAACTTAATGGGCAAGCAAAATCCCTAAGCCCATCCTCTCCAAACTCAATTGCAAGAATTATTACTGGATTTGAAAACTATCCTGATGAGCATAAAGATATTCTTACAGATATAAGAACCGAATCAGAAACCAATAAAACGCCTGTACTGGGTATCACAGGTACAGGTGGAGCGGGCAAATCAAGTTTAGTAGACGAACTAGTAAGAAGATTTCTAACTGATTTTGAAGATAAAACACTTGCTATCATTTCAGTAGATCCATCAAAAAGGAAAACTGGTGGAGCATTGCTTGGCGACAGGATTAGAATGAATGCCATAGATAATGAACGTGTTTATATGCGTTCTCTGGCAACAAGACAGTCTAACTTGGCTCTTTCTAAATATGTGCAAGAAGCAGTGAATGTAGCTAAAGTAGCTGGGTTTGATTTAATTATACTCGAGACAAGCGGCATCGGCCAAAGTGATACTGAAATTATTGAACATTCTGATCTCTCATTATATGTGATGACGCCTGAATATGGCGCAGCTACGCAATTAGAGAAAATTGATATGTTAGATTTTGCAGATGTAATTGCGCTAAACAAATTTGACAAGCGTGGAGCCTTAGATGCTTTGCGTGATGTGAAAAAGCAATACAAACGAAATCACCAATTGTGGGATGCCAAAGACGAAGATCTGCCAGTATTTGGGACAATAGCTTCGCAGTTTAATGACCCTGGTATGAATCGTCTTTACAGGGAAATCATGAACCGAATTTCGGAAAAAACGGGCGCTAAATTGGAATCTAATTATATGATTACCAAGGAAATGTCTGAGAAAATATACATTATTCCTCCCGCCCGTACACGTTACCTGTCTGAAATAACAGAGACCATTCGCAATTACAATCAATGGACTTTAGACCAAAAATCAATTGCTCAGAAGCTCTATGCAATCGATAAAACCATTCAAAGTTTACAAGAGCATAAAGCAGATTATTCTGAAAAACTAATTACCGATCTCAAAGATCATTTTGAAAAAGTAGCACTAGATTTAGATCCTCGAAACAAATTAATCATTGATAAATGGGCTGAGAAAGTAGCCAATTACCAAGGTGAGGAATTTGTGTATTCAGTAAGAGGAAAGGAAATTAGAGTTCCTACTTACACCAAGTCATTATCTCATTCGAAAATCTCTAAAATTAGCCTACCAAAATATGAAGGGTGGGGAGACATATTGAGATGGTCTTTGCAAGAAAATGTTCCTGGAGAATTCCCTTATGCGGCTGGAGTTTATCCTATCAAACGCCAAAATGAAGACCCAACGAGAATGTTTGCTGGGGAAGGCGGACCAGAGCGTACCAATAAGCGTTTTCATTATTTATCCAAAGATATGCCTGCAGCTCGTCTGAGTACAGCTTTCGATTCGGTAACATTATATGGTGAAGATCCTGATTATCGACCTGATATTTATGGTAAGATTGGTAACTCAGGCGTAAGTGTGTGTTGCCTTGACGATGCAAAAAAACTTTATTCTGGGTTTGATCTAGCATCTCCAACAACTTCCGTATCCATGACTATTAATGGTCCTGCTGCAGCAATTTGCTCCTTTTTTATGAATGCGGCAATTGATCAGCAATGTGAAAAATACATCATAGAAAATGGACTGGAGAAGGACGTACAAGCAAAGCTTAAGAAAATATTTGAAGAAAAAGGCTATCCGCAACCTACCTTTCAGTCTGATTTGCCTGAAGGAAACAACGGACTTGGACTGATGCTCCTTGGTACTACAGGAGATAAAGTATTACCTGCGGATGTTTACAATGAAATTAAGAAGCGAACATTATCGTCTGTGCGTGGCACAGTTCAAGCAGATATCCTTAAAGAAGATCAAGCTCAAAATACCTGTATATTCTCTACAGAATTCTCTTTGAGATTGATGGGTGATGTGCAGCAGTATTTTATCAATGATAATGTGCGTAATTTCTATAGTGTGTCAATCTCAGGATACCATATTGCCGAAGCAGGTGCAAATCCGATTTCACAATTGGCTTTCACCTTGGCTAATGGGTTCACGTTTGTAGAGTACTATGTAAGCAGAGGAATGGACATCAACAAATTCGCTCCTAATCTATCATTCTTCTTTTCGAATGGTGTTGATCCAGAATATGCAGTTATTGGCAGAGTCGCTAGAAAGATTTGGGCAAAAGCTATGAAATTGAAGTATGGAGCAGACGAGCGTTCTCAAATGCTCAAATACCATATTCAAACAAGCGGGAGGTCATTACACGCGCAGGAAATCGACTTTAACGACATTCGTACCACATTGCAAGCTTTATATGCAATTTATGACAACTGTAACTCACTGCATACCAACGCATATGATGAAGCAATAACCACACCTACAGAAAATTCTGTTCGTAGAGCAATGGCTATACAGCTGATCATCAACAAGGAACTTGGACTTACGTCGAACGAAAATCCAATCCAAGGTTCATTTATCATTGAAGAGTTGACAGATCTAGTGGAAGAAGCTGTAATGCTTGAATTTGATAGAATTACAGAGCGTGGTGGCGTACTCGGTGCAATGGAAACAATGTATCAGCGCAATAAAATCCAAGAAGAAAGCTTGTATTACGAGACTTTGAAGCACACCGGAGAGCTTCCTATAATTGGTGTAAACACTTTCCTTTCCTCCAAAGGATCACCAACGGTGAGACCAGGCGAAGTAATTAGAGCAACGAATGAAGAAAAAGAAGTGCAAATTGGAACGCTGGA
Organism: Peijinzhouia sedimentorum; assembly: GCF_049340005.1. Lineage (NCBI taxonomy): Bacteria > Pseudomonadati > Bacteroidota > Cytophagia > Cytophagales > Peijinzhouiaceae > Peijinzhouia > Peijinzhouia sedimentorum. Next base: position 90,099 of record NZ_JBMPIY010000012.1, read on the forward strand.
GCAGCTTAAAAAGAGGAATGCTAAAGAAATAGAGCAGAAACTGCAAAACCTAAAAGACGCAGCTGTCCAAAATGGGAATACATTTGAGGCCTTGATGGAAGCTACCAAATATTGCTCGCTCGGTCAGATTACAAGAGCTTTGTATGAGGTGGGTGGTCAGTATAGAAGAAATATGTAATACGGGTTAAAAAAAAGAAAATTACTAGAATGGAAACAACAACACGTTTTATCTCAGATTATGAGTATGAAGCCATAAATGAGAGTGGCAATAAAGTACAAATTGATATGTACTCTCGGGAGGAAAAGAAAAACCACTCTCCTACTGAACTGCTCTTATCAGCATTGAGCGCTTGCGCCTCTGTGGATCTGGTTCAAATGCTCAAAAAAAGAAAGAAAACAGTAAATGCACTTGAAGTAAGAGCAGTTGGAAACCGAAGAGATGAAATTCCCAAATCCTTTACTGAGATTACCTTGTACTTTAAGTTGACTTCGCCTGATGCAACAATTGAGGAATTCGAAAAACTTGCACACCTTGCAGCAACTAAATATTGCTCGGTAGCAGGCACATTAAATTGTGAGATTAAACATGAATATGAGGTGATAAGACCTTAAACAAAATCAAAATGATAAAATGCCAAGCTGTTTTCAGCTTGGCATTTTTTATATCTCAAGTTTATTCAAATTACTCTGTCGCAATTTCATACTAACAAAAATAGTATCTTCGACTATTCAATATTAATAGAAAAATGCAAATAAATATTTAATTATGAGGATTGTAAAAGAATTATCAGCAAAGGAAATTCGAATCACCATTTTTGATTGGAATGAAAAATATTTGATTAAATATGAAATTGGGCCATTAGAACAGACATACAAAATACCCAAGTGGGATGTTGAATCCGAAGAAGAATTAATAACAAAAATTGTTTCTGCTGAAATTCTTTCAGGGGTAGAGTTAAGGTTCGATGAGATGGGTAAAACTTTAAGGAAAATATCAAGTTAACCTTCAGAATAAATTCAAATTGCTAATTTAATTTTGAGAATTACTTGTTACAAAAGAATAGTAAAAAGTATTTCATAACTTTTTTATTGTTATTGGTTACCTTTTACAATCTTTGTCATTAATAGTAATAAGAAAAATTACTCTCACTTCTTTTTAGTTTTTTAATGCGAAATATTTTTTTTTCAAATAGTATTGAAATTGCACTATTAGTGGTGACATCTCTTCTGATATGGTCTGGATTCAGTCAACATTCTGCGGGATTAGAAGCAGAATCCATTACTGAAGCTAAAGAAATATTAGTTAATAATGTAGAAAAGCAATCTAAAGATTTTCAAGAGCATATCGAAAATCTTCACGCTGATTTATACCAAGCAATTGATAATCATTTTGGTGAGACTGAAATCACCTCTCAAGAACTCGCAGGAAGAGAAGTATTTATAGCAGACTACTTTCAAAAACACTTTCCAGCTGTTGATTCCATAATTATACATACACCAAAGACAGATTATCATTACAACTATGATCAAACTAATGGTCTGAAAGTAAAGGAGGAATCGAACATTGTCGAATACTGGATCGAAGAAATAAAAGAACCTACCTACGCTACTTTCAGAGGTTCTGAGATAGCTACTAGTAATAAGTCATTTGTCAAGAAAACTAGACTTAAGGAAAAATCAGAAGAAATTGTAATTGCTCCTGGACAAGTTGGTTTCAGGAAGAGTATCAATCAAAACAATCAGAAAATAGCTGATGTAACAGCTTTTGTTAACATGACAAAAGCATTTGAAATGCTAAATGCGGAAAATGAGTTTTCCGATCTCAAATATGCTCTTGTAGAAAAAAATGATGGATTACTTAGTAGTAATTTCACTTCAAACCCCGAGGGTTATCTTGAAAATACTAATGAAGGTGATTGGGTTATTTCAACAATTGTAGAAGACGGCAATCCTGTTTTATTGGCGGGAAGTACGTTTAGCTTGAGTGGAAACGATTATTCTGTAATCCAAGGCCTTGATGAAGCAACATTTATAAACCCAGAAAATTCAAATATTACTTATCCATTTGGAGCTGCATTACTTACTTTATTGACACTATTTGCCTTTTTGAAGTATCAGAATTATAAGAGCAAAAAAATAGCTTCAAACAGTAAGGCATACGCTAGCGAATTGGCAACCCAACTTGCTATCGTAATGAAAACTGAAGACCAATTTATTTACAAAATAAATCCAGCAGGAAACGTAGTTTTCGTCTCTGACAATGTGAAGTCAGTTACTGGATATCATACCTCCGAAGTTATAGGTAAAAGAGGCTTTAAACTTAGTGATAATCCTATCAATAAAGCTCTTGTCGCTAACGGGAAATTCTTTGGATCGTTCCCTATCAAAGATGCTTGCAAAATTGAGATTGTAGATAAGTACGATAAAGCTGTTTGGCTAGAAGTAGTGGAGCAGGAAGAAAAGAATAGAAGTGGCGAAGTAATAGGTAGATTTGGTATTGCCAAGAACATTACCCAAAAGATCGAATCAATCGAAAACCTAAAAGCTTCCCAAGCCAATAAAAGCGCCCTATTAGAAGCAATCCCAGATGGTATTATATCTCTAAATAAAGATGGGTTCTTAATCGATTGGAAAAATCCATCAGAAAAAGAATTTAAATTTGACTTTAATCCTAGCACAGGGAGTAATCTGCTAGACGTATTTCCTAAACAAGTATGTAGTGCTATTTTTAGCTCTTTCAACGAAGCAGTAAAAACTCAAAAAGCCGTAAGATCTGAATTTACTTGGCTAGAAAACAATAACAAATATCATTACGAATGCAGAATCCTAGTTGTCAGTTCCAACAGCTATATGATTCTAGTAAGAGACATTACTTCACAAAAATTGTTTGAAGAAAGCCTTGAGAAAGAAATAATCTCTGCAGAGGAGGCTTCAAAAGCAAAGGATCAGTTTATATCTACCGTAAGTCATGAATTGAGAACACCACTCAATGGCATATTGGGCATGAGCACCTTGCTGGAAGAAACGAAGCTAAGCGAGGAGCAAAAAAATTTCCTCAAAACACTAAAATTCAGTGCCGATTCGCTTAACAAAATCATCAATGATATCCTTGACTTTTCTAAAATAGAGGCTGGTGAAATTCAGATAAATGAGCAACAGATTGATATTAAAGAGCTTTTGGATGAAGCCATTAATAATAATATTGAACTAGCCAATCTCAAGAATATCCCAATTAATTATCTGATTGCGAATAACGTAAGTCAAAATTACTTGGGCGACGAAAAGAAAATTCTTCAGGTATTGAACAACCTGATTGAAAATGCGATCAAATTCACTGACAAAGGTGAAATTTCCATTCAGGCTAATTTAGTCAGAAATGAAGATGAAACTTCATCTGTTCAATTTATGGTAAAGGATACTGGAGTAGGAATCGATCAGCAACAAATCCCTACTCTATTTCAGCCTTTTACTCAAATTGATTCTACAGATACTAGAAAGTATGGAGGGACAGGATTAGGTCTGGCAATTTGTGCCAAGCTTGTGAACCTAATGAATGGCCAAATTTGGGTAGAAAGTGAAGTGAATAAAGGCTCTTCATTTTTCTTCACAGTGCAGATAAAAAATGCTGCCCAAACAGTGCCTGCTAATTACGAGGCTAAAATGGAAGCTCTTCCTAACCAAAAAGAGAACCTAGAAATTCTATTGATGGATGAAAATCCAATTACAGCATTGATGTTTTCATCAAACCTCCAAAAATTGGGACACAATGTGAAACCATTTAGATCAACGCAAGCAGATCTTCCAAACAACATTGATTTGATAATAGTGAATTTCAAATCCAGTCCAGGAATTACAGGAGACTATTTAAGGGAGTTACTAAGCAAAAACTTTGAAAGCAAACCAAGAATAATTGGAGTAGGATTAGATACAGACACTTCCAACAAGAATACAACTGGTTACCATTTCGACAAAGAAATTATTTTTGCTTCGGACATGAAAAACTTCCAAAAACAACTGGAAAACACCTTCGATTCTATTTAAACTGATTCAAAATCCCTTTCCTTTTTTACCTTTGGTGTATGGATTATTTCATCACAGCCATAGGTACAGATAGTGGAAAAACACTAGTTTCCGCTATCTTTTGTGAAGCCTTCAATACAAATTATTGGAAGCCAATTCAGTCGGGTCAACCAAAGGATTCTGATACAATTGCAAACCTGATTGAGAATCCGAACGAAAGGATTTTTCCTGAAGCCTATTTTTTAAAAACGCCTGTAAGTCCGCATCAAGCGGCAGAGATAGATAGTATAGAGATTGACTTGGATGCGATCAAACGCCCAAGCTCCAGTATTCCTATCACTATCGAAGGAGCGGGAGGATTGTTAGTACCTATTGGCCCACACTTGTATATTGCCGACCTTATCTCCAAATTCAATGCTAGTTTAATACTCGTTTCCAACTACTATTTGGGCAGTATCAACCATAGCCTATTAAGCATTGAATACTGCAAATCCCATGGAATACCCATTAGGGGAATAGTTTTGAATGGCAAAAAAAATGAATACAGTAAAAGGGCAATTCTAGAAGCAAGCGATACACCATTACTCTTAGAAATTGAACAGGAAGAAATAATCGATAAGGCAACAGTGGCGAAATACGCCAAAATATTGAAAGGAAACTATGAGCGATTTAATCAGTAGAGATAAGAAAGTTGTTTGGCATCCATTCTCTAAAATGAAGGGTGATTATCCCATCATTCCACTTAAGGCTGCAAAAGATGAATTTCTAATTACAGAGGATGACACGGAGATTATAGATGGCATTTCCAGTTGGTGGGTAAATATCCATGGTCATAGCAACACGGAGCTTGCACAAGCTATGTACGACCAAGCTTTGAAATTGGAACACGTGATTTTTGCTGGCTTCACCCATGAGCCTGCAGTCAAATTATCCGAGAGTTTATGCCAAATTTTACCGAACAATTCACAAAAAGTATTCTATTCGGATAATGGCTCTACAGCCATAGAAGTAGCATTGAAAATTGCCATGCAGTTTTACTTCAACAAAGGCATAAAAAAGAGTAAAATAATTGCTCTATCTGGAGCTTATCATGGCGATACATTTGGAGCTATGAGTGTAGGAGAAAGAGGAGGTTTCACCACTCCATTCCATCCATACTTCTTTGATGTAGAGTACCTAACTTTTCCTGCTGATGAGCAAAATGAAGAGGCATCATTAAAAGAACTTACAACAATAATTGAGGAAAATGACGCCTGTATTTTCATTTACGAGCCATTAGTACAAGGCGCTGGAGGAATGAGGATTTATAGCGATTCTTGGTTACAAAAGGCCTTGGAAATAAGCAATAAACCTAATTGTATTCGAATTGCTGATGAAGTATTTACAGGCTTCGGTAGAACAGGAAAGCTCTTTGCCTCAGAATATTGCCAAGCCCAAGCAGATATAATTTGCCTTTCAAAAGGGATCACCGGAGGCATATTACCATTAGGTGCTACAGCCTGTAACAACAGAATTATCGATGCATTTGAGTCCGACAATTGGGAGGAAGCATTCCTTCATGGGCATTCATTCACAGGGAATCCTGTGATAATGGCTGTGGCCAACAAAAGCTTAGAAATACTGCTTAGAACTGAAACAAGAGAAGCTATAGCCAGAATTGAAAAGCAACAAAAACAAATAGCTGATTCATTGAAGAACCATCCTCATATTTTAAAAGTAAATTCCATAGGAACCATCCTTTCTATAGAAGTAAAAACATCGACCGATGCAGGGTACTTTAATTCAATGAGAGAGAAAATCTATTATTTCTTTATAAGTAGGAATATATTGTTGAGGCCATTGGGCAATACAATATACTTTTTACCTCCATACATAATTTCTTCAAAATCATTTGCTAAAGTTCACAATGCAATTAAGGAATTCATGGATTCATTATAGCCATTTTTAATAACATTACAAATTTTGGAAAAATTTAGAATTAACTCTAACTTTCAGTAAAACCAATTAATTATGAGAACCACAGTTATAAGACTACTTTTTATTTACGGCCTTTTCTTAATCGCAACTCCATCAGAAGGCCAAATTTTGAAAAGACTTCAGCAAAAAGCTGAAAATGCACTTGAAAAAAAGGTAGAAGAGAAAATTGACCGTGAAATGGAAAAAGCTGCCGAACGCATGGTCGAAAACTCGTGGGATGCCGTATTTGGAGGAGGTGGAGAAGGTGGTAAAGCCGGTGCAGGAATGCCATTTTCACTCAATAGCGACGTTACCACTGAAGATCAATACCAATTCGACATTATTACTACGATGGAGATTGAAAATATCAAAGCAAATGGCAAGTCAGAACCGCCTATGATTATGGAAATGCATTTTCGTGAAGGCGCTCAATATACAGGCACAAAATATAGCAGCGAGGAAATGAAAAAGAATCAGGGTGATATGTTTATCATTTATGATTTCAAAAACTCTGCCATGGTGATGCTAATGGGAAGTGAGGAAGGCAAGTTTTCTTTCGCATATGATTGGACTGATGCATTGAAATCCGTTGAGAACATGGAAGAAACAGAGGAAGAAGTTGATTGGGATGAAATAAACGAATGGGAAGGCTACACAAAAATAGGGACAAAAAATATAGCTGGTTACTCTTGCGATGGGTATAAATCCGAGACAACAGATGCAACTACTGAAATATGGGTAACACGAGAAGAGACCTTTGGAATGGAAAATATGTTTGGTGCAAATGCCAACTCTAAACAAATGAAAGGAAAAATTCCTGAAAACTATCCTTATGGAATGCTTATGGAAATGATCATGGAAGAAAAAGGAAGTGGAGATAAAACAATAATGCGAGTAACTGACGTAAAGAAAAATGCCAATGTAAACTACGATATGAGTGATTATCCAAAAATGGCTTTAGGCGCTAAAAATTAAGCTCCGGCTATCTCATATACACTAAGCTAACTCATAATAGGGTTGGCTTTTTTATTGAAATCAAATTTTGGGTCAGACAATACTGATTCCACCCGCCCCACTTTAAGGTAATTTTGGATAGACCATCTGCTTCAATTTTTATTGTAAATTGAGCGCAAATATTCATCTACCCTATGAAATTCATCTTCACAGTTTCCTTACTATTTTGTTTCCAACCACTATTCAGTCAATATTTACTCAAACCCGATAAAATTTTTGATGGCACACAAATACAAGTAGGCTGGAATGTCCTCGTAGAAGGAAATAAAATTGTGGCTGCTGGGCCATCTGAAAACATTCAAATTCCTGCAGGGACAGAAGTAATAGAATTACCTGGCAAAACCTTACTCCCTGGTTTAATCGAAGGCCATTCTCATTTGCTCCTGCATCCATACAATGAAACCTCATGGAACGACCAAGTCTTGGTAGAGTCTCACGTGGAAAGGGCAATTCGTGGAACTGTGCATGCTGAGAATTCCTTAATGGCAGGCTTTACCACTCTTAGAGATTTAGGCTCTGAAGGTGCCGGATATACTGATGTATATTTGAAAGAATCTATCGAAAAAGGAATTGTGCCAGGCCCTAGATTATTAGTAGCTGGCCCAGCAATGGTTGCGACAGGCTCTTATGGCCCAAAGGGTTTTCATGATGGCGTATCCGTACCCATTGGAGCTGAAGAAGCTGATGGAGTGGATGATTTGATAAAAGTAGTGAGACGGCAAATTGGTAATGGTGCTGATTTCATAAAAGTATATGCCGACTACAGATGGAGACCAGGCGAAATATCTAGACCTACATTTTCACAAGATGAATTGAATCTGATAGTAAGTACAGCAAAAAGTGCAGGCAGATATGTAATTGCACATGCCTCAACTCCAGAAGGAATTCGCAGAGCTGTAATGGCTGGTGTAGAAACCATTGAACATGGTGACGGAGCTACTGAAGAAGTATTGAAATTGATGAAAGAAAAGGGTGTAGCACTTTGCCCAACCATCGCTGCTGGCGATGCAATTACGCAATATGGCGGGTGGAAAAAAGGCGTTGATCCAGAACCAGCACGAATTCAAGCTAAAAGACTTTCCTTTAAACTAGCATTAGAATCAGGCGTGAAAATCGTATTTGGAGGAGATGTAGGTGTCTTTACTCATGGAGAAAATTATCGCGAATTAGAATTAATGGTAGAATATGGAATGACTCCGCTTCAAGCATTAATTAGCGCTACTTCATCCAATGCAGAGATTTTTCATTTGGCCGATCAGCTTGGTCAATTGAAAGCAGGACTTCTGGCGGATATTATTGCTGTAGAAGGTGACCCAACCCAAGATATCAAGGCCATTCGCTCAGTATCTTTTGTAATGAAAGACGGCGAAATCTATAAAAAGGAGTAAAAAAATAAGCCAACTAGGATCACTAGTTGACTTATCTATTTGTATGAGTAATTTTCTAGGATTACACCTCTTTATTCATATCCCATTTCTCAAGATAATCTGCCACTCTTCTTACAAACATCCCTCCCAGCGAGCCATCCACCACTCTGTGGTCATAGCTATGGCTAAGGAACATTTTATGTCTGATGGCAATTACATCTCCACTAGGCGTTTCAAGTACAGCCGGCTTTTTCACAATAGCGCCAAGTGCCATAATTCCCACTTGTGGCTGCATCAAGATTGGTGTCCCCATTACATTTCCAAATGAGCCAACATTGGAAATAGTATATGTACCACCTTCAAGTTCCTCTGCCTTCAATTTATTCTCACGAGCTCTTCTAGCTAGGTCATTCACTTTTTTGGTGATGCCTGTTAAGTTAAGCTGATCTGCATTTCTGATCACTGGCACGATAAGGTTTCCACTTGGAAGTGCTACAGCCATACCGATACTTATCTCCTTACGCTTGATAATTCTATCACCTTCTACAGCAATATTGATCATAGGATAATCTTTGATTGCCTTAACTACTGCTTCGATAAACAAAGGAGTATAAGTTAAAGTATCTCCTTCACGAGCTTGAAATTCCTTTTTCACTTTATTTCTCCATTGTACCACAGGAGTTACATCTGCTTCTACAAATGAAGTAACGTGTGGAGAAATCCTTTTAGAGTCAAGCATACGCTGTGCAATCATTTTGCGCATACGATCCATCTCTATGATTTCATCACCTGGATATATCGGCACTTTCATTACTGGTGCAGTAACAGACGGGCCTTGCATAGTTTGAACTCCTTGTGGCGCAGCAGCAGGTTTTGCTACTCTACCCCCACCTTCTTGGCGTTCTTTTACATAAGCAAGAATATCACTTTTTGTAAGTCTTCCATCTTTACCAGAGCCATTAACAGCTTCCAATTCTTCCATCGGAATTTGCTCTTCTTTGGCGATACTCTTCACTAATGGCGAATAGAATCTTGATGCATTTTCAAATGAAACAGCTTTATGCCCATTAGAATTGGAGCTTCCAGCAACTTCTTGCTTTTGCTCTGCTGCTACAGGTTTTGCTTCGGCAGTTGGTGCACTTACTGGAGCCGCATCACTTCCCTCTGTAGCGATAATCGCAATTGGCTTTCCAACTTCTATAACATCACCTTCTTGAGCCAAAATTTGCTTAAGTACACCTGAATGCGTTGCTGGCACTTCAGTATCTACTTTGTCTGTAGCTACTTCCAGTACAGATTCATCTTGCTCAATGGTATCACCTTCTTTTTTGAGCCAGGTAAGAATTGTACCTTCCATTATACTTTCGCCCATTTTGGGCATCACCATTTCTACTAAAGCCATTATTCGAGTATGTTTAGGTTCTTATAATTATTTACAAAAATACGAAGAACAAAGCCTTTCTCAAGACATTTCCACCAAAGTTCTCCAAATCATATACAAAGAAGCGGTGCCAGTGAGCTGAATATTGAGCCCTCTTTCCTTGGTAAGGCGCAAAAGGCGGGAGGTAGTACCACTTGGAGTCGCCACTGCAACCCACACAGTACCAACAGGTTTGTCTGCCGTTCCTCCAGTTGGGCCCGCAATTCCGCTCGTTGCCAAACCTATATCTGCACCGAATTTATTTCTTACATTTTCGGCCATTTCTTTTACACATTCTTCACTTACTGCACCAAATTTTCTTAAAGTTTCGGCATTTACACCGAGTAAATTCTGCTTAAATTGATTGTGATATGGAATTATAGTTCCTAAATAATAGGCAGAACTACCCGCAACGGAGGTGATTTGATGGGCAATATAGCCACCTGTACAGCTCTCGGCAGTAGCTATAGTGTAGCCTTTTTCGAGTAGCAATTTACCAATTACAAGCTCCAACTCATCATCATCGAAACCATAAGCATACTTAGAAATGATTGGCATCACTTTATCAATCTGCTCTTCAACCTCCCGCTTAAGCGAGTCTAAGTCATCGCCAAAAGCAGTCAGCCTTAGGCGTACTTGAGCCAATTTTGGAAGGTAGGCCAACCTTATATGCATTGGCAATTCACTTTCCCACTCACGTATCACCTCAGCCAATTTCGATTCGGGAATTCCTGCCGTTCTAATCATTTTATGAAAAATCACCGGCATGGTAAATCGTAATCTGATTTTAGGAATCACTTGCTCTTCCATCAACACTTTTACCTCATGCGGCACGCCGGGCATCGATACCAATACTTTTCCTTTTCGCTCAAACCACATTCCAGGTGCTGTACCTACTCGGTTGCTCAAAAAAGTACATTTCTCAGGCAAAAAGGCCTGCTGTCTATTCAGCTCACTCAATTCCCTGCCTCTGGAAAGAAACAAATTTGTCACCTCATCTAATGCTTGCTGATGTAAGGAAATAGGTGAATTATACATTTTTGCCAAGAGTGGCTTCGTAAGATCATCAGGAGTTGGACCAAGTCCACCTGTTACAAGGACAATATCATTCTTAGCCTCAGCCTCTTCGAAGGCATTTAGCATTGCTTGGGCTTCATCTTGCACCGTAGTGTGGCGGGTCACTCGTACACCCAAATCATTCATTACCTGACTCAAATATTGCGCATTGGTATTTAAAATCTGACCATAAAGAATTTCGTCACCTACAGAAATTATTTCACAAAGAATATGCTTCATACAAGCTAATTTTTTAAAATATACCTATTACTCACAATTGGTTTGGAGCCTATCCGTTCGAAGGGCTATATTAGCATAAACGCTAATCAAATACATATGAATTTGTTCGAAAAACATAAAGAAACAATTGAGACGGCAATTAAGGCTCTTCATGATAGAACCTTTTTTGCGCATTACCCTGAACACCCAAAAGCTTATGCGGAAGATGCTGATGCAAAAGGACGTGAAGCATATATGGCTAGATTGGGTAAAAACTTCGATTTGTTATTACAAAGTGGCGAAACGTGGATTGGTGATGAGGAATCTCCTTACACACAAGAAGCGCTAGGTATAAAATATCCTGCTAGCAATGAGGAAACGTTGATTGCAAATGCAAAAAAAGGTGCCGATGCTTGGAGAAAAGCTAGTCCAGAAGTGCGGGTGGGAATTTTGTTGGAGTCGCTGGATCGCTTCCAAAGTAGATTTTTCGAGAATGCCTATGCTACCATGCACACAACAGGCCAAGGTTATATGATGGCATTCCAAGCCTCAGGTCCACATGCGGCTGATAGAGCATTGGAAGCTTTGGTTGCCGGCTATGAGGAACTAAAGAGATTCCCAGCAGAAACTACTTGGGTGAAACCAATGGGCAAATACGAAATCAGTTTGAAAAAGAGCTGGAGAGCGGTACCTAAAGGTATAGCCTTAATTATTGGATGCTCCACTTTCCCTACTTGGAATTCACTACCAGGCTTGTATGCATCCTTGGTTACCGGTAATCCGGCATTGGTAAAGCCACACCCTGGGGCAGTATTACCCATTGCACTAGTTGTAGCAGATATCCAGCAAGTATTGAAAGAAAATGGATTTGATCCAAACATCTGTCAGCTCGCCGTTGATTCCTACTCCGCGCCAAATACCAAAAAATTGGCTGAACACAGAGATGTGAAGATCATCGACTATACTGGAAATGCAGGCTTTGGTAATTATCTAGAAGGCTTAGATGGCAAAGCTGTATTTACTGAAAAAACAGGTGTTAACTCTATTTTGATTGACTCTACAGATGATGTAGATAGTATGATACAGAATATAAGCTTTTCTCTGCTTCTATATTCGGGACAAATGTGTACGGCACCACAAAACTTCTACATACCTGAAGGCGGCATACAGACAAAAGAAGGGCATTTGAGCTATGAGGACTTAGTAGCAAAACTTATCGAGGCGATCAATGGATTGGCACTAAACCCTAAAGTTGGTCCATTTGTGTTAGGAGCCATTCAAAATCCAAATACTAGTCAACGTCTAAGCGATTCTGTCTCTTTGCCAGGTAGCAAAGTATTATTAGAAAGCCAAAGTGTTGAAAACCCAATGTTTAAAAATGCTAGAACTGCGACTCCACTTCTATTGGAAGTAGATGCAACTCAACATGATTTGTTTAGCCAAGAGCTATTTGGTCCGATTGCATTTATTATCAAGGTAAAAGATATTCATCAGGCCTTGGCAATTGCTACAGATTTGGGCAAAAAGCATGGTGCAATGTCCTGTGGAGCATATACCACTAGCCAAGAAGTAAAAGAAAAGATTATGGATGAAATGGCTTTGGCTGGCACACCTGTGAGTTTCAATTTGGCGGGAGGAATATATATTAATCAAACGGCAAGTTTTTCAGATTTCCATGGAACAGGTGGAAATCCGGCTGCCAATGCAAGTTTTACCAATCCAGAATATATTGTGAAAAGATTTACATGGGTGGGCTTTAGAGAACCTGCTTAATGGATTTACCCTATTCTCTCAAAACAGAAAAACCGGCATTCACCGGTTTTTCTGTTTTATAATGAGTCAAATTTTAAAACTACCTTTTGCAAGTTTTTATACCTACCAAAGTATAAAGGGGACAAAAAGACACTAAGCTTGTCAAGACAAAAACTCCTGCCAATACTAGCAGAACGATGCCCAAAGTTCCAGATACTAATCCAGCATAATAGAGGTAAACGAATAGCGCTGCCAATATGAATCGAATGATTTTATCTGCAGATCCCATGTTCTTTTTCATAGCAAAACATTTAAAGGTTAATAATAAGCACAATAAGGTATGTGAGGCCGAAGCACAGTATGCATACGAAAATAAATTTAAGAATTTTGGTTCGCATATTATATGACTTAAGTCACTTTCATTCTGCCTATTAGCTTTCGTAGTAAACTTGGAAAGAATCTTGAAACATATAAGCCGAATATTTCTCTAGTGCCTGCTATATAAATCTCAGCTTTCTCCTTTTCCATGGCAATGCGCATTTTGCGAGCACAAGTTTCTGCTGATATTCCATTTGCTTGCGCATCATCCATTGTACCTTGTTTTTCTCCAGTACCCACAAGTGCATTTACAGACACATTGGTTTTAATAAAACCGGGGCAAACCATCGTTACCTTTATTCCATCATCGTTATTTTCAGCTCTAAGGGCATCGAAAAACCCATGTAGCGCATGCTTAGAAGCAGAATACCCTGAACGTAGCGGAGTTGCAAATTTGCCCACCATACTACTAACTACTACAAAATGGCCAGACTTTAGATCGAGCATATATGGCAATAGATACTTGGTGATGGCTATTGTCCCGAAGAAATTAACTTCGAAAAGCTTGCGATCCACTTCAAGCTTGGTGTCTTTTACTAAGGATCGTTGACTTATACCTCCATTATGCACCATGTAATCTATATGCCCAAAAAAATCTACAGCCTCCCGCGTTTTCTGTTCTAAGGAATCTGATTGAGCCAAATCCAACGGAAGTATCCGAGTAAATTCTTTCGCCCCAAGTGGACAAGCTTTTCGTACTCTCTCCAACTCATCTTGTCTTCTGGCAGATAATATCAGCTTCGCTCCCATTTTTGCAAGCTCGTAGGTGAGCGCCTCTCCTATTCCTGATGAAGCACCAGTGATCCATATAACTTTATTCTTTACAGAACCCATTGCTATTCAATTTTTTAAAAAGATACGAAAATTCAGATTTCTTACAATATCTCGGAATGCATCAAATAATAAAATCAGCACCTTAAATGATTAAAATCAGCTTTTGCTGAGATAGAAAAAGGGATTTTTGCACATGGAAAATATGAAGACCAGGCTTTTTGAAAAATACAACATTCCCGTTCCAAGATATACGAGCTATCCAACCGTGCCATTTTGGGATTCTGAGACATATTCAAGTGAAGGATGGGCAAATCATATTGCCAATCTGAATAAAGAAGTATTGTGTGAAAAGGGAATTAGTCTTTACATCCACCTGCCTTTTTGTGAGAGCTTATGCACTTTTTGTGGATGCAATAAGCGTATTACCAAAAATCATAATGTTGAAGGTGCATACATCGATAATGTGCTCAAAGAATGGAAACTGTATTTAGCTTTATTTCAACATAAACCACTCATTAAGGAAATCCATTTGGGCGGCGGCACGCCTACTTTTTTCTCAGCAGAAAATTTACGTAAGCTTATCTCGGGAATTCTAGAAAATGCTCAAGCAGATTCCGGTATACAGATGAGTTTTGAAGGACATCCCAACCATACTTCCACAGAGCATTTGGAGACTTTATACCAATTAGGTTTTCGCAGAATTAGCTTTGGTGTGCAGGATTATGACCCAATCGTTCAAAAGGCCATTCACAGAATTCAGAGCTTTGAACAGGTACAGAAGGTCACAAATATGGCTAGAGCCATCGGCTTCACTTCCATTAGTCACGACTTGGTATTTGGATTACCATTTCAACATATTCAATCAATTGAAGATAGCATTGCCAAAACCTTGGAGTTGACGCCAGACCGAATTTCATTTTACAGTTATGCGCATGTGCCTTGGATAAAAGGTACTGGGCAACGCGGATATTCCGAGGAAAACCTACCAAAATCTACAGAAAAAAGGGCACTGTACGAAAGAGGAAAAGCTTTACTAGAAAAAGCAGGCTATTTGGAAGTTGGCTTTGACCACTTTGCATTACCTAGCGATGAACTCTTTATGGCAATGCAAAACAAGACACTCCATCGCAATTTCATGGGCTACACAACCATTGCAAGCCAAACGCTTATTGGTTTGGGTGTATCAGCAATTAGTGATGGTGCAGGAGCATTTTCGCAGAATGTGAAAGTGGTTGAGGAATATGAAGCTTTGCTTGCAATAGATAAACTTCCAACAGAAAGAGGTCATTTTCTAAGCGATCAGGATGCCATTATCCAAAAGCAAATAATGGATTTAATGTGCCGATTTGAAACTTCCATAGAAAATCATCCCCAATTGATAGAGGTAATTTTAAGGTTGAAGCCTGTCCTTGAGGATAATTTGGCAAAACTTGAGGAGTCCACTTTAAAGGTATTACCCAATGGGATTCCGTTTGTTAGAAATATATGCTTAGAATTAGATGAAAAATATTGGGAGAAAATACCTAAATCTCAGCTTTTTTCTTCGGCAGTTTAATTACAATATCTGTTGCAATCTACGCAATGCCGCTTGGTTTCTGGGATGATAAATATGATTTAAGATCGATTGTTTTTCGCGGGAGGTTAGATGCCAACTTAGCGAAGCACGCTCTACCTCCTCCTGAAATAAGCGCTCATTCGTAGAACCGGTGGATAAGGAATTATTGATTAAGGCAGGCACTCCCAAATATTGAAATTCGATTCGCTCTATGGGTACAGAAAAACTTGATTGTAAATAAATCAGTTTTTGCTCATTCTTAATATCCTGTTGCTTTGCCCAATTGTTTGTTAAGGCACTCAACGGAACAAAAAGTTTTTGAATGAGCGTCCGTCTGAATTGCTCCTTCACTTCAGGTATTCTTTCAGAATCTCTAATAGACACTACTATTACTCCCGATGTGTTTTCCTCAATCCAATCTTGAAACGCATCCAAAAAATCCATCGCATCAGATAGCCCAAAGTTATCAGCTAAACCTGCATCCATTATTTCCATGGCGGGCTCTGTAGGTAAGTACACATTTGGACTGATATAAGGAAAAGTCGCATTCATCCGTAAAGCCGTAAGAAACCTCAAGCTATCAGCGGAGTGGTGGCTAAACAAGCGTTGAAAGTCGATGCCCCCATTCAATTTGTTTGGCTGATAGGTTGCCAAAAAGCTGAATGATTGAGGAGAAATATAAAGTTTGCGTCCGTTGTTCACTACAGAAGGCGCTATTAATACCATCGGGATTTTGGCAGATTGCTCTGCTTCCCGATATGCGCCAAGTGGCCGATCCAACATTCCAT
This sequence comes from Peijinzhouia sedimentorum, assembly GCF_049340005.1. Taxonomy (NCBI): domain Bacteria; kingdom Pseudomonadati; phylum Bacteroidota; class Cytophagia; order Cytophagales; family Peijinzhouiaceae; genus Peijinzhouia; species Peijinzhouia sedimentorum. The sequence continues at coordinate 106,398 of NZ_JBMPIY010000012.1, forward strand.
CGGTATTCGCATTCAATTGCTGCTCAAATGCATAGCCTCTTTCCTTACTATAAGCACGTCCGTTGTATTTGAATTTCTGTTTGATAAAGAAAAAATCATTGACAATAAGCGTAAAAATGATTGGGTTGAGTAAATCTTTGGCGATTTTTTGGGTATAAACTGGAGAATAAGGATTTACTTCTTCTGACAACAATTCCCTGTATTTCAATTCCCTAAAATAGGCTGCTCCTACCATTCCTCCAGAGGCGCCTGCCATTAACACAGTACGGTCGAATAATTTACCCTCAGTTAAACTGTCAGCATTCTGGAGTACATGTAAATTCCATAGAGCTGAACGCAAACCACCTCCACTACTACCAATTACAACTAATTTGGGTTTTTCTTCACCTACTTGCTTTGCTCTCCAGTTTTCAAGAATATTGAGCATTTTCACCTTATCCTCCCGCGCATTTGCTTCACTGTGCAAACTGTCTAGCGTATATCTTTGAAAAGTTTGTGGTGTAGTATCGTAATTTAAACCATAAGCTTGATAAGGCTGATTCAACCAGCCAATTTTGACAAGAATATTGACTCCGATCAGAATGGCAATTAAAGCAACCGAAGCCCATTCCCTAAACCAATATGAAATAGCGCCTCCAAGCATCACCAATAAAGTAAATAATAAAATCGCACTTGCTGCTGCTGGGATTTGGAAAAAGGAATTATCACGAAACAAACCAATCAAAATAATGACGACAAAAATTACAAGCTCAATGATGACTGAATTCAAGTGGTTTTGGTCAAATACCTTTATGATAGCCGCGCGATCAAAATTGCTAATACGGTATGGAGTAGTTTTGATTTGTCCAAACTCGGTGAGATAATTATCCACCCGGGTTTTCCGTCCACTTTCCTTATTCAATTTATCTACCACATTCACTCTAGTGATTTTGGCCTTTTTCAGTTTCACATCGAGGCTGCGAGCAATTAGTCTGAATATATCCTTATTGGTAAATCGAAAATAGGTGAATAAGAATGTGAGCATTATAATTACCCCAGCCAACAAACCTATTATTTTGATCGTGATACTGCCTGGCTCAATCTGCTCACTCATTCGCTGAAACTGCACAATCTTGTTGATATAGACAATTATAAAGCTTAAGGGTATAATGAGATTGTTGACAAAGAACTTTGAAAAGGGGCGTTTTAAAGTTCCAAGAAATGAATATCTAGGGCCATCTAGAATATATGATGAAATATTAAAGGCCATTATAAATCCGCCTAAAACAATTCCTACTACAAAGAAGCTCAGAAAGCCCGTTTGCCCTAAATATTCTGGATCTAAAAAAAGGTATGGAATGCCAAATACTCTACCGAAGTTGCCTGTGACAGTAATGAACAATAGAACCCATATCAATAGTAAGCCATGATTCTTCTTAAGATGTAAGAAGAATAATTGAATTGGGAAAGAGTAAAAAATTTTATTGAGTACTGTCATTTATGCACAAACTACCACGCAAAAATGAATCTAAAAACTGTTTCTGATTTTTTCTGTTCCAAGCCTAAATTTCCTTTTAACTTGCAGCTTAAAATTAGAGAAAATGCATAATTGGTTTTTAGCAAAAGTAAAGTGTATCCGCGAGGATGATAAGGGTAGTTTGAGAAAATTCACCGATCAGTATATGGTAGATGCTTTGTCATTTACCGAAGCAGAAGCAAAAGTTCACAATTTGGTGAAAGACCAAGTGCGGGGGGAATTTGAAGTAAGTGGCCTAACAAAATCGAATGTGACAGATGTATTTCAATATTCAGAAGATGAGTATTGGTACAAAGCAAAAGTTACCTATCTAGTGCAAGATGCAGACAGCGGCAAGGATAAGCTTTACAATTTGTATATGATGGTTTCGGCAACGGATTTGAAAAATGCCTACGAAAGACTTGATGATAATTTGCAAGGAATGATAAACAACCCACGCATCGTTCAGATACAAGAAACACCAGTAATGGGTGTGATTTGGAATGAGAGTAAGGAGGAAGATTTGGTTGATGGAATTGCTGGCGATACTTCTATAGCCGAGGAAGATTTGTAGGAATAAATTACTGACCAAAAAGAATATTGAATTTCGGGTTTTAGCGGGAGGATGGGAATACTACTTTACTTAAAGCTAATTTACTTTTCCTGAAATTGCTACCGATCGGTAGCCGAGCTGAAAATTTCGATTACGTCAATTTCCTAGCCTTAAATTCCCCACAAAACAAAAAACCTCAACAAAATCAATTGCTGAGGCTTTTCTTATTTTTCAGATTGGCTTTAGCCTTTACTTATACATTGTCAGAGCTCGCTTTTGCAGAAAAGTATTCTCTGTTCATTCTAGCGATATTGGTAAGGCTAATGCCTTTTGGACATTCGGCTTCGCAAGCACCCGTATTGGTACAAGCTCCAAAACCTTCTGCATCCATTTGAGCTACCATATTCTCTACGCGTGATTTACGTTCTACTTTACCTTGTGGCAACATAGCCAATTGCGACACTTTCGCAGAAACGAATAGCATAGCTGAGGCATTTTTACATGCAGCCACACAAGCACCGCATCCAATACAAGTAGCAGATTCAAATGCTTCGTCCGCAACTCTTTTTGGTATAGGAATTTCATTCGCGTCCGGTACACCACCAGTATTTACGGATACATATCCTCCCGCTTGGATTATACGGTCGAATGCGCCTCTATCTACTACTAAGTCTTTTACAACCGGGAATGGCTTAGCTCTCCATGGCTCAATGGTAATTGTTTCTCCATCCTTGAAACTTCTCATATGAAGCTGACAAGTAGTAGTTTGCAATGGGCCATGAGGATTGCCATTTATATACAATGAGCACATTCCACATATACCTTCTCTACAATCATGATCGAAGTGTACTGGATCTTCTCCTTTTGCTTGTAATTGCTCATTGAGTACGTCAAGCATTTCTAAGAAAGACATATCCTTAGATACTCCATTTACTGGGTAGCTTTTGAAACCTCCCGCATCTTTAGAGTTTTTTTGACGCCATATTTTGAGTGTAAGATTCATCCTTTTTGTATTTATTATTAGCGAATCATTTTCTGTTTTTTGAATTCAAATTGCTGTAATTACTTGTAACTTCTTTGCGTCAATTTCACATTTTCGAACACAAGTTCTTCTTTATGCAATTCTTCTTCTATGTTGTCGCCTTTGTACTCCCATGCGGAAACAAAAGCAAAGTTTTCATCATCTCTTAGCGCTTCACCTTCCGGAGTCTGGTATTCCTCTCTAAAGTGGCCACCACAAGATTCGTTTCTACTTAATGCATCGGTTACCATCAACTCTCCTAATTCAAGGAAATCTGCCACACGGTTTGCTTTCTCGAGCGATTGGTTCAACTCTTCGTTTTCACCCATCACATTTACATTCTCCCAGAATTCAGCTCTCAGCTTTTGGATTTCCGACTTGGCAAAGGTTAATCCCTCAGCCGTACGCGCCATTCCACAATAGTCCCACATAATTTTGCCGAGCTTCTTATGGTAATAGTCTACTGACTTATCTCCTTTGATATTCAACAATTTGTTGATTCTGCCATTTACTTCATCTTCCGCCTTTTTGAACTCAGGGTGGTCGGCAGAAACTTTATCGTATGGAAGGGTGGCTAAATAATCACCTACTGTGTATGGCGCTACAAAATAACCATCCGCAAGTCCCTGCATCAATGCAGAAGCTCCAAGTCTATTCGCACCATGATCTGAGAAGTTGGCTTCTCCTAAAGCGTATAAGCCTGGTACGTTTGTCATCAGATTATAATCTACCCAAAGTCCGCCCATCGTATAGTGAACTGCAGGATAAATCATCATTGGTGTTTCGTATGGATTTTCACCGGTAATTTGCTGGTACATATCAAATAAGTTACCATACTTAGCTGCTACCAATTCCTTCGTATCACGCTTGATAGCGTCTCTGAAATCTAGATAAACAGCTTCACCAGTTTCATTTACTCCACGACCTTCGTCGCATACATATTTTGCATTTCGAGAAGCAACATCTCTAGGAACTAGGTTGCCAAACGAAGGATATTTTCTTTCTAGATAATAATCTCTATCCTCCTCAGCGATGTCTCTTGGCTTAAGTTTGCCACTTCTAATTTGCTGAGCAAGCTCTACAGTTTTTGGAACCCAAACTCTACCATCATTTCTCAATGACTCCGACATCAAAGTCAATTTGGACTGATGATCACCTGAAACTGGAATACAAGTAGGGTGAATTTGTGTGTAGCAAGGATTTCCGAAGAACGCACCTTTTTTATGTGCTCTCCAAGCAGCTGTCACATTTGATCCCATTGCATTGGTAGAAAGGAAGAAAACATTTCCATAACCACCAGTACAAAGCAATACAGCATGAGCTGAATGAGATTCGATAGCTCCAGTAATTAGATTTCTGGTTACAATACCTCTGGCTTTTCCATCGATAGTCACCAAATCAAGCATTTCTGTTCTTGGGTATAATTTCACTTTACCCGCAGCTACCTGACGGCTCAAAGCTGAATATGCACCCAATAGTAATTGCTGTCCAGTTTGGCCTCGAGCATAAAATGTACGGCTTACTTGCGCACCCCCAAATGAGCGGTTGGAAAGCAATCCACCATAATCTCTTGCAAATGGAACACCTTGAGCCACACATTGGTCAATGATATTTACAGAGACTTCTGCCAATCTGTAAACATTTCCCTCCCGCGCACGATAATCACCGCCTTTGATAGTATCGTAAAATAAACGGTATATACTATCACCATCATTTTGGTAATTTTTGGCGGCATTTATACCACCTTGTGCTGCAATACTGTGTGCTCTTCTTGGGCTATCTTGAAAACAAAATGCTTTAACATTATAACCTAATTCCGCCATAGAAGCTGCTGCAGATGCACCCGCCAAACCTGTTCCCACTACGATAATATCGTACTTCCTTTTATTGGCTGGGTTTACCAGCTTCATATTAAATTTATGCTTAGTCCACTTTTCGGCTAATGGACCTTCAGGGCTTTTAGAATTTAGTTTCATTGAGCTCATATTTTGTTCAGTTTCCTAACCAGCTGTATCAAGCTAAGGTTTTAATAAAAAGAAAAATCGGGATGATTGCGAAACCAATCGGAATCAATATTGAAATAAGTAATCCCAATTTGCTAATTAGCGGAGAATATTTCGGGTGATTCCATCCCAATGTTTGAAAAGCACTTGCAAAACCATGTGCTAAGTGAAAAGCCAAACCGACCATAGATACTACATACAATAGCACATATAGCGGCTGAGCAAATGCTGCTGTTACTACTGAGTATAAATCCTTATTACCGTTCATATCAACGCCGATTTCTCCCCAGTGCATTTCGTACCAGAAATTACGCAAATGAATTACCAAGAAAATCAAAATGATCGTACCCAATAAACCCATGTTGCGGGAGTTCCAACTCACTTTGGACGAAGGCGAATTCTTTGCATATTTTACAGGTCTTGCACTTTTATTCTTGCTTGTAAGAATGATAGAATAAATCACGTGAAGCAAAATACCAGTGTACAAAATGTAAGAAGCTGCCTTAATCAAAGGGTTAGTAGTCATGAACTTTGCATACGCATTGAAGGCCTCGCCTTCATCATTCATAAGCAACTGAAAATTACCCGATAGGTGGACGATTAGAAAAGTAACTAAAAAAAGCCCTGTTAGAGCCATTAAAAGTTTTCGTCCCAGTGTACTTGAAAGTGTTTCTGTTAACCAGCTCATTATTTACTATAGATTTAGATATATCTTAATTAATAGGAATCCAAAGGTACATTCGGAACTATTAAGGTGCAATCCGTCTGTATCAATTTAGAAATTCTATAAATACTAATTGTGTCTTCGAAGCTGGGCTTCTATCCAATATTTCAATTAGTAGAATAAATTGCCCGATTAGCAAGCAATTTTTCTTATTTATAAACATCTTTGCAAAGAACAGTTCTGTAAACTGTTTGTTTATTTTTCCGTTTGATTTACGGAAGTTATATATTTAGTGATTCTAAATTTTTCTACATGAAGCGCCAACTTGGGCTCAGCTTATTCTTCTTAATCATCAGCTTTTTTAGTTTTTTAAAAGTTGAAGCTACACATATTAGAGCTGGAGAAATTATTGCCACCCGCCTGCCGGGACCTACACTTACTTACCGTATTACAGTAATTGCTTACAGAGATACTGGATCGCCCGTACCTTTTGGAGCGGGAAATCTGAATTTCGGCGATGGTAGAATAGTTAACCTTGAACAAGCTAGCCAAATTGCAGGAAACTCATTCGTACGAACGGATCTTGGAAATAGTGTTGAATCTAATATTGTAACAATAATTCACACCTTTCAAGGAGCTGGTTTTTATACGATCAGTTATGCCGAAGATTTTAGAAATGAATTTGTTCTTAACATGACTGAATCTGTTACTACTCCTTTTTATGTAGAAACACAGTTATTGGTCGACCCTTTCCTTACTGTAACAAATACACCGGAGTTACTTGTACCACCTGTTGATAGAGGCTGTACAAATGTGAGATTTATTCACAATCCTGGGGCATTCGATTTAGACGGTGATAGTATAGCCTATAAGTTAGTAGTACCTAAGCAAACAAGAACGCGGGAGGTAAATGGCTATAGACCTCCAAACGATCCTGTATTTGGAGGAACTACGCAAGATGGCACAGGCGCTCCGACTTTTGCCCTCGATTCAATTACAGGCGATTTAATATGGGATAGTCCAGGTACTACTGGAGAATACAACGTGGCATTTATTGTAGAGGAATGGCGAAGAATAAACGGTGAATTTGTTCGAATAGGATATGTAACTCGAGATTTGCAAATCATCATTGAAGATTGTGATAATGATCCACCAGATGTTCAAATACCACAAGATATTTGCGTAGTTGCAGGAACGCTAATCACCGAAGAAATCTTAGGTATTGATCCAAATGGAGATCCAATATTGCTAGAAAGCTTTGCAGGTATATATGATATTGGTAGTGGTTCGGCGACCTTCTCTCCTATTACTGATGACTTCCGTCCTAGCCCCGCATCTGGCACATTCACTTGGCAAACCGACTGTAGCCATGTAAGACAACGGCCTTATCAAGTTCAATTCAAAGTGACAGATGACCCACAATCAGGTCCAAACTTGGTGAATATCAAAACTTGGAACATCACCGTGATTGCTCCTGCACCAGAGCTACAATCTGTGGTTCAAAGCCCAGGCAAAGTCGTAGATTTAGAATGGGATCCATACGATTGCTTTGCAAATGCAGAAAGCTTAGAGATTTACCGTCGTATTGGAAGCAATCCTTACGAACCGGATGAGTGCGAAACTGGAATTAGATCAGGATACGAATTAATAGGCTCGGTAGATCCTTCCGATACAGCTTTCACCGATGATACTTTCTCTAATGGGCCAGTAGTTGGCAATATGTATTGTTACAGAATCTTTGCTAGATTCCCTCAACCTGGAGGTGGCGAAAGTATTGTTTCTAGGGAAATATGTACCATGATTAATGTGGATGTGCCTATCCTTACCAATGTAGATGTAAGAGAAACGGATAGTAGCAATGGCCAGATTTTCGTGAAGTGGACCAGCCCTTTCGAAATTGATGTAGAAAGATTCCCTCCTCCATTTACTTACGAATTGTACAGACTAGAAAACCTAGAAGGTGAAAGCAATAAAACTTTAGTAACATCCACACAGGATACAGTCTTTTTAGACACAAACCTGAATACTGAGGACTTAGCTTATCGTTATCAAGTCAATTTGCTTACCAGTGAAAATGAGCTTTTAGATTCATCAAGTATAGCTTCAAGCGTAAGACTTACAGCAAGTCAAAGCACCAATCTAATTAACCTTACTTGGGAGTATAATGTATCATGGAACAATGAAACAGAAGATTTTCCATACCACTATATATACCGAAATAAAATTAACCCGAATGATCCTGATGCATTTGTACTAATTGATAGTGTGAATGTATTGACTGGTGGTTTAGAGTATACGGATTCCAATGACCAAGGAAGAGAGTTAATTCCTGATGAAATTTATTGCTACTTTGTTTCTACTCAAGGGACTTACGATATGGAAGAAATCCCACGTCCTTTAATTAACAACTCTCAAATTGCTTGTCAAACGCCAAAAGACATTACAGCTCCTTGTGCGCCAGTTTTGGAATTGACAACTCCAGATTGCGAAGAGTTCTTTGCTGATAAAGAATGTGGATACAGAGGTGATTTCTTTAACTCCTTTAGTTGGACTCCTACCATTAGTGAAGAATGTGAGGATGATATAGTTTCTTTCAAAATATACTTCTCGAGTACTGGGCCTGATGGAGATTTCCAAGAAATTGCTACTGTTCCTGCTGAAGATAGGGAATTCATCCATGAGCAATTAGCTTCATTTGAAGGTTGCTATGTAATCACCGCGATTGATGAGGCTGGAAATGAAAGTGAATTTAGCAATGTGATCTGCAATGAAAATTGCCCACAATACGATTTGCCAAATGTATTTACACCAAATGGCGATGGCTCAAATGATACCTTCAGAGCAATAGGTAATCCATTATCTGCATGTCCTCGGTTTGTGGAATCTGTAAGAGTTAAAATAGTCAATCGTTGGGGCATGGAAGTATTCTCATATCAGTCGAATACTGCCGAAGGGATATTCATAAACTGGGATGGTAGAGACATGGATGGAAATGAATTGCCAGCCGGCACGTACTATTACCAAGGTGAAGTTACGTTCATGACCAACGACCCAAGTCAAAGAAGCCGCGAGCTAAAAGGCTGGGTGCAAATGATGCGCTAATGGAAAAGCAAATCATTCTCTTTGATGGGGTTTGTAATCTTTGCAATAGGTTTGTGAATTTTGTGATCGACTACGACAAAAAGAAATATTTTAAAATGGGTGCCCTTCAATCTGATGAAGGGCAATCTATTTTAAAAGAGAGAGGACTTGAACATTTAGGCATCAATAGTGTGGTTTTAATCACTCCAGACAATTATTACAAAGAAAGTAGAGCTGCCTTAGAGATTTTGAAAAAATTGAATGGCATCTGGCCAATACTCTATATTTTCATTATCCTCCCGCCTTTTCTACGAGACGGTGTGTATAGATGGATAGCTACAAATCGCTACAGCTGGTTTGGCAAATCAGATTCCTGTCGCATGCCTTCTCCCGAAATTAAAGATCGGTTCATTTAACCATCTTGAAATAATTCCTAATTTCGTTTTTCATTAACCTCTATAACATGAGTAAAGCATATATTTTCCCTGGGCAAGGTTCCCAGTTCCCAGGTATGGGCAAAGACCTATATGACAGCAACGATAAAGCACGAAAGTTTTTCGAAGATGCCAATGACATCCTTGGTTTTAAGATTACCGATGTAATGTTTCATGGCACTGCTGAAGAACTAAAAAGCACTAATGTAACACAGCCTGCTGTATTTCTCCATTCTGTAATTCTGGCTTTATGTAAGGAAAATGACCAACCCGATATGGTTGCAGGACATTCATTAGGCGAGTTCTCTGCATTAGTTGCCAACCGTACTTTGACATTTGAAGATGCGCTGAAATTGGTAGCAAAACGAGCTGATGCGATGCAAAAAGCCTGTGAAATTGAGCCTAGCACTATGGCGGCTGTATTGGGAATGGACGATGTAAGAGTAGCCCTTATTTGTGAAGCTGTGCAAAGTGGCACGGTGGTTCCAGCAAATTATAATTGCCCTGGACAATTGGTGATTTCCGGTGCACAAGCTGCAGTTGAAGAAGCTTGCGAAAAATTGAAAGAAGCAGGTGCAAAACGTGCACTTATATTGCCAGTAGGTGGCGCATTCCACTCTCCATTGATGGAACCGGCGCGGGAGGAATTAGAAAAGGCTATCCGAAATACTAAATTCAACGAGCCTATTTGTCCGATTTACCAAAATGTAGATGCTATGCCATGGACAGACGTTCACAAAATACAAGAGAACCTCATATCCCAACTTACATTTCCTGTAAAATGGACACACACCATTCTCAATATGGTTTCTGATGGTTGCACAGATTTCTATGAATCTGGTCCGGGAAAAGTGTTACAAGGACTTGTTCGCAAAATCCATAATGAAGCAAATGCAAGTAGCTTAGAACTTTAAAACGATAAAAGCCCAATCTGATTTGGGCTTTTATTTTTGAATAAAAATTGAAATTTAGGTTTTACTAGTATTCGGCATTATGCTTTGAAGTAGAATGCCAATAACTACTACCAGAATACAGCCGATTGCATTGTACCATAAGAAACCAATTGATACCACTTCAATGGTTGTTAAATAATGAAGCGTTGCAATACTTAATTGGGAAATAATAGCTGCCAAAAATACTGCGTGGCTTTTTACATATTTCACGTAAAATGCCACAACAAAAATCCCAAGTATGGTTCCGTAAATTAGTGAACCTAAAAGATTTACTGCTTGAATCAAATTCTCAAACAAGCTCAAGTATGTGGCAAAAAGGATGGCAATTAATCCCCAAAGAAATGTGAATAATTTGCTAGACATCACATAATGCCCATCTGATTCATTCTTTCGGATAGTTCGCTTATAAATATCAACTGTAGTGGTAGAAGCCAAGGCATTTAATTCGCTGGCTGTAGAAGACATTGCCGCTGAGAAAATTACAGCAAACAATAAACCCACTAAGCCAATTGGTAGATTGTTCATCACAAAAGACATAAATACATAATCCTTGTCATTGGTTTCGGCATCAGGGTCATTCTGCTTGATAAGAGCTGCCACATCACCGTGGATCACTTTTCCTTCTTCTTCAAGCGCCAATGCTCTATTCTTAAACAGCTCAATAGAAACCTCATCCTTATCGCGGACAGCTTGGCTCAAATCAAAAATCGTCCTTTCCTTCTCGGTAAATACCGCTGTATGTGCATTTCTCAATTCTTGCAATTCATCAGCATATTCTGATTGCTCCAGTTTCTCTACTTGCACCTGATTGAAAAATACGGGAGGTTCATTGAACTGGAAAAACACAAAAACCATCACTCCAATAAATAGAATGATAAACTGCATAGGTACTTTCAAAAGGCCATTCATCATTAAGCCTAATCTGCCTTCTTTTAAAGATCTTCCGGATAAATATCGCTGGACTTGAGACTGATCGGTACCAAAATAGGAAAGGAATAAAAAGAGTGCTCCAGTGATACCTGACCAGAAATTATAACGGTCACTCAAATCAAATGTAAAATCAACCACATCTAGCTTTCCCATCTTTCCTGCTACATGCAGTGCATCAGTGAAATTAATGTTGTCCGGCAAATATCTAATCACAAATATTCCAGCTAGGATCATCCCTCCCATCATCACTGCCATTTGCTGCTTTTGGGTCACGCTTACGGCCTTTGTGCCACCGGAAACTGTGTAGATTATAACCAAAGCTCCAATCACCAGATTGGTTCCTCCAAGGCTCCAACCCATAAGGGTAGAAAGTATAATAGATGGAGCATAGATAGTAATACCAGCTGCCAAACCGCGCTGAATTAGGAATAATCCACCCGCCAATAACCGAGTTTTTAGATCGAAGCGACTTTCTAAATATTCATAAGCGGTGTATACTTTTAGCTTATAAAAAATAGGAACGAAAGTGACACTGAGAATAATCATTGCCAAGGGCAAGCCAAAATAGAACTGGATAAAACGCATTCCATCTGCGTATGCTTGCCCTGGAGTGGACAAAAAAGTAATGGCACTCGCTTGAGTTGCCATTATTGATAATCCAATTGTCCACCATTTCAAATCACTATCTCCCTTCAGATAGCCCTCCATACTTTTTTTGCCCCTCGTGCGATACACACCGTAAGCCACAATACATCCTAAAGTTCCAAAGAGTACGATCCAGTCAATAGTGCTCATGAATAATATTTGGTAAACCAATAAAACAATAAGATTAATACTGCCAGCACAATCATAATAAACCAATACCAGCCGCTCCAGCTTTTGAAAACTGGAATATCATCTTCATTATATTCTTTCGGGTTTTTGCTAGGGATTTTCTTCATAACTTCCAATTGAGATCAAGTTAGCAAATATCCTGAAAGCTCCCGGCACACCCGCAGGCAATTGTCTAAACCATGAGTAGCCTGAATAGATATAATGTCCTTTGCCATATTTGGCGACGAGTAAGCCTCCAGTCAACGGCTCTTCTCCCGGATCGGCAGAGGCGATAATTGGTGTAAAGGCTTTATCCCACTCTCCCGGAAAATATAAACCTCTTTCTTGTACCCATTTCTCGAAATCCTTTGTAGTGATTTTGTTTGGAAAATTCATAACAGGATGCTCTGGTGCAATTATCTGAACTTCAGCTTCTTCCACTGTAATTCTGTCTCTAGAAAGTCTCAAAGAATATGGCGCTAATTCATTAGTAACCAATCGACTATTCGTATTATACTGAACCATTAAAGTTCCTCCGTTCTCCACATATTTGAATAATTCGGTCTGTCCAAATCTTAGCGCATCAACGGTGTTGTAAGCCCTCACACCCATAATTATGGCATCATACCTTGCTAGTTCATCGGATTTCAAATTGTCAGGATTAATTTCTTCTACCTGATAGCCAATTTGCCGTAAGCTACGAGGTATATCATCACCTGCTCCTTGAATGTAGCCGATCAATTCGCCACGTTTTTCAAGGTTAATTTTCACCATTCTAGCTTTTGATTCAGGGAAAATAGTCTGAAATGGAATATGCGGATAATCGATAGTCAACAAATCTCTATTATAGCTTTTCCCATTGTAAGTAGCTACTGCACTGCCAATCACATCGCTATCCATAGTGGGAGGATTTACCTTGAAAATAAAGGAAGCTTGCTCACCTTTTAACTTCAAATCATATTGATAATTGTTTGGTGTAAGCGACCAACCACTTGGCACATCCAAACTCACCTGCCCTGATACATTATCTTTTCCAGCTATTACTTCAACACTTACTTCTTTTTCGTTATTATCTGAAAAAACAACCACATTGTCTGAAATACCAACATAGACTGGAGGAGTGATGATGAATGGACGATATTGCTCTCCATCTACAGGATCATTTCTTTTGTAAACCACAGGGATCGTATAGGGAATCACCTCACCCATTATTTCAATTTCTACCTCTGCCATAAAAGCGGGAGGGTTTTCAGGCATTCCTCTCATTTCCTGATTCGGCACATCGTACATTCCCACGGTACCATCGTTTACCAACCAATAAGGTTGACTTATCGGAAAGTCCGCTGGAATCTTAAAGTCAAATTTCTCATTTAGTGACCTGTTGAATGCAACTTCTTTATTAAAACTATTATTTACTCCATTGATACTTGCATTTCGTACTGTAATTGAAGTGTTGGATCTATTGGTAGCCTCAAGACTAATTTCCACTTGTTCCTCTCCTACAGCCGTAGCTGTATTACTTATTGCTTCTACATATATCCCTGCACTTGCGCGAATAATTTCATCTAAATCATCCAATTTTTTGTTAGCCCACCAATTACCAACAGCAAGTGATTTCACTTCTTTGCGGAGGGCAATTAGAGATGCTAAAGAAGCTTCCGGTTTCGCAATTTGAAATTCATTTATAATCGCTTCAATCTTAGCATTGATATTTTCACCTCCCGGTATTCTATTCCAGCTGATGTCCATATCAGAAAAAATATCTCCTACAGCTTTATCTCCCTTCAATTGCACTACATGATCTAGAGCCGAACCACGCGAACCAGTTGAACCAAAACCTTGACTCTTGTGCATAGTTCGACTTTCAGCAGCTATTTCGTTATAAGATTTTCCAAGAAGTGGATTATAAGTGCCCACATCATAGCTTATCACATTTGGCTTACCTTCGTAATCAGAATTACTATTATCCCAATTGTAGGTATTCCAAAATATCCGCTTTGGCTGCCATGTTTCCACATATTTCAATTGCTCCGGAAATGCATTTGGATCTGCTGCCAAATCGAACGCTTCTACAGATAGCATAGCAGAGGCTGTATGATGCCCGTGGGTCGTACTAGGCTCAGTGTCGAATCTATTAATAATTACATCTGGTCTAAATTTACGGATTGCCCAAACCACATCAGACAAAACTTGCTGCTTATCCCAAGTGCTAAGAGCTTCGTAAGCATCCTTAGAAAAGCCAAAATCGCTGGCTCTCGTGAAATATTGCCTCCCGCCATCTGTACGGCGAGCTTGAAGCAATTCTTGTGTGCGGATTATACCTAATAGCTCGCGTATTTCCGGACCTATTAAATTTTGTCCACCATCACCTCTAGTTACAGACAGGTAAATCGTTTCTACTTTTCTCTCATTTGCCAAATATGAAATGAGTCTTGTATTTTCATCATCGGGATGAGCTGCAACAAACATAACCGTTCCTGTATTTTGCAGTTTAGTAATAGACTGCAAAATTTCTGAGCTGGTATATGTTTTAGGCTTTTGAGCTTGAGTGGTAAAAGCACTAATAAATAAACAGAATATAAGAAAGAGTAAGCGATTCTTCATGTTCAATTTTTTTGAAATTTGTCTATTTATGATACGGTATGGAATACATTTTCTTTGAACGGAGTCTTGTTTGGATTAGCCGATATAAAAATCATTTTGATATAAAGAAACATTTACAGAATTTTCACTACTTTACATAATAGCTACAACATAGCTAAGATATAATCTATGAAGAGCCTATTTTTTACATTTTCCATTTTTTACATTTTCCTATTTGGAAATATTGCTGCATACAGTCAAAATAGTTCTTCCAAAATTGATGAAATCCTTTCTATGAAGGATGGTATGGAAAAACTCGATGCTTATTTACAAGTAATTAGAACTATTCATACCAATTATCCTGATTCTACTCTTGCCTTAACTCCTGACGCCTTAAGATTAGCTCAATTACAAAAAGATAAACTTAAGGAAGCAGAGGTACTTTACTCAGAATCTATTGCTCAATCAGTAAAAGGTCTTACGAGCGACGCCATTGATGCAGCTAGGCTTGCTCTAAATGCTGCGAAATCTACGGGCGATATGCTTTATGAGAGTAGGATAATCTCACACTTAGGCACAATCTATGGTGATATTGGCAATTATGCAGAAGCTGCTAAGCTTTTTGATCAAGCATTAAAAATAAGCGAAAAACAAAACGATAGTCTCGGGGTTATCAATGGTTATTTAAGATTGGGAGTAATCCAAAGTTTTCAAAACCAAGACAAAGAGGCAATTGATTATTATAATCAGTCTTTGGAAATAGCTCGAGCATATAAACGAACGAATAGCATCAGATCCATACTTAATAATATTGGAATCTCTTATGCCAAACAAAATTTGTTTGAGCAAGCTTTGATTTATTTTCATGAAGCAGAAGAACTTGAGCGGGAGGGTGAACCAAATATTAGCAATTTCACCCAGCTCTTAGGCAATATTGGGCAAGCTTATTATCATACTAAAAATTACAATGAATCACTTAAATACCTCAAAGAGGCTGAAGAAATAACTCAAGCTAATAGCTCTAGCATAAATCCAACAGTAAAAATCAACAATAATGTGAATTTCGGAAAATTATATATGGCAATAGGCCAAAATGATCAAGCAGAAATTTACTTAAACGATGCATTAGCTATCTCAAATGACTATAACTATTTACCCGGAAAACAAACAGCTAATGAGCAACTTACGGAATTTTATATAAGTACAGGTGATTTTGAAAAAGCACTTAAGAGGGCAGAAATTGCCAATGATCTTCGGGATAGTATTTACAATGCAGAGAAATTCGAGATAATTGAGAATCTGAAAACGAGATACGAAGTAGAGAAAAAAGATGCCGAATTGACTCTTTTAGCTGACCTTAATGAAAGCAGAACCTTCCAAAGAAATCTGATGGGTTTTCTTACTATTGTAATCATGATTCTATTTGGATTTATGTATCGCAACTATACCAACAAAATAAAAAGCAACAAAGAATTGATGACTAAACAAGAAGAGCTGGAAGAAACTAATAGGATGAAAAATAAGCTTTTCTCTATCATTGGTCATGATTTAAGAGGCCCATTTCAAGGACTTCTTGGTGGCTTATTATTAATTCAAGATGGGGCATTTTCTGATGCTGAAAAGAAGGACTTTATCCAAAGGCTTATTGAAAGTGGAAAAGCAACTCACGAAGTATTAGAAAGTCTTTTAATCTGGGGGAAAGCTCAATCCTTCGAATCGAATCCTGAAAAACTGAATTCCAAAAAGCTAATTGAGGATTGTATAAAACCTTATAAAGAAGCTGCCAGACAAAAAAACATTACATTGGTTAATAATGCCGAAGAAGAATTTAATGTTTTGGTAGATTATAAGGAGTTTGAATTCGTCCTTAGAAATTTGATCAACAATGCCATTAAATACACACATCCAGATGGTCAGGTTTCAGTGAACACGAAATCGATTGGAGAAAAACTTAAAATTGACATTATAGATAATGGTGTAGGAATTCCAAGCTATAGATTACCTGGAATTTTTGAGCTCGACCAAATTCAAAGTACTACTGGAACAAAAAATGAAGCTGGTTCTGGTTTAGGTCTGGTGGTTTGTCACGACCTTATTACTAAAAACAAGGGTGAGATTATGGTAGAAAGTGAGCAAGGCCATGGATCTAAATTTTCTATTATACTGCCATTAGCTTAATTGCTTTTCCCAAGCACAATTCAATAATTCTCAATTCAGTTCAATATTTTTTTTCATTTTCTAAAATCCAATTGATTGAAGTGTTACGTAAGTGCCTTCAAACAATTTAAAAAAATGAAAAAAATAACAATCACACTCGCAAGCGCCATTTTCGTATTCATGGCAAATTTTTCAATGGCACAGCAAACCGTAATGGTTGGTGGTGAACAAATGTATCCACAAAAGGATATTGTAAGTAATGCAGTAAACTCGAAGGCACATACCACTTTGGTAGCTGCTGTACAGGCAGCCGGACTAGTAGAAACTTTACAAGGTGATGGACCTTTCACAGTATTTGCGCCAATCAATGATGCATTCGACAAATTACCGGAGGGCACTGTTTCAACTTTATTGAAGCCAGAAAATAAAGGTACGTTGACTAGTATTCTTACTTATCATGTGGTACCTGGAAAATTAAATGTAGCCGAACTTTCCAAATTAGTAAAAAAAGGAAATGGTAAAGCAGAGTTGAAAACAGTAAACGGAGGTATTTTGACAGTAGTAGCAAATGGAGCTAACAACTTTATGCTGAAAGATGCCAACGGTGGAATGGCTAATATTACCATCACAGATGTGAATCAATCCAATGGCGTTATTCATGTAATTGATGCAGTGGTTACTCCAAAAATCTAAAAATAGTGTTTTCATGGTGGATGCAGGCAGCTTGGTTTATCTAAGTTGCCTGTGTTATTTTAAACCTAAAGGGTCGCTGGAATCCAAATAAAAAAGGCCATGATTTGAACCATGACCTTTTCGTATTTATAAGAATAGTATAAGAGATACCCTTAAACTAATAAATTATTGATTTTGTGGATTTAGCAAAATTGGCTCACCAAAACCTAAAGCTGATAGCCTTTCCATTTGGGTTTTTGCATCACCAACTACTACATATACCATTTTAGTTGGGTCAACATATTGCTTGGCTAATTCTTGGATTCGGGCAACAGTCATTGCTTTTACAATTTCTTCTCTTTGCTTCACATAATCGTAAGGCAAGCCATAAGCACTAATATCCGTCAACAATCCAAGCTTTGCGCCTAGAGTTTCAAATGCACGCGCATTACTCTTGAGTAAGTAACCTTTAGTCGTAGCCAAATCCTGCTCATTGAATACATTAGGATAATCAGCCAAAATGTCTCTTATCAATTCTACTGATTCGAAAGTAACATTAGTACGCACACTAGTAGAAACGCTGAATGGACCCTTGATATCTGAACCAGAGAAACCAGATCTGATGCCATAAGTGTAGCCTTTTCCCTCCCGCAATTCTTGGGTAAACTGGGAGGCAAAACCACCACCACCAAGGATATAATTCATTATTACCGCAGGATAATAATCTTCATCCGTTTCAGCCAAAGCTAAGTAACCAATTCTCAACTCTGATTGCTTCGCATCTGGCACATCGTAAAAATAAATCTTAGAAGCTGTTGGCTGTTCAGCTAATTGATAATCAGGAAACTCAACTGGCTTTGAAGACCATTTTTCATTTAAGCTACTAAGCGAACTTACTACCTTATCTTGCTTGATATCGCCTACTATATGCATACTTGCAATACTAGGAGATAGATTATTCTCATAATACGCTTTCAAGTCATCCATGGTGATGCTCGCTACAGACTCCTCAGTACCAGCTTGGTTATTGGAGAAAATATGATCTTTACCATAAAGCAATTCGTTATAAGTATTGCCTGCAATAGCTCCAGGATTTCCTTTTTGCTGTACAAGAGAACTTGTGATACGCTGCTTGGCTAAGCTAAATTCCGTTTCGTCCCAACGTGGCTCCATTAAGATTTCTTCGACCAATTCAAGTACAGCATCATAATTTTTAGCCAATGTATTGCCCGATATCGATAAACTTTCTCTACCTGCACTTACGTTGATATTGGCTCCGAGCATATCAATAGCCTCCTCTAGTTCTTCTGGCGTTTTGTTTTTAGTGCCTTTAGTCATCATGGTGGCTAGCAGATTAGCTACACCTACTTTATTCGGATCGTCTAGTAAAAGACCTCCTTTAATGCGAATATTAAATTGAACCAATGGTAATTCATTGTTTTCAATACCATATACTCGCATACCATTGCTTATCTCAGTCTCCCATATATTTGGAATGACAAAACTTGGAGCAGTACCATATCCTGGCTCAATTGTGCGGTCAAAGCTAGATGGAGTCTTTTCGTAAGCAATTCTCTCATTTAAATCGAATTCACCTTCGGCTCCCATTACAATTGCCTCTTCCACTACATCGGCTTGAGCAGCACCAGCTAAGGCCAATTCCGTTTGTCCACGAGGAACAAAACTAGTTGTAATGTATGGTTTACCTTTGATATACTTTTCGTACACACGCATCACATCTTCAGCTGAAACAGCTAAGACCTTTTGAATGTCTTCATTGATATAGCCTGGATTGTTTGCGAAAATATTGTATTGAGCTAATTGGAAAGCTTTACCCAAAACACTAGACAAGCCATTGTAGAAACTTGTTTCTTGTCCAGCTTTAATTCTTGCCAAATCTTGCTCATTTACTCCTTCAGCTTCGAATTTGGCAAATGCCTCGTTAATTGCTGCCATCACAGTATCCAATGGAGTATTTTGGTAAGCTCTAACACTTATCTGGTACTCGCCAGCCAATTCAGATCCGTACTGGTACATGGATACGTTGGAAGTCACCTTTTTATCTTCAACTAGTACTTTGTAGAATGGAGATTTCTTTCCTGAAGAAAGCAATTGACCTAAAATAGACAATGCATAATCATCGTCATTGTATTGCTCCACTGTAGGCCATGTCATGGTAAGTTGTGGCACACGAGCGAAGTTGTCTTCATGATATAGCGACTTAGTTTCACTTAAACTAACTGGCATCTTTTCAACAGGAGCAATCTCCTCTCCTCTAGGAATTTCATTAAAGTATTTTTCAACCCAAGCTTTAGCTTGAGCAGGATCAAAGTCACCTGCAATCACCAGCGTGGCATTATTTGGTACATACCATTTGCCATAAAACTCCTTCACATCAGCTAATGTAGCATTCTGTAAATCTTCTAGTGAACCAATTACTTGCCAGTTGTATGGATGACTTTCAGGATACAAATTCTTACCAATTACATAACTAGCATGGCCATAAGGCACATTATCAACACCTTGGCGTTTTTCATTTTTCACTACTTCCTTTTCTTTGGCCAGTACTTGGTCTGTCACAGTATTAATAAAAAAGCCAAGCTTATCCGCTTCGGCCCAAATCATTTTCTCAAGAGCATCATTTGGTACTGTTTGGAAATAATTGGTGCGATCACGACTTGTTGAGCCATTGGCACCCGAGCCTCCTACTTTAGCATTGAGTTTATCCAAACCACCAGGGCCTAGATTCTCAGATTCTAAAAATAATAGGTGTTCGAAAAGGTGGGCAAAACCTGTGCGTCCAGTTTTTTCTCTTGCAGAGCCTACATGGAATGTAAGTGCTACAGCAGTAATTGGGTCTGATTTATCAATATGAAAAATCACATCTAAGCCATTGTCTAGCGTGAATTTCTCATAATCAACAGAAAATTCCTGTTTGGTTGGTGTCTCGGTATCTGTTTTTGTATTGCAGGCTGCAAATATCAGCAAGCCAAAAAACAGCGGGAGGATGGATTTAAATTTGAACTTCATGGATTGTAGGTTTATTAATTAGCCTACAATTTAAGCTTTATTTAAATCAATATTAAAATACTTGAAGAAAGGCGATTAGCCCAACTTACCGTTCATTCACTTTGATGAGCTGAATTTGCCGGCATCCTCATACCAATAACCTTCATCAAACTTCTTATCAGAAGCTTTCCCATTTTTCAACACATTTACAACCATCCAAATCACAATAAAGGGAGACATAAAGAAAAATGCTCCAATAAAACGCTCAAAGCCTGTGAAGAATGGAAGTAACGTGTAAATAAATAAGTATGCCGTAGTGGCTATTATCGGTGTTTTAATATTCTCCATGATATCAATTTATTATTTTAACAAATTGATCGTCAAGGATGTTTGGAAAACTAGATTTATTTTGAAACTGACTGCAATTACAATTATTTACCAGACTTAAACCATTGAAGGATTATGGTGAAAAAGCGGCTAAACAATAATATCAAACAGCCAAAGAGTGTTGGGAGAATCGTGAACTTCAAGCCACCTGCTAATTCTTGTGCATTCACACTGTCCTTGAATTCTAAGTAATCTAGCGTATTGATAAGCTGTAGAAGCTGTCCAAAAACTCCTGCAACCAGCGCAAACAAACCAATTGAATTGATCAGGTTAATCATTTTATCAAGCTTTGGATTATTCCTTTTCAAATAAAGTAGACCCAAAACCATAAGTGAAAAAACGGCAATTCCACAAATGAAGATTAATGACATAATCACTATCCCTCCTTCCTGCATTCTGGCGAATAAAACAGAGATAAACCCTAAATTGCTTACACTTTGACTGATTGCTAAATTCATAATATTTGTTTTTTGATGATTATGCTACAAACATATTACTCCTTAAAACTCATATTAAATAAATGAGATTAACTGCAGGATTAAGGCTTTTTAAAGCAGCTTTTCTTCCTCTGATTTAATTTATTGATTCCAATATGTCGAATGGCGTGTGAAATTGGTAATTCATCGCAAGTAGCTAGATAATATTGAAATTATGTAGATATTGTAATTCGATGATGAAAGCATTTTCCCTCCCGCCTTCTCTTTTCAGCAGAATTCTACTCCATACTATTTTTTGGCTTGTCGTTTTGGTGTTTTTCAGATATTTCTTTGAAGAAGGTAGCGGAATCATTCCAAACCCAAATTCATTTTCCGCCTTTTTAATGCCAGTTACTATTGGCACTACATATACAGTAAACTACTTTCTAATTCCAAAATATCTATTGCACAAGAAGTACTTATTGTTTGGGCTTTACAGTTTATATACACTAATTCTATCCGCTTTTGCCATTGTGGTTTCCATATTTTATGGACTGATTATGATGAACTCGCTTCAATACAATCAGATGGTTCCATTAAGCAAAAGTCTGATTTTTATAATGGTAGCCGTCTATTTGGTTGTGTTTGTAATTAGTGCATTTAAACTTGTTAAATATAATTATTCGTCAGTCGCAAGAAATAAAGAGCTGGAAAATAAAGTGCTTTCTGCTCAACTTAAACTTAAGGAACAAGAATTGAAATACTTGAAAATGCAGATCCATCCGCATTTCTTGTTCAATACATTAAATACATTGTATGGATATGCTTTGAAAAGATCTGAGGAAACTCCTGAAATGATACTAAAGCTTTCAAACCTTTTGGATTATATTCTTTATCAGGTAGACAAGCCAAGTGTGAATTTAGCTAATGAGATTGATCATATTAAGGATTATATCGAACTTGAAAAAATACGCTTTCAAGATACTTTAAGCGTTGATTTGAGTATTTCTGAAATTGATTTTGAAATTGACATTGCCCCAATGTTGCTAATTCCTTTTGTAGAAAACAGCTTCAAGCATGGTGATCGATCAACCAATAAATCACAGGTATATATTAGTTTGAAAACAGATACTGAAAAAATTCAATTCACTGTTAAAAACAATATAAAGAACAGTAATTCAACAGTTAATGAAAATGGAATTGGCTTGACGAATGTTCGAAAAAGATTAGACTTATCTTATCCTGATAACTATTCACTTTTAGTTAACTATGATGAGGATTGGTTTGAAATTAACTTGATTTTGAATCATCAAAAACTAAAGATTCATGGATAAAAAAATGTCATGTATAGTGGTAGATGATTAACCTACAGCTCGAGAGATTCTCTTGAATCATCTTTCAAAAATAGAGCAAATTCAAGTAATAGGTTCTTGTTCCGGAGCTATTGAAGCATTCAATCTAGTTAATTTGCATCAAGTAGATGTGATTTTCCTCGAAATCAATATGCCTGAAATTTCAGGGCTATCTTTTGCAAAATCTATCAACAAGGATATTAAGATTATTTTCACCACTGCATATAGGGAATATGCTATCGATAGTTATGATTTACAGGCGATTGACTACTTAATGAAGCCTATTTCTTTTGAAAGGTTATGTAAAGCTATTAACCTATATTTTGAATTGCATCAGCCTTCAATTGATCAATCACCAAAACCAGAAAATTCTTATCAAAGTGATTTCATGTTTGTAAGAGCGGATAGAAAGATGGTTAAAATCAACTACTTTGATATAGTTTTTATAGAGAGTTTAAGTGACTACCTAAAAATTCATACTAAAACTGGAAGTATAATAACACGAGAAACCATCAGCAATATCGAAGCAAAGCTCCCTCCTCAAAATTTCCTTAGAGTTCACCGGTCATTTATAGTTTCCATAGCGCATATCACATCATATACCCACGAATATGTGGAGGTGGAAGGAAATACGATACCTATCGGAAGAACCAATAAATCTGAGGTTTTAGAAAAATTGGAAAGACATTAAATGAAATTGTAAGGTAAACCTACTATCTACCCATCTGATTTACGACTTGATTATGAGATATTTAACTGAAAAATAATATGAACTATGAATTAACCTCATTGAGTTCAGTTACTACAAAAGATCTCTAACAACTTCATTTATTTCATATTCCAGTAATTTTTCATTGAAATAATCGTAGCCTACGATTGTCCCTTGCTCTTTATTAAGGCTGAAATTTAAAAGGTAGTCTTTCAATTTAATTTCTGCAACCAAATTCAAATCCCAATCGAATACATGAATGGAAGAATTATGATGCTGATTTAGATAGAGTTCACTAGGCTGATTATAGTATAAAGCATAAATAAAATTATCATCTGCTTCGACTGCCTTATAATAGATATTCAATGCGTTTCTTTTTCTGGAAGTCAGAAATTCCATACTCTTATTGGCATAATCAGTACTATTCGTATGTCTACTTAACCTAACACCTTCCCTATTTACTAAATCTACCTGATCTTGATATTGGTAAACAGTTGCAATTTTATCCTTATCCGGCTTTACCTCAAATACATTAACATAAATCAAATTATAAGTGTATTGTATATAGTCCACCTCTTGTGATTGCTTTTCATACCCTAAATCAAATTGTATTTCCTTGAATAGGCTATCACTTTTTAGATTAAAATAATTAAGTTGATTGACATTCAATGAGAGGTTCGAATTATTAAAAACTATAATTGAGTCATTGATAAATCGAATACTTAGGGGATCTGGATCTGTGGGTATTTTAAGTGTTTTGTCAATAATTGTTTCTGCTGACATCAGACTTTTTGTGACATTTAATCTGTGGAGCTTCACTTCATTTATATCGTGAAACCATAAGAATAATTCTTGATTTTCGTATCCCATGCCATGAACTCTGATTGGAGAGTTAAATTCATTAGGACCATTCCCTCTCTTCAGCACTTCGCCATATTTCATATAGGTTTTACTGTTATACAAAGAGAAATAATAATCGTCATCTAATCGAAATCCTAGTAAAATTGAATCCAATGAAATAAGCTTGTTGATTTTTACTTCGTCCTCTAAAATTACTTTTCCCTCTAATTCTATATTTATTACCTCTTTCTCTTCTTCACTACAAGAAAAAAACAAAACAGACATCAAAGTAATTAAAGCCAGTTTACAAATTTTCATTTCATTAAGACCATTGCACTATTATACGTGTATTAAAGTTTCTGCCTCTTCTAAGCTTATATTATTCTTCTGCTGGAAAGCAATTACCCGAAGCAGACTCAAGATAAATACCTGATTATTAAACTAAAATTGCAATAATAAATCCTCAAAAGCAATCAATAATTGTAATTATTAGCAATCTAAACTAGATAAAAATTTCTAAAAAAAATTAATGTATTAAAGTAGATGAAATTAATTTTTAGCTTCGATGCTATAATAAACACAGGCAATATATGCCTAACTTACTACTTATCAACCTATCATATAGTCCAAGTATCATTCATTTAGATAAGATTATTCTAACACTTCATAAAAGCATAAAATTTGTATTTTAAATTTTTAGTTTATACCTTTCTACAGACACAAGCATGTGGCATTGGGTAATTATACATAGCCATTATTGGATTTTCCGGCTACAATATACGCTAAGCCTAAAGCTGAAATTGAGTCCTCTTAACCTTGACCGTTAACAAAATGAAAGGCTTTAATTCTCATATCCTGCCAAGAGGCTTCATAGGCTTCACCCTACTGGGATTTCTTCTTTTGATTAGCTGTAAGAGTGAAAATGCTATAGAAGGAGCTCCGGAAGTAATAGACATTAACGATTACACTAAAACGGATAGCCTGCTATCCATTCGCAGCTTGCT